>NZ_CP026372.1:3377500-3677500 GCF_002953135.1 Sphingobium sp. SCG-1
AGGTTCTCGATTATGTCCCGGCGCGCTTCCGCGTCATCCGCCATGTCCGGCCCAGGCTGGTGTGCCGGTCCTGCGAGCAAATCCGCCAGGCGCCCGCTGTCGATCTGCCCCTGCCCAAGGTGATGGCGAGCAGCGCCTTGCTGGCTCACCTTATCGTCAATCGCTTTGTCGATCATCAGCCCTGGCACCGGCAGTCGGTGATCTTCCGACGGGTGGGGCTTCATATCGATCGGGATGTGATGAGCCGTTGGGCACGGAAACTGGCATGGCTGCTGGCGCCACTGGGCGAGCGACTGTTCGCCTATATCCGGGAAGCCGCCAAGATCCACGGTGACGACACGCCGGTCACCTTGCTGGGCAATGGCGACGGCAGTCGGACCGGGCACTTCTGGGTATATCTGCGTGATGACCGCTCAAGCGGCGACATGAGCCCGCCCGCGGTAGTCTTCCGCTTCAGCGCCGATCGTGGCGGAGCGCATCCGGCGGAACATCTCGCCGGCTATCAGGGGTATCTCCAGGCAGACGGCTTTGCCGGGTACAACGCACTTTACCGTGACCCCAAGACCAAGGCGCCCAAGGATATCGTCGAAGTGGGATGCTGGAGCCACGCGCGCCGGAAATTTACCGACATCTTGGACAAGAGCCCGTCACCGATCGCGGCGGAGGCGGTTGTGCGGATCGCCGAGCTCTTCGCCATCGAGCGCGACATCAAGGGCGCGCCACCCGATGAGCGACGACGCATCCGCCAGATCAAGGCCGTGCCGAAGCTGGAGGCGCTGCGCGTCTGGCTCGAAACCCAGAACCGAGGCCTGTCGTCTGACAGCAATCTGGCGCGTGCGTGTCGCTATCCGCTTAACCGCTGGCAGGCCATGATCCGTTACTGCGATGATGGTCGGCTCGAAATCAGCAACAATCTGGTGGAAAATGCCCTGCGCGGTGTCGCGCTCGGGCGCCGGAACTGGATGTTCGTCGGCTCCATGAAGGGGGGAGAGGCCGCCGCGCTCTTCTACGCCCTGGCCGGTACATGCCGGCTCAACGGCGTCGAGCCCGAGGCGTGGTTCACTGACGTCATTGAGCGCATCGGCAACCACCCGATCAATCGGATCGATGACTTTTTGCCGTGGAAATGGCAGGCATCAAGGCTGACCAACGATCTGGAGAAGGCTGCGTGAGCAACGGCACTGTCGTGCGGATGAAGATTACGCTGGACGATGTCACGCCGGCCGTCAGCCGAACGCTGGAGGTGCCGCTCAATATCCGGCTCGACCGTCTGCACACCATTATCCAGACCGCCTTCTCCTGGACGGACTCTCACCTGTGGGAAATGAGCTTCGAACAGACCGGCTTTGGCATCCCTGATCCTGAATATGGCTTCGACGGACCGCTCGACGCCCGTAAGGTCACTCTCGCCCAGGTCCTGGCGGATACGAGGCGCAAGACCTTCCGATATCTCTATGACTTTGGCGATGCCTGGGAGCATAGCGTCAAGATCGAGCGCATCAGCCCGGCCAGCCCGCACCTGACATATCCGCTCATCCTCGATGCAGTAGGCATGCGGCCGCCAGAGGACTGTGGCGGTCCATGGGGTTACGCCGAAAAGCTCGAAGCGCTCGGCGACCCACATCATGAATATTACGAAGAGGCGCTGGACACCCTCGGCGACGACCATGATCCTAACGCCAAGCCCGATATCCCCCTGATAGAGGCAAGGCTGGAAGCGCTCGCGAAAAAATGGGCGCCACGGACACGCCGAAAAGCCTGACAGCCCGTGTCAACGACCCCTTCCCTCGGCGCTTACGCTTTTCCCCCGTTCGCGTCATCCGCAACAACGAATTGCGCTTGGTCCATGCGCTCCCAAGTGGCGGCGGCATTGGCAAGGCGACCGACGGGACTGCACTTTTCGATCTGCGCACCGACCCGGAGTGTCAGATGAACCTGATCGGTGTGCCCGCTTATCGCCAATGCGCAGCTTCGCTGGCCGAGCGGCTCACGAAGTGGCGACTGGACACTGCCGATCCGTGGCGTCCTTCACCCGCAGCGGGATGACCTCTTAATTCAACCTGTGCTTCCATCGGGGGAGTGACAGCGAAATTGCCCGTTGCAATGGGAGAAGTTTGAGAATAAGAAATGACTAAATAGTCATATTGGAGAGGGCAATGCGGGTTGTTGATATCGCCCACGTCCGGTTCGCCGCACCGGACCTGAACTTGATGGAGCGCTTTGTCAGCGACTTCGGGATGCAGCCTTTTCGCGACGCTGACGTGCTCTATGCGCACGGCCTTGGCCCTGCTCCCTATTTGCATATGACGGAGAAAGGTAATTCGCGCTTCGTAGCGCTTGGCCTGCTCGCGCCGACGGTGGATTCTCTCCATGGGCTTTCAGAGCGGGAAGGAGCAGCGGTCACGACGGTAGATCGCCCTGGGGGCGGGTTTGTGGTCACACTGACCGATCCAGACGGCTTTTTGGTGGAAGTAATCGCCGGGCAAGTCGCCGCCGATGGGCGGTCACCGTTACGCGAAGTCGGCTGGAACGACGCGCTCGAGAAGCGACGCGTGCGTGCGGTGAAGCGAGTACCCAAGAGCCCCTCGCATGTCGTTCGTTTGGGTCACTGTGTGCTTGGCGTATCCGATTTTCGTCGATCCGAGGCATGGTACAAGGAGCGGTTCGGCTTCATCACCTCGGACGAAATCGTCACACCCGACGGCAAATCAATCGGCGCTTTCATGCGCTGCGACCGGGGCAACGAACCCACCGATCATCACAGCCTATTCATTGTCCAAGGGCCGCGCGGCGTCGGCTTCAATCATGCCGCGTTTGAAATTCTCGATGCCGACGATCTGTTCGTTGGCCATGAATGGCTCAGTCAAGCTGGATGGGAACCGCATTGGGGGGTGGGCCGCCACGTCCTCGGGTCGCAAATCTTTGATTATTGGCGCGATCCCTGGGGGCACGCGCTTGAACATTGGACCGATGGCGACCTGCTGGTTGCCCAGGACGGCTCACGCCAAGCGACACTTACAGAACTCAAGGAGGTTCAATGGGGGCATCGGGCGCCTCACGCCGCGTAGGGCGGAACCTCTGATTACCGGCACGTGGCTCGAACCAGCGTGAACCAAGAGAGCATCCCGGCCAGGTTATCGGCGCAGGAAAGCAAATAAGGGGAGAAAAGATGATGAAAGCTAAGATAGAAGCCATGAGCCTGCACAACGTACTGGCAAAGTTGTTTTGCAGCGCAGCGGCACCGGCAATTCTGATTGCCGGAAGCGTCGGAACAGCGCGAGCGCAAACCGCTCCGACGGACAAGACTGCGACCGAGGACGCCGCAGGGTTGAGCATAACCGAAGAGATCATCGTTACAGCCCGCAAGCGTGAAGAGAATCTGCAGAACACACCGATCGCGATCACGGCGGTCAGCGCCGCGCAGCTTGAAAGCCGCGGGGCAGTCGATCTCACCGCGATTCAGAGCATCGCACCCAATCTGACACTGAAGACCGGGGGGGCACCTCGGGCGCGACCTTCACGCCAGTCATTAACATCCGCGGCATTGGCCAAGGCGATTTCACCATCAACACCGATCCCGGCGTCGGAGTCTATGTCGATGGCGTCTATCTGGGTCGAAGTGTCGGCAGCGTGCTTGACCTTGCTGATGTCGAGCGGGTGGAGGTGCTGCGTGGGCCGCAGGGCACGCTGTTCGGGCGTAACACCATCGGCGGCGCGATCAGCGTCGTTTCCAAAGCGCCGGACCCAAGCGGTATCTCCGGCACTTTCTCCGCTGCGGGCGGCAGCCGCGAATTCTATCAGGTCCGTGGCTCGATTAATCTCCCTATCACGGACTCAATCGCCTTGCGGGTATCGGGCGTAGCGCGCCATCGCGACGGCTATATCGATGCGCTGCAATATAACGACTTTAAACTCGGTGGCGAAAAGATGTGGGGCATCCGCGGTGCGCTGCGCATCCAACCCACCAGCAATCTGACCATCGACCTTGCGGCCGATTACACGCAACGTCGAGATCCTCCCTCAGCCAGCATTCCGCTGCTGCTTGGGGATGTCTCAGTTGATCAGACCGGCCCCACCGGATCGCTGTCAACCTTCTTCAATCGGGGAACGGGGCCGGCGGCGACAGCCCGTGTCCCCTGGATCTCAGCCGACGCACCCCGTTGCGGCACGGACGCTGCGTTCCGCAACTCCAGCCGCACCTGTTATGGCAATGCCTGGCTAGAGGGCACACGCGGCAACCACTCGGTGTGGGCCGATCGTGCCGGAAACGTCATCAAGCCCGAAAACGAACTCAATGTCACCGGATATATGAGTACGATCACGCTAGATACAGATGTCGGCACGTTCAAGTCCATTACGGCCTATCGTGAGTTCGATTCCACGTTTTACGGCGATCTCGACTTCACGCCGTACACAATTTTCACCAACAATAATGCACCGTTTAACCAGCAGCAATTTTCACAGGAATTGCAACTCGTAGGTAGCGCATTCAACAACCGGCTCGATTATGTATTCGGCGCCTATTACTTCAACGAAAAAGGCGATCAGGCCGTTGACCTGTTCGCGCCGGGGAACGTTCCGGCTGCTCAGGCACCGGCGCTCGCGCCGTTCCTACCTTATTTCCAGACAACCACGCGGACGATCGATAACTCGTCAAAGGCGGCCTATGCTCAGTTCACGTTTGCAATCACAGACCTCCTGAAACTAACCGGCGGAATTCGTTACACTGACGAAACCAAGAATTATTTTGTCTCACAATCGCGGTCCGTTGGCGCGGTGCAGAGCGCGTCAGGCGATCAAGGCACCAAGTTGTGGACGCCGATGGCCAATCTTGCCTGGCAAGCGACGGATGACATTCTGCTCTACGGCACCTATTCGGAGGGCTATCGCGCTGGCGGTTTCGCGGCCCGCTTCTCCGCTGGCCTGATTAGCCCGCTGCCTTCATACGAGCCAGAGTTCGTGACCTCCTATGAGGCGGGCATCAAGTCGACGTGGTTCGATCGACGGTTGACGCTCAACTTGGCCGCATTCCAGATCGACTATTCGGACATTCAGGTGACGGCGACCACGCAAGGTTTGGCTGGCTTCGTGCTCAATCTGGCTGACGCGCGGTTTACTGGGTTCGAGGCAGAAGCACGCGCCGTTCTTGGTGGTGGGTTCACGGCGAACGTGTCGGCGGGCTACACCCGAAAGGAATTGAAGCGCGTAAATCCTGGCACGGTCTCAAGCGAGGGCACAAACGCGGTCGTACCGATCACGACCGCCAGCCGTCTACCCGGGCCGGATTGGCAGCTGAATGGCTCGCTCCAGCATCGTGTCGCCCTCACTAACGGCGGGCGGATCGATACGTCCATCGACGTGCATTACGAGAGTAGTGACAGCAACAGTGTCGCCAACTATTCCATCATCGTGCAGAAAGGCTACGCTGAGGCGGACGCTCGGATCGCCTACACCTTTCCTGACAACAACTACACGTTGGCGCTTGGGGCGAGGAACCTGTTCGACGCGACCTATTACACGACGAAGACATTGTCCTCGTCTTCAGGCTCTGCCTACGGCACGCTTGCGCGACCGCGTGAGGTCTATGCACAACTGAACGTTCGCTTTTAAGCGCCGCTGTCCGGCCGGGAGGATCATAATGAATATTAGCCGTCGTAGTGTTTTGGCGAGTTCAGCCGCGATCGTTTCGATGCTGCCCGGCGCTATCCCCCTAGGCCGGGCAGCGGCCCGTAAGACGCGCCGGCAGCCCAACATCGTCTTCATCGTTGCCGATGACCTCGGTTATGGAGATCTATCCTGCTATGGGCGGCGAGAATACCAAACGAAGGCCCTCGATGCCCTTGCAGCGTCGGGGGTCCGTTTTACTCAGGGTTATGCCAACACCCCGGTATGCTCGGCGACCCGCACCGCTCTGATGACGGGTCGATATCAATCTCGTCTGCCAGTAGGACTGGAGGAGCCAGTCGGGCAGCGCCCCGGCATTGGTCTGCCACCCTCGCATCCGACCCTGCCGAGCCTCTTACGGGAGGTCGGATATCAGACCGCTCTGGTAGGCAAGTGGCATCTCGGGCGTCTTCCAGAATTCGGCCCACTCAAGAGCGGGTATGATCATTTCTGGGGAATGCGTGAAGGGTCTGTAGACTATTTCACGCACGAGGCGTTCGGCAATCGCTATGATCTTTGGGACGGCGACACTCCGGCTAACCAGAAGGGCTATCTCACCGACCTGCTTGGGCAGAAGTCTATCGACATGGTCCGACAGATGTCCGCAAGCGACAAGCCGTTCTTCATGAGTCTGCATTTCAATGCGCCGCACTGGCCTTGGGAGGCGCCCGGCGATGAGGCCGAAGCGACCCGACTTAGCAAAAACCCACTCGGCATCCTCCATTATGACGGCGGATCGATGAAGACCTATGGCGAGATCGTGGTGGCAATGGACCGGCAGATCGGACGGCTGATGAATGCGTTGGAACAGCTTCGCATTGCCGACGACACCATCATCATCTTCACGTCCGATAACGGCGGTGAGCGTTTTTCGAATACCTGGCCCTTCAAGGGAATGAAGACCGAGCTGCTGGAAGGCGGGATTCGCGCACCCTTCATCGTGCGCTGGCCGGGCCTGTCGAAGCCCCGGTCGATCAGCGAGCAGGTCATCCTGACGATGGACTTCGTGCCGACGCTGCTAGCCGCAGCGGGCGGAAAGATGCATCCGGACTATCCCGCCGATGGGATCGACATCCGCGAAGCGATTGCCGGTGCGCCAGCTCGCAGTCGCACGGTTCACTTCCGCTACAAGCATATGAGCCAGGAAGCAACGAGAGACGGTGACTGGAAATATCTCAAGATTCGCGACAATACCTTCCTGTTCAACGTGGTGGAAGACCCGCAAGAGCGGGCAAATCTGAAACTGCGACGGCCAGATATCTTCGCACGATTGGTCGCAGCACACGGTGCATGGGAAGCAACGATGCTCCCCATCGACCCCAAGAGCTTTACGCACGGATATGACGGTAGCGAACTCGCCGACCACTTCTCGGAAGACTAGCCGGACCCTGCCGTCGGGCCGGGTCCAGCGCGTCTAATATGATCACGAAGATCACATTTAGGCGGTCGTTAGCTAACGAGCTGGGCGTCCCGCCCACCCTGTGACAATCGCAGTCAGAGGTCCTTCAGTTCGGTGCTTTCCGCTTGCCCTTGGTAACGATGACCAGTTCGTCCTTCGACCGTTCAGCAGAAGGAGACGACGATCGATCTAAACCTTAGCTCGGGAAGAGGGATCTCGGTCAGAATGCGCGCACGGTCTGTAGGAACGCCTAGTCCAATCAGTGTGAGTCGTGTCGCCTCGCTAGGTGTGGCGGGCAGCAGAGCATCAAGCTCAGCGCCCACCACACCTGCCAGGAAAACACCGCTGGCGAGCAGCAGTGCGCTCGAGGGATCATCGTAGACGAACGAACCCACCAGCCGACCACGGGCAAGGTCGCGTGCTAGTCGTTGAGTGAAGCCCATGTTCATGTGAAAGGACGATCGTGCAACTGCCGCGACAAACCTGCCCCATTTCGGTTGCTGCTGTGCGAGCGTTAATGCGTAGCGCAGGCCGACCGCCAGAGCTTCATCGGGCGACACGCTCTCGCCGTGATGGTCAAGTGCTTCGCCGACTGTTTCGACACCTTCGGCTATCAACTCGGCAATAAACGCGTCTCGGCTCTCAAAATGCGAGTAGAAGGCACCCTTCGAACAGTCCGCCGCTTCGGTCAGGTCGGCCACGGCAAATTCATTCAGCCCGCGCCGGCCTGCGAGTTCGAACCCCGCGAGCATCAGACGCTTTCGAACTTCTACTCGCTTCCGAGCTACGCGCCCTAGTGGCGCGGCATTTGTTGCAGCATCAATCATTTTGGAGAGATATTGCGCTGCTAATAAAAATCATATAGTGAAAATATGACTATGTAGTCAAAAAAGAACAGTGGGTTCATAGATTTGCCTTTACCTCAGCAATCAAGTAGTCTCCCCCTCTCGGTAGACGTGGCGATCATTGGGGCAGGTCCCGTCGGTCTAATGTTGGCTGCTCTGCTTGGTCAGCAAGGCCTGCAAACTGTTGTGCTGGAACGGAGGGAAGTGCCGTTCACAGAACCTCGCGCGATTGCCTTCGATCCGGAGACGCTGAGGACCATTCAGCGTATTGGTCGGCTTGATGCATTGGCACACACGCTGGAGCTCGATGTCCCGGTCGGCTATTATAATGGTCGAGGGCAACTGCTGGCGCGTATGACCTCAACCGCGAAGCGTTACGGCTTTTCCCCGCGCGGAACTTTTTATCAGCCCGAGCTTGAAGCGGCGATCGCCGGCGCACTCGATGGCTATCCAAGCGTGTCGGTTTTTCGTGGTATTACGGTTGGGGATGTCGCCGACCTCGGTAGCCATACCTGCCTGTCGATGACGGACACTGCGGGCGCGATCCACCGCCTCAACGCTCGGTATACGATAGCTTGTGACGGGGGCGCCAGCCGTATCCGGGAACGGCTCGGCATAGCATTCGACGGATCGACTTTTGCCGAGAAGTGGCTCGTTGTCGATGTCCAGCATGATGATTATCCACACCGTGAGATCCGCTTCTTCTGCAACCCGAAACGACCGGCGGTGACGCTGCCAGTGAGCAAAAACCGCCGGCGCTGGGAGTTCCTGCTGATGCCCGGCGACGATGAGGCGTGCTTCGCCGATCAAGACAATGCGCGTGCGTTGATCGAAGCGCTCAGTGGGTCTTCTCCACGTTATATTGAACGAAGCCTAGTATACAGCTTCCACGCCCGCATTGCCGAGCGATTCCGTTCAGGTCGCATCTTCCTTGCGGGCGATGCCGCGCATGTTACTCCACCCTTTGCGGGCCAGGGTCTCAACGGAGGCATTCGGGACGCTGCCAATCTTGCATGGAAACTCGCAGCAGTATGCCAGGGACGGATGCGTGACCCGGTGCTGGACACCTACGATGCGGAGCGCCGCGCTCATACACACGCCATGACCGCACTCGCTGTCCGGCTGGGCAGCGCGATTATGCCCACCAGCCGCTCGCGCGCATTTGTACGCGACCTGGCTATGAAGACGATGTGGGCAATACCCTCGCAGCGTGCGCGGCTTGATAGAGGCGATGTCATACCCTCGCCCAGCATTGACCGTTCGTCCCTGGTCAACTGGGCGGCGGGCAGACCCGTTGGCCAAATGATACCGCAGCCAGTGATCCAAATCGCGGCAGGCGAGACACTGCTCGACACATTGCTCGGTCCCGGTTTCAGCTTGATCGGAATCGATGTTGATCCGCGGGAAGCGCTATCGCCCGCGGATTTCGCCACTGCGGAGGCATTGCAAGCGCGGCTGGTGCATTTGGGCCCTGGAGGAGACGGACTCGATACAGCGGGGGAGCTCACGCAATGGATCGGATTGAAACGCGGTATGCTCCTTGTTCGACCAGATCGCTTTCTCGTTGATCGTATCCCAGTGGAACGTCCCGGCGACAAGCTTGCCTGGATGCGCCGTGCTTATCACGTTGTCGCCTCGCCAGCACGGGCAAACCAGGCGGAAAGGACCGCTGCATGAACGAATATACGACCGTACCGGAGTTGACAGATCCACGGCTCACCCGCGCTGCACGCCCCGTTGCACGGGCCTTTGACGCTGCCAGCGTTACCTTCGAACGTCCCGATCTACAAAAAGCGGTGCGCTTTCTGTCCGATTTCGGTTTTGCGCGTCCGCGTTACCAGGGCGACAGCGTCTGGCTCTATCCCGAAGCGGGTTACGGGCCGTGCGTGATCGTCCGCAAGGGGAAACGCGAGCGTTTCGTCGGTCCGGGGCTGATGATGTCGTCGCGCGACGATCTGGTTGCGTTGAGTGCCTTGCCCGGCGCCTCCGCGATCAGTCCGGCAGAGGGTTGGCCGGAAGGTGAGGAGATCACGCTAGTGGATCCGGCGGGTTTTCTGGTGCGTGCGGTGTATGGACCCAAACCGAACCTGCCAGCGGTGCGCGAGCGGTTGGTGCAGAACAGCCATTATGAGGCGGTGCGTCTTAACGCCGGACAGCGGCCGCCGGTTCGTCCGTCGACCGTCCTGCGGATGGGCCATGCCGTGCTTGGCGTCGTCGATTTCTTCCGCACTGCGCGCTGGTACATGGACACATTCGGCCTCCTTCCTTCGGACATTCAGACGATCGGCGAGGACGATCCGGCGCTTGTGTTCATGCGTTGCGATCGAGGCGATGAGCCAGCCGACCACCATACCATCGTCATCGCTCAGAATGTAGACAACCTCTATAGCCACTCTGCCTATGAGGTTATTGATCTCGATGATATTGCTATGGGGCAGCAGCATCTGCTCGGGCGCGGATACCAGCATAGCTGGGGGATCGGTCGCCATCTGCTGGGCAGCCAGATCTTCGACTATTGGCGCGACCCCTGGGGCATGAAGTTCGAGCACTTTTGCGATTCCGACAAGTTCACCTCTGATACACCGCCGGGGATCACTCCCCTGACGAGCGGGGGGTTGTATCAATGGGGGCCACAGGTACCCAAGGATTTCGAGGCACCGAAGCTCACCCCTGGCCTTATCTGGCGCACCCTCAACAATATACGAAAGAGCGACGAACTTACCTTCGCTCGTATGGCGAATCTGAAGCGCGCGATCGACGCGCCACCACGGCCCAAATCAAAAAAGGCGGGAAGGAACTGACGATGGCATTGCAAGTCATTCGCTACGAACAGGCCGGTAGCGCCGCCTGGGGCGTGCACCGCAACGGTCGCATCCTCCCATTAGATGGCAGCTGGCAGACCACGGGTAGCTTTTTTACCGAAGGCGGGCCTGCCGCAGCTGCTGCCGCATCCGGAGACGGTGTGATCGCGCTTGCCGATGTCCACCTGCTATCGCCGGTGACGCCGGACAGAGATTATATCTGCCAGGCGACAAATTACGCAAGCCACCTGCGCGAGATCGGCCGCGATCCCAAGGATCAGGTCAACAACGTCATCTTTCACAAGGCGTCATCCTGCCTGTCGGGGTCCAATGACGACGTGATCAAGCCACGCCATGTGAAGCTGCTGGACTATGAGGTCGAACTAGGCCTCGTCGTCGCGACTCCCGTCAACGGACCGATCGATCCGACGCCGCAGAGTCTGCACAAGTGGATTGGCGGCCTAGTGGTTACCAACGACATTTCCGCGCGGGAAATTCAGGTTAGCCACGAACAGTTCTGCAAGGCAAAATCCTATCGCACCTTCGGACCCACTGGCCCATTTCTCGTGCTGCCCGAACCCCGCGAACTGGAGCGCTGGGGGGATCTCGTCCTGACGCTCTCAGTCAACGGAAAAGAGCGTCAGTGCGCCCCCGCGTCCGATATGATCTTCGATCCTGTGGCTACGCTCTCCGAACTCTCGCGCATCCGCGACCTACGGCCGGGCGATCTGATCGCAACCGGCACACCGTCAGGCGTTGCAATCAAGGTCCCGTCGGCAGCGGTCATGTTCGTCGCCAAGTTCATGTCCCCTGCCGCACGCTACAAGGCATTCCTGAAGGGGCAACTCAAGAACCCCGCCTATCTGAAGGAGGGCGATCTTATCGAATGCGGCATTGCCAGCCCGGACGGGTCGATCGACCTCGGACGGCAGCGCACGCTGGTGCGCGCAGAATAGCAGAACGAGAACGGCAAGAAGAGGACGCGATGGCCGCTGTGGACAGAAAAGTCGGAATTCGGACGATCAATGACGTGCTAGCGATCGAGGCCGTGCCGATCGGGCAGCGCATGCCATTCCGGACAACTTGGGACGTGTTCGAGTATGCCGCGCGGACGTATGGCGACATGCCGGCGCTCAGCTTCCTCATGTTCGGATCGGCGGACGAGGAGCCGGTGCGCTGGAGCTTTCGCGAACTGCTCCAGGATCTTACGCGTAGCGCAAACGCCCTGCACGCGCTGGGCGTCAGTGAAGACGCGCCGGTATCGGTCGTGCTGCCCAACCTGCCCGAAACCCATTTCGCGCTGTGGGGCGGAGAGCGGGCCGGGATAACGAACATGGTCAATCCCCTGCTTGAACCCGATCATATGGGCGCCATCATCGACGCTGCGGGATCAGAAACCGTCATCACCTTAGCGCCATCTATGGGGATGGAGATATTCCAGACCGTGACCGCAGCGCTCAACCATGCGCCGCGCGTCCGTACGGTGGTCACCGTGGATCCTACCGTTTATCTTCCCGAACAGATGCGGGTCGCAATCGCCGCGCAGTGCGTGCAGCCTGGCCTTTTGCGGGCGGAGATCGCGCTGCACGATTTCCGCACGCTTCTTGCAGGGGCAGAGGCGGATAGGCTGACCTTCGATCGTCCAATCGGACCCGAAACTATCGCTAGCCTTTTTCATACCGGAGGCACGACCGGCTTGCCGAAGCTCGCGCGGCATTCGCACCTGAACGAAGCCTTCGAAGCTTGGATCGTGCCGTTGGGCAGCGGGGCGGAGCCAGGACGCACGCTGCTCTGCGGCCTGCCGCTGTTTCATGTCAATGGCGTTACGGTTACCGGTCTCGGTGCCTGGTCCAGCGGCGGGCATGTCCTGCTGGCCACGCCGCAGGGCTATCGCAATCCAACGCTGACTAGCCAGTTCTGGCGCGTGATCGAGCGGCATCAGGTCAACGTCTTTTCAGGCGTACCAACGCTTTATGCGCGGCTACTGGACCAGCCGATCGATGCCGACATTTCAAGTCTGGAGTTCGCCTATTGCGGTGCCGCGCCAATGCCGCCCGAACTGATCCGCCGCTTCGAAACCGCAACCGGTGCTAAGATCGTGGAGGGCTATGGGCTAACCGAGGGCGGTTGCGTGTCCAGCTCGAACCCAGCCCACGGCGAACGGAAGGCAGGTTCGGTCGGCTTCCGCCTACCCTATCAGGAGTTGCGGATCGTCGATCTAACCGCCGACGGCGGCATAGGCGCGGAGAAGCCAATCGGCGAAGCAGGCGCCGTGGTGATCCGCGGCCCAAATGTCTTCCCCGGCTATACCGATGCTACTAAGAACAAGGGCGTACTGCTGGCGGACGGCTGGCTGGCCACCGGCGATCTAGGAAGGCTCGACTCGGATGGCTATCTGTGGCTGACTGGACGCGCCAAGGACCTGATCATCCGAGGCGGCCACAACATCGATCCGGCCGTGATCGAAGACGCGCTCGCCGCGCATCCAGCGGTCGCGCTGGCAGCCGCGATCGGCAGCCCGGATCCGTATACCGGCGAAATGCCCGTCGCCTTTGTCAGTCTGCGCTCTGGCCAGGAAATTGACGGCGAAGCGTTACGCGCCTTTGCCGCCGAACGTATTTCCGAGCGCGCGGCCGTTCCTTCGCATGTGACCGTTCTAGACGAGATGCCGGTAACGGCGGTCGGCAAGACGTTCAAGCCGCCGCTGCGCATCCTTGCCGCCGAGAGTGCGTTACGGCGGCACCTCGCTGAAGCAGGGATCGCCGAGACCGATGTGGTCGGGATTCAGGATCCAGACCGCGGACTGGTCGTGACATTGTCAGTGCCTGAGTCCGCAACCAAGCAGGCAGCGGCGCTCGCCGCCAGGTTTGCGCTGCAGATCGACGTGGTTAACAAATGACGGGAAAGCGAGTCAGCCTCGTCACAGGAGGCACCAGCGGCATCGGCAGAGCCTTTGTCGAAGCGCTGCACCAGCGGGGCGACGATGTCCGTTTCTGTGCCCGGTCCGCTTCCGACGTCGCGGCGCTGGAGGCAGCGCTGCCTAATAGCACCGGGTACGTTTGCGACGTCACCGATGATGCGGCGCTGAGCGCGATGGCAGATGGGATCGCCTGCGACGTTGGCCGACTTGACTTACTGGTCGCCAATGCCGGGCGTTTGACGGAGATGGATTTCGCACAGGCACCGCTGAATCCGGCGCAGTTGCGGGAGGATGTGGCGCTGAACCTCCTGTCCCCGATCCTAACCGTCAACCGCTGCCTGCCCTTGCTCCGCCAGTCCGACGCCGCCGCCATCATCCTGACGGGTTCGGGATATGGCTGGTCGCCCGCGTCACGCGCGCCGCTCTATTCTGCGGCCAAGGCCGGCGTGCGGATGTTCGCCAAGTCGTTGCGGGCGCAGCTTGCGCCGAAGGGGATATCTGTGATGGAGCTTGTGCCGCCGCCTGTTGATACGCCCGCAATCGCGCATCGAAAGGTCGCCAAGCTCGCGCCGGACGCTGTCGTCGCCGAGGCGCTGAGAGGCCTCGACCGCGGCAGGGAGGCCGTGTTTCCGGGGCAGGCGCGGTTCCTTCCGCTCGGCTTGCGCCTGGCCCCCAAAGCGCTGGAGCGCATCACGTTAAAAAGCTGATTTTTCCCAAGGAGAGAATGTATGAAGCGTATATCCCTGCTCATTGCCGTCGCGATGGCCGGCCCCATGCTTGTCGCCGGCTTTCCAGCCGTGGCGCAGTCCGAAGCGCCGCTGTCGATCGAGACGCCCATCGAAACGCTGATGGCCAGCCCTTTGGCACGGCCGGTCCTGGACAAGGAACTGCCGGACCTCGACAAGCATCCGATGTACGAGAAGTTCAAAGGAATGACCCTTGTGCAGCTGCAGCCAATTTCTTCGGGTCAGATCAGCGAGGAGAAGGTCGCTACGATAAAGGACGCTCTTGCGAAGACTACGGCAGCGAAGTAAGTGCGACATGTCGGCCCTGGTATAGAGCCAGGGCCGAATCCAGCCCACTCACCACCGATATAAGATCAACCACAACCAGTTTTGATAAACGTATACGGTCTACCTGATCGCGACTGACGGCGACCAGCCATGCCGCATCAGATCCGCAGCGACATCGTCAGCTGCGGCCAGAAGGCATCGGCCAGCGCCATATCGATGGCGTTACCGCACCCGGGCGGTTGGGCACCAGCCGGGCATTGGCGTCACGTTCGATCAGCACCGAACTCACCGGCATGCCTCCATCGCTTCGCGCGCTAGCCGGGCGAGCCAGGGAAAGCTCTCTGCCCGTCTGCGGGCGTGGGCGGACGACGCGGTGCCGCGCACCGTGCGTCCTTCACTACCGTGGAAGGTCGCCGCTAGCCGGAACAGATTGAAGGCGATGTGGAAGGAATAGTCGGGCATGCCGTCGCGGCCTGTCCGCCGGCAATAGGCGCCGACATATTCAGCGTCGCTGGGTCGGCCCCACCGAGACCCGCTATGATATCCGGCGGCATCCGGTACATCAGGGCATGGAAGGCGAAGTCGGCAAGTGGTTGGGCCTCATCAGCTTGTAGGGGGGACTGGCTGCACTTGTACGCGGCGTCAGCGACAAGATGTTGATCCAGCGACTGAAAAAGTTGGAAGCCGACGGCATAGTGACGCGCAAAGATTATCAGGAGGCTCCGCTCCGTGCGGACGATACGCTGACCCCTCTGGGCCATAGCTTGGCCGATGCCCTTGCACCGCTGTGTAACTGGGGCTCAGACAATATGGCAGACGTCGCCCGCATCTTTGCTGAGCGCCAACAATGGCAGGCGAGCGGCGCCAATTGACCGGCAACAACCTTCGTCTCCACAGACCGCTTCAGAAACGCCGACCTTTCCGGCCGGCCCCTCTGCAGCTTTGTCTTCCAATCCGATGCCGCCCCCTCAGAGCCAGCGTACCCGACCCGTCGCAAGCTCATAGACAGCGCCCACGACTTTCAACTCGCCTCGCTCCTGCGGTTCAAGAAGCATGGGCTCGGAAAACTTCTGCAGCCGCTCGGCCATGCGCCGGACGTTCTCCTCGACCGCAGTGTCGACCAGCTTATCCTCACCGACGTTGCGTTGCGCCGCTAATACCGCGGGAACGATGGGCTCGATCATCCGAGCGATGCTCCCTGGGAACCGCGTGTCCTTTGTCACGACGTCCGCCGCTGCGGCGACGGCGCCGCATTTTTCATGTCCTAGAACGACGATGAGCGGCACCTTGAGCACCGCCACCGAATATTCGATTGAACCCATGCCGGCGGTATCCACATTGTTACCAGCGGTGCGGACAATGAACAATTCGCCCAGACCAGCCCCAAATAGCTGCTCTGGACCCACGCGGGAGTCTGAACAGCCCACTAGCGTTGCGAATGGCTGCTGCCCCTCGGCCAGCGCAAGTCGCCGCTCCCGGGACAGATCAGACGGCAACGGCCGGTCGGCTACGAAGGCGTCGTTGCCGCTGACTAGCCGCTGCAGAGCTTCGTCCGGGGTCGGCTGCTTGGAAAGTGCGCTAACGGATGTCGCCAATGATATTCTCCTCTTCAGGTACAACGCTCGCCCTGAAAATGGATAACGTTCATTAAAAACGCATAGCTCCTTTGTAACGTTTGGTGTCCAGGCTGCAGAAAATGCGGCTTGGCTCGAAAGGTCAGCCGTTGACCACGGACATCTGAACGAGCGCCTGTACTCGGATCGAAGGCCAGCGTCGTAATGGCGAAATGGTGACGCGTAGTGGCCAATTCCTTCGTTGATACCCGAGCGGCTCGCTGGAAACGATCAACAATGCTTGGCAGGGTCGAGCCGCAAATTCTGGTTACTTTGGAGCAGCTTGGATGTCTATTCGTATCGGTGTCGATATCGAACCACTTTCATGGATTTGATGCTATTCGACGAGGAGAGCGATGAGATCCGTTCGGCCAAAGTCTCGACGACGCTGGATGCGCCGGATGAAGGGTGTCTAGCGGCGACCGACAGGGCGGGGCTGGCGCGACCCTCCTTGCCTTCCATTGAGCTACCGTCGGGCTGACCGCCATACTCGAGGTTCATTGTGCCAAAAGAGGATTGCCGCAGGTCACTCCGCCTCGGCATCAGGGGCCGGTGAATGTTGAGACGAATGGGATGAGCGTTCGATGTACTATCCCTGGCGTTTAGTGGTTCCTTACCGAGCGCCCTCTGAGCCAACGGCCGCCGCTGCTTCACCCAATTGCAGTCCCTCAGAATTATCGTCACGCGCCGGATCGGCTATCCGCAACCTGAGAGACATGGCCGCAAGCAGGCGGAAACACTGCTCAACACTGAAGCAAGCGATGTGTTGACATAGGTTGGGGCCGCCGCGTCCGCAGCCGGTACAATCTACCGGATGAAGGGGGGCACGTCTCTATGCAAGAGCATTGTCTTGGTCATGATCGCCGACCTGGCCGCTCTGACTTCCCCCGTGTTTGCCGCCGAACGGGCAGAGTTCCCGCTCAGCGCCCCTGACCGATCCGATCAGGCTGGCCCCACCAATCCGCTGGGCACACCGGCTCCGACCTTCACCTTCGATCTTGCAAAAATCAACGCCCGTGCCCTGCCCCGCCCACTGGAGTATGGACCTCCCAACCCATTGACAGATCCGTCGAAATCGGAAGGTTTTCCCGATCCCGAACGTTATGATTCTTTCGGTGAGAAGCTTGGTGCGGTCAAGTGGGAAGTGGGCGCGATCTTTGCCTACACCACCATCACCCAGATCATCGTCACAAAAGAGAAGATCAAGTCCTTTCACTTTCATCACGAAGGATGGTTTGGAAAAGACACCAAGGCGTTAGGGCTGGACAAGATGGCGCATGCCTACAATGCCTATGTAATCGCAGACCTGCTCCATTGGCGGATAAGTCGAAAGACCGGCGGAGCGCCCGGCGACGCGATGGCCGCGGCAGCTCTTGGCATGGGTCTCCAATTTTATGCAGAGCTGTTCGATGCGCATAAGACAACGAGCGGCTTTTCTATCGAGGATGTGGTGTTCAACACCGGTGGCGCCCTGTTGTCCGCGCTGCGCAACACAGTACCAGGCCTTAGGGACAAGCTGGATTTCCGGCTAATGGTCATTCCCAACTCGGACATCTATACATTCAAGGGCCAGCGGCATTACCGGCAACAGCGCTATATTCTTGCTGCGACGCTTAGTGGCTTCGATCGCCTCCGAGACACGCCGCTTCGCTTTCTGGAACTCCATGCGGGCTATTACGCGACGGGTTTCACCCCAAGTGAGAGAGCGCGCGGCGAAACTCCCAGCCGCCGTCCCTATGTTGGCATCGGCATCAACTTCAAGGAACTCCTTTTCGGGTCATCGCGGTCGCAAGTAACGCGGGCGGCAGGAACGATGTTCGACTACATTCAGGTACCGTACACATCGCTGCCGGTCATTCGCTAAAATGGCCGGGCATGATTTTGGACGAATGCTGGAGAGTTGCAGGTTCTGGTATCGAGTATCGGCGGCGCTCCGCCCGGGTACGTCAGAGGATTCCTAATATAGGAATATTGAGCGATCCGACGCGATCAGCTCAAGCGCTTCGTTCGCCCTTCCCTTCGGTGCGCCAGCCTCCTAGATCGGGGCTTGCAGTTTAAGGAAAAGCGCCATGCAGCGGTTCGATGTCATCATTCTGGGCGGTGGGCTTGTGGGCCTCACTCAGGGCATTGCCTTGAGCGCGCATGGGGTATCCTGCGCAGTAGTCGATCCCGCCGACCCACACGCGGCTATCGCGCCGGGATTCGACGGACGCGTATCCGCGATCGCGAGTGCGACATGGAAAATGTTGCAGACCATAGGCGTCGGCGCGCATCTGGAGGGAAAAGGCTGTCCGATCGAGCGGATCTGGGTCAGCGACGGGCTGGAGCCGGGCGCATTGGAGTTCATCGCGCCATACGAGGACGGCGCAATGGGGACGATGGTCGAAAATCGCGACATTCGCATCGCTCTTCGCGATGCTGCCGGGCAAGCCGCCGATCTGACGGTCTTCCAACCCGACCGGGCGATCAACGTCGAACGCGATGCCGATGGGGTCCGGATGACGCTTGCCAGCGGCGTCCAACTCTCCGCTGGGTTGCTCGTTGCCGCGGAAGGCCGCAACAGCCCGACGCGCGACGCCGCTGGGTTACGTGTTGCGCGCTGGTCCTATCCGCATGTGGGCACCGTCACGGCTATCGAGCACGAAGTTCCTCATGCCAACACCGCCTACGAGATTTTCTATCCGGGCGGGCCGTTCGCCCTTCTGCCGATGCAGCCGGGGAACCGCTCCGCGATTGTATGGACGGTCCCTGAAAAACACGCAGCAGGCATGCTGGCGCTCAGTGACCGGGCGTGGCTTGCTGAGGCGCAGAAGCGGATGGGTGGATTCCTTGGAGAAATCTCGATCATCTCGCCGCGATCGAGCTATCCGCTGGGCTTCCATCATGCGGCGCGGATCACCGACACGCGGCTAGCGTTAGTTGGTGACGCAGCGCACGGCATCCATCCCATTGCGGGACAGGGGTTGAACCTTGGCCTGCGCGATGTGGCCGCGCTGACGCAGGTCGTGGTGGAGGGTATGCGCCTCGGGCTGGATACGGGCGATGCGCAATTGCTTGCCCGCTACGAACGCTGGCGCAGCATCGACTCGCTGAGCGTCTCCGTCGCAACCGACAGTCTGGTGCGCCTGTTCGATGTGCCGGGAAAGCTACCGTCAGCGATCAGGCGTTTCGGCTTGGGTGCCGTACAGCGCATCGCGCCGCTGAAGAATCGCTTCATGGCGGAAGCGCGGGGCGAGTCCGGCGCGTTGCCCCGCCTGTTGATGGGCGAAGCAGTCTAATCCAGAGGCCGCGCCTTGCGGGGAAGCAGCACCGGTACGCCGTTTCTGATCGGGTAGGCGAGCCGCGCCTCGTCTGAAACAAGCTCCTGCCGCGCCTCGTCCAGCCGGAGCGGCGTTCGTGTGACAGGGCAGACCAGCTTCGCCAGCAGTTCGGGCGTCAAAATCACTGAAGCGTCGCCTGCCCGTCGCCGTCAGTGCGGCCGAAGAACTGCATGAGTTGGATCGTGCGCTCCGCGCGCTCGCGCAGGGAAGGCGCCTCCAGCAGAACCTGCTTCGACGCCGCGTCGAACGGCGCGATCTGGGCAATGCCATTTACGAGCGAGGCATCGTCCAGTCGCGAAACAGCATCCCAGTCAACCACATAGCCTTGCATCTTGGCAAAACGCTGCGATTCCTGTTCCAGCGCCGCCCGCTCAACGGACGCCAGGATGTCGTCATCGTGGACGGCCAGGCTTTCGACTTCAGCCTCAACTTGCCTGAACGGCGTTGTGACTGTCAGTTCCCGCACCACCTTGAACCGTGCGACACCGGTGAGGATGATGTTAAAGCGGCCATCGTCCAGCGCCTCGAATTCGCCGATGTGGCCGACGCACCCAATGTTGTAAAGCAGCGGCTCTCTATTCTGGCTGCCCGCATTGGCTGCATCACCGCGAGGCTGGATCATGCCGATCCGCCGATCGCGTGCCATAGCGTCCCGCACCAGCGCCCGATATCGTGGCTCGAAAATGTGGAGTGGCAACTGCATCCCCGGAAAGAGCAGCGCCCCGGCCAATGGGAACAGCGATATGCGCTGCGTCGGCATGTCAGCCGAACAAGATGGCGGATAGGCGACGGCGCTGAGCGGACACCCATGGGTCTTCAAGACCAACCGCTTCGAAAAGCTTCAGCAATTGCTGGCGGGCCGCGCCTTCGTTCCAGTCGCGATCGCGCGCTACGATGTCGAGGAGCGCGTCTGCGGCGGCATCGCGATTGCCATTGGCCATATAACCGCCTGCAAGTGCAAAGCGCGTTTCATAGTCGTCCGGATTGGCGGCGATCTGCGCTTCAAGCCCCGACAGGTCTTCCACCGGCTGCGAGTCCCTGGCAAGCGACAATGCCGCCCGCGCGCGTTCGACATGTTGTTCCTTTGCCAATTCCGGCGGCACCGCGTCCAACACGAGTTGCGCCTGATCCAGTTCGCCCAGCGCCACCAGCGCGCGAATCTGCCCGCTGAGCACTTCGGCATTGTCCGGCGCCATGTCCCCGATCTGCCGGAAGATGCTCAGAGCGCGGTCGGCGTCGCCCTCCCCCAGTGCTTCCTCGCCCATAGCAATCAGCGGAGCTATCTCCTGCGCTTGCGCCTTGTCCTCCGACTCGATCGGAAGCTGCGACAGCAACTGATCGAACATTTGCCGGAACTGCCCTTCCGTACGTGCCTGGGTCAGGTCGGCGACCGGCTGGCCCTGAAAGATCGCATAGACGGTAGGGATCGACCGCACCTGAAACTGTGAAGCGATGAAGCCGTTCTCATCGACGTTGATCTTGATCAGCTTGACGCCTTTGGTGGCGTATTCGGCGCAAACCTTCTCGATCACTGGCGTCAGTTGCTTGCAGGGTCCGCACCATTCGGCCCAGAAATCTACGATGACCAGCGATGTGCGCGACGGGTCCACCACGTCGCGGCGGAATGCCTCGACGGCCAGCTTGTCGCTCTCGCTCATCCCCAGCGTCGCCAATGATCGTCTCCTGATAGCAGCGTTTTCGTGATGCCCTTATGTGGGGCACCTTTGCGCTGGCGCAAGCTTTCACCACCCAAAGCTTCATCCGATACGGCTTTTTAGAACAGTTTTCGAAATCCGGCAAAAACACGCTTGCCGCATTGCGAAACCGATGCTAGTTGCCGCGCCTCACCCGCCGGAAGGACTTGTTCCCCGGCCGCCAGAGCGGGCGTAGCTCAGGGGTAGAGCACAACCTTGCCAAGGTTGGGGTCGAGGGTTCGAATCCCTTCGCCCGCTCCAGAAATCATCCATAAATCAATGGTTTCTGGGGCAACTGTGTGAGCGTGGTAGTCTCTAAAATGTTTGGTCGCTCACCTCGTTTACGCGCGGACTATCGCGCGAGCTCGGACCGAACGGCATCACCGTCAATCTCGTGCAGCCTGGATCGGTCGACACCGACGCCAATCCGGCGGACGGCCCCGCGGCAGATTTTCAACGTAGCCTGACCTCCCTGGGGCGTTACGCCAAGCCGCGCGAAATCGCGAATGCGGCGGCTTTTCTCGCAAGCCCGGCCGCGAGCAGCATCACCGGTGCGACGCTGACCGTCGACGGTGGCGCCATCGCCTGATCATGGGCGCAATGAGGATAGCGTCTTGCTACCGAGATCGGGCACTCCCTTATCCTAGATGGACGGCCGTCCTCGTGACCGCTTGCCGGCTTCGACTTCGAGATCAAGGTCATCGCCCGCATACCAGATGGTCCGCTTCATTATCACGGAAGTCGGCTCTTTTCCGTCTAAGACGTTCGCATCGGCCGGGCGAACGTCTTGATTTGGTCGCCTGCTGCCGGTTAGCGGACGGACCGCCTCTAGGAACGTAAAATAGGCAGCTGAATGGCGACAAAGGGTCGGTTTGGCCTAGCTGGCTAGACTATCGCTGATGGCGTTCCGCCCAATCCAGGGCGAAATCCGCCACCTCTTCCCAACCGGCATCCAGCAACGTCCAGTGTGACCGGTCCGGAAATTCGCGATATTCGGTGAAAGATGGCGCGCGCTTCTGCCGGGCGAAGATCGCGCGTGTCATTGCCGCGTCGGCGATCAAATCCTTGCCGCCGCCGATCAGCAGCATTGGCGCCCGGCGGGGATTGCGCCAGTCAATCTTCATTGGGTTGATGATGCCATCCCAATAGACGCGCCCCGGCGTCGGCGCGATATAGCGTTCGTAGAGGGCGCTGGCGCGCGCCGCAGGCACCGTCTGGGCAAAGCGGCGCGCGAAGAAGCGGTGCGACATATGCTTTACTTTGTTCCGGCTGAAGAGGTCGAGGAACACGGGCAGCGCGGAGACGATCGCATGGGGGTAGAGCGGCACGCCGGGTGTGGGCGCGGGATCGATCACGACGCCCGAGACGCCCAGACCCCGGTCCATCAGATGCTGGACGAACACGCCGCCTACCGAATGGCCGATCAAAATGGGCGCTTCGGGCAGGGCACGGATGATCGCCTCATAATGGGCGACGATCTCCCGCTGGCCAAGTTTCCTGAGATCGGGATGGGGGCTGGCGCGCAGATCGGCAGGATCGCGCTCGTCGAGAGGCCAGTCAGGTGCGATCACGCTATAGCCGCGCGCTTCATAGCGGGCCTTAACTCCCTCCCAGCTTTTGGCGTTCAGCCAAGCGCCGTGGACGAGGACGATGGTTTTGGTCGGGGTCGTGGTCATGACATGTCTCCTTGTTTCGGGCGTGGCCTCAGGCGCGGATGAACGCGAGCAGGTCGGCGTTGAACCGGTCCTGGTGGGTCTGTGTCAGGCCATGGTCCGCGCCCTCGTAGATCGTGAGGACAGCCTGCTTCACGATCTTGACGGTTTCGAGAGCGGAGGCACCGATGGGCACGATCTGGTCGTCGTCGCCATGCAGCACGAGCGTCGGCACGTCGAACTTCGCGAGATCGGCGTGGAAGTCACTTTCGGAGAAGGCGCGGATGCTGTCGAGTTGGCCCTTGAGGCCGCCCATCATGCCCTGCCGCCAAAATTCCTGCTGAACCCCCTTGGAAATGACCGCGCCTTCTCGGTTGTAGCCGTAAAAAGGAATGGAGAGGTCGCGGAAGAACTGGCTGCGATTGTCGTAGGTGCCCTTGCGGATCCCGTCGAAGGCGTCGATGGGCAGGCCGCCGGGATTGGCCTCCGTCTTGAGCATCAACGGCGGCACCGCGCCGATCAGCGCAACCTTGGCGACGCGTGCCGTGCCGTGGCGGCCGATATAACGGGTGACTTCGCCGCCGCCCGTCGAGTGGCCGACGAGGATCACCTTATGAAGGTCCAGCGCCTCGATCAGTTCCGCGAGGTCGTCGGCATATTGGTCCATGCTGTTATTGTCCCACACCTGATCCGAGCGGCCATGGCTACGGCGGTCATGGGCGAGGGTGCGGAAACCCTGATTGGCGAAAAAGACCATCTGCGCGTCCCAGGCATCTGCGCTGAGCGGCCATCCATGGGAGAAGAGGATGGGCTGGGCATCCTTAGCGCCCCAGTCCTTGTAGAAGATGCCGGTTCCGTCCGTGGTGGTGATGATGCTCATTCCCTGTTCCCTTCGCTCAACGGCGCGGTTGCGCTCCGTGACCAAAGGGATACACTTGTTGCGTGGCCGTCAGGATCGGCAGTTCCGACAATAGGCAGGCCAAAACTGACAAACGGGGGTTCGGCATGGCAGAGAGGGTGCGCATCAGGGCCGAGATCGGCCTCATGCTCTATGATAACTGCCAGTCAGCGATGGTCTATGGCATCACGGATCTTTTCTCGATCGCTTCGCAATTGGCCACTGACCGGGGAGGGTTGCCGCTGCGCGTCAGTCACTGGGCGCTAGGCGACAACGGCGGCTTTTCTCGCCTGTTCGATACGCACCCGGATCAGGCGGGCAGCCCTGAAATCCTGATCGTGCCCGGCCGCCTGACGGGTCCGGCCGGTGCGGAGGAAGCGGCCCCCTATGCGCGCTGGCTGCTCGACCGGCACGCGCAGGGGGCAACGCTCGCGTCCAATTGCGGCGGCGCGTTCCTGCTCGCCGCGACAGGCCTTCTTGCCGGGCGACCCGCGACGACACACTGGCTCTTTGCCGACCAGTTTCGCGAGCGCTTCCCCGACGTCCGCATGGAACCCGACAAGATGGTGATCGAGGATGGCGATATCATCACTGCGGGCGGCCTGATGGCGTGGACGGACCTTGGCATGCGGATCGTCGACCGGCTATTGGGGCCGACGGTCATGATCGAGACCGGCAAGTTCCTGCTCGTCGACCCCTCTGGCCGGGAACAGCGTCACTATAGCAGCTTCGCGCCTCGCCTAACCCATGGCGACGGAGCCATATTGAAGGTTCAGCACTGGCTGCAAGGAAGGGCGGAAAAGACAGTGAGCGTGCCGGAAATGGCCAACACCGCCGGGCTTGAGGAGCGAACCTTCCTGCGCCGGTTTAAGGCGGCGACCGGCCTGAAGCCAGTCGAATATGTCCAGAACCTGCGCGTCGGCAAGGCGCGGGAACTGCTGGAATTCACCAGGAGATCCGTGGAGCAGATCGCCTGGGCCGTCGGCTATGAGGATGCGACGGCGTTCCGCCGTATCTTTCACCGCATTCTGGGGTTGTCGCCGGGCGAGTATCGTAGCCGCTTTTCCAGCAAGACGGAACTTCAGGTGGCGGCCTGAAGTCCAGTCCTGCGAACGCTCCTTCGTTCTACTAAGAGGAAGGAAAGAAGAGCGGACCGTCTGCTCCCCAAGAGAAAAATGTGGGCTCAGAGCGACCGGAATGGGTCGACCTCGGTAGACGGCGGTTGGGATGAAGCAGTTTTCCAAGCAGTATCCGCTGAATTGGGGTATACCGTCGGTCGATACCCGCTTTCAATCCTGCCGCCCGTTCGGAGTCTGAGAAAGGCGTTTTTAGCCGAGGCTCGCCATAGCCCACGCAACGAGCAGCAGAGTGACGGCCCCAATGCGCCACTGATGTTATGCAGCTTTCTCTATTGCGCCCACTCGCTGGGCTTTTCAGGCCTACCTCGTATTCTTGTATCGCCATCAGACCCTTTTTGATCGCAGAGATGACGAACACTGTGATTGGCCAGCATGCGAAAGCAACAGAGTATCTAGCCGGCCAACAATTATGCCAGCCGCGCTATGGTTACCATTCTCACCAAGTCCGACAGGGTTTTGGCGTGCATTTTCATCATCACGTTGGCGCGATAAACCTCAATTGTCCGGGCGCTGATTTCCAGATCGTAGGCAATCGCTTTGTTGGCTTGTCCTGCAACTAGGCCGTCCATAACTTCTCGTTCCCGGGGGCTCAGGGTGCCGATGCGGTCGAGTACAGCCTGCCGTTCGGCGATGGCCGTTTCCTTGTCGTTGTGCCGCGCCAAGGCATTGCGAATGGCGGCGAGCATAACCTCATCGTCGAACGGTTTCTCAATGAAGTCAGCGACGCCCGCTTTCATCGCCCGAATCGCCAGCGGCACGTCGGCGTGGCCAGTCACAACGATTACGGGGACGCGAGCCGCTTTGCCCCCTAAATTCTCGGCGAGCTCGACGCCACTCATACCGGGCATGCGCATGTCGGTGACAACGCAGGCTTCGGCGAGCGGAGGCGATGACTTGAGGAAGGCATCAGCCGAGGAAAAGGAGCGGACGCGAATGCCGGCAACATCAAGGAGGAATTCGAGCGAATGGCGGACGCTTTCATCGTCGTCGATGATGTAGACGATAGGATCACTCGGCATCGTATAGCCCTTCCTCGCTAACGCGCGGCAGCGTAAAACCCAACACTGCTCCACCTCCTTGCTGCGGTTCCGCCCAGATGCGCCCACCGTGAGCCTCGACAATAGTGCGAGAGATTGAGAGGCCGACCCCCATCCCTGTGCGCTTGGTAGTGATGAACGGCTGAAACAGTCGGTCGGCAACGTCTATGTCGATACCCGGGCCGGTATCGCTCACCGTCACACATGCCATTTCCGCTTCAGCAGGTTCGATGCGCACCGTGAGTTCACGTTTAACCGATGTGGACGTAGTCATGGCGTCGACGGCATTGCGCACAAGATTTAGCACCACCTGCTGCACTTGGACCTTGTCTGCCAGCACCAACTCTACCTCTGGGCTGAATTCATATTGCACACGAATACCGTGTTCCTTTGCTCCCACAAGCGCTAGCGCGCTCGCCTCCTCCACCAGCTTGGGCAAGCTCTCGATCGCTCGCTCTGTTTCACCGCGAGCAACGAAATCCCGCAGGCGGCGAATGATGTCGCCTGCGCGGAGCGCTTCCGTGGCGGCTCGCTCCACCGCATCGATGACGCGCGAATTTGGAACCTCGTCTCGCTCAAGCAGCATCTTGCTGCCCTTCAGGTAGTTGGCGATCGCTGAAAGCGGTTGGTTCAATTCATGCGCCAGAGCAGAGGCCATTTCACCCAACGCGGTAAGGCGGGAGACATGGACCAGCTCGTTCTGGAGCTCCTGGAGCCTCGCTTCGGCATGCTGACGTTCGGTCAGGTCCCGGATAAACCCGGTGAAGAAGCGCTGGCCGTTCGCCTGCACCTCGCCGACGGCAAGCTCCAGCGGGAACGTGGAGCCGTCGCGCCGTGTGCCGACCACGATGCGGCCTTGGCCGATGATCCGCTTCTCGCCCGTCCGATAGTAGCGCTCCAGGTATCCGTCGTGCGCTTCGCGATAGGGCTCCGGCATCAAGACCTTCACGTTCTTGCCAGCCACCTCGGCCGCAGGCCAGCCAAACATCCGCTCGGCGGCAGGGCTGAAGTCACGGATCAAACCTTGCGCATCGATCACGACCATCGCATCCGGAACAGTGTCGAGGATTGAATGGAGATGCGCCTCACGGCTCGCCAGTTCGGCGGCGGCGGCCTCGGTGTCCGTGCGTGCCCGCTGGAACCACTCGCCGCCAATCGCAATGGCGAACCCGATCGCAACGAACGCGGCGGCTGCGATCACACTGCCACTCTCGACCGGACCCGCCATGCGATCGCACCACAGCCCTGCGGCCGCGCCGATCAAGGCCGCCATAGTGCCGGCGCGCAAGCCCGACAGCGCGCTCGCCACCACCACCCCTGGAACGAAGAAGATGAAGGTTGCCCGCGTTCCGAGAACTTCTGCGAAGACTATCCGGATTGCCACACCGGCGGCGATCGCAACCACCGCCACCGCCAAGGCGACGGGTAGCGAAAGTCGTGGCAGGAAGCGGCTGGAGAAGCTGCCGTGGCCGACCTCCGGTAAGCCCCTTAAGGGACGCGCGGTAGGGACATCATCCAAATTTCGGGTCTCTCTTTCATCGCCTAGTTACGGCCCATCGGCGGCACACTGTCAATCGCGCCGCACTGGAGAAGTTTCAATGACTGCACCGTTGATCGATCTTGGCGTCCATCACAAGGCCGGCGGCCTGTCAGACAAAGTAGCGCTTGGCTTTACCAAGGTGTTGCGCTGGTGCGCCGACACCTTCTTCGCCCAGCGCTACGGCCACCGCGCGGTAGTGCTCGAGACCGTCGCGGCAGTGCCGGGCATGGTTGGCGCGACGATCAACCACCTCGCTTGCTTGCGCCGCATGTGCGACGATAAAGGGTGGATCAAGACGCTCATGGACGAAGCCGAAAACGAGCGCATGCATCTGATGACCTTCATCGAGATTTCGAAGCCCACCTGGTTCGAGCGGACGGTGATCATCGGGGTGCAATGGGTCTTCTATCTGTTCTTCTTCGGCCTCTATCTAGTCAGCGCCAAGACCGCTCACCGGGTGGTTGGCTACTTCGAGGAAGAGGCAGTGATCAGCTACACGCACTATCTCGCCGAAATCGACGAGGGCCGCAGCGCCAACGTGCCGGCGCCCGCGATAGCCAAGCATTATTGGGGCCTACCCCAGAACGCCACGCTACGCGATGTGGTCCTGGTGGTCAGGGCGGATGAAGCGCACCACCGCGACGTCAATCATGGCTTCGCCAACGAGCTCGCCGGCCTGCCGGTCGGTCCAGTAGCCCACTGCCCGCCGCATGCCGAGCTCGTGCCGAACTGGAAGAAGGCTGCCTGATCGCCGCCCGCAACGAGGACAGGACATGCACAAGGATCGTCTGGCCCTACTTTTCGTGGATGACCAGCCTGTCCTGTCCTCGTTGCAATTTGCTCTGACCCTCCAGGGTTTCATGCCTGAAGACGGCGATGCCGAGGGAGCGAGCGTCTGGGCGGCAAGTTGCCTGATTATCGACCAGCGCTACGGTCCGGGCGGTCTCAACTTTCTTCAGGAGCTCCGGGTCGCGGGCATTGGGGTGCCAGCGATTCTTCTGGTGACCAATCCCACGGAGCGACTACGCCGCTGCGCTGCTTCGCGCGGAGCGGTTGTCATCGAAAAGCCTCTACTGGGTGATGAGCTCGCCGAAACCCTCCACATTATCCTCGACCACAGCAAGGCCGCCTGAGATGACCGAAAACCCGCTTAGCGAACAGGATATCGCCTCGCTTGTACCTGCGTTTTATGCACGTGTGCGACAGGATCCGCTGCTTGGTCCGATCTTCGATGGCGCTATCGACGACTGGCCGCATCATCTGGTGAAGCTACAAGACTTTTGGTCATCTGTGATGCTGACCACGGGGCGCTACAAAGAGCAGCCCATGCCGCCCATGTTCGCCATGAGGAGAGCCTCACCGTTGAGGCCTTCGACCGTTGGCTCGACCTTTGGCGGCAAACCACGAACGAGCTTCTCGAGCTGGCGGCCGCTACGGCACTCCAGGAGAAGGCGAGCCGTATCGCCGAAAGCCTTCAGCTCGGGGTACGCTTTTACCGCGAGAGGAAAGCCGCATGAGCGCAATGCCGCGGACAACCGCCACGCCGTACAAGCGGACGCCGACCTTCACCGAGGCAACGATCCCTCAAGGCCTCCTCAAGGATCACTCGACGAAGGACGGCACCTGGGGCTTGATCCACGTCGAACAGGGCGCGCTTCGGTACGTCGTGACCGACACTCGGCGACTATCGACCGAATGCATTCTCACTGCAGATGGCAAGCCCGGCTTGGTTGAGCCGACGATCCTGCACCACGTGCAGCCGCTCGGACCGGTGCGGTTTCACGTCGAGTTTCTGAAAGAGCAATAACTGCCAGATGCTTCGCGTCCTGCCGCTTATCCTACCAAACCATCAACCGAAGGATCATTCACATGCGCACCGCCTCTCCTGCCGCCATCGCGATCGTCAAGGCCACTGCCCCCGCAATCGAGAAACATGGCGTCGAAATCACGACCGCCATGTATGCACGCCTGCTGCAGGACCTGGAGATCGCCGCACTGTTCGATCGTGCCGCTCAGGAAAGCGGCGAGCAGCCGCGCCGGCTCGCTGGCGCGATCCTGGCCTATGCCAGGAACATCGACAAGCTCGAGAACCTTGGCACAGCCGTGCAGCGTATGGTTGCACGCCATGTGGAGACAGGCGTCAAAGCCGAGCACTACCCCCACGTCGCCGCCGCGCTCCTTCCGGCAATTCGCGATGTGCTCGGCGCGGAGATCGCGACGGATGACGTCTTGAACGCTTGGGGTGAAGCCTATTGGATGCTGGCAGACATCCTCATTGCCGCTGAAGCACAGGCCTATGAAGCGGCCCAAGCTGCGTGAGAGCTCCCAGCTTTTGGAGCTGATCCTTAAGCTTTAGTGACACAAACACGAGTGCGCGCTGCTCTATGAACGAATAGTTGGTTTCGCAAATGCTGCAGTCGTGTTCGCCGTTCTGAATGGGATAGCCCACAAATAATCCATCGTTGTCACGTCTATGGATGTCGGCTTATGGGATCAGCATCGGGGTGCACCAACGGCAGAGATTGCGGATGCACTGCTGCCTCGCGGTTAGTTGTTCGCTGAACGGCCGCTTTGGATAGGAGCGGTCGTACCTACCGCGCCGGTGAACGGCTGAGGCTGGTCGCGAGTTGACGGAACCGGACCGTCTGCAGCTGGACAGCAAAAATCGTGGTCTGAATGGCGTAAAAGGGTCGCCTGCTGCTGTCTAAGCAAGCTAGCCACTGCAAGCTGACCATTCTGCTTAGCGAATTAAGCTTGTAGGTAAGGCGAGGAGGCTGACCATGAGCACGAGTCGTCGAGATTTCCTGGCCGGATCATCCGCGGGGATCGCGGCCACGGCGCTTTCCGCTAAGGTGCATGCACAAACACCTCGGGTACCGATCCGCAAAATCGCTACGGAAGAGGCGTTTGCAACCGCTGAGCTTGTAAAGGCTTGGCTTGAAATCGCTCGTGCGCAGCCCTCGTCGAGCCTTGATGTGCAGACCGGCATTCTTTCTGTATTCGAAAATCCTCGGCCAGGTTCCAACCAGAACAGGTTTCGGCGGCAATTGCTCGACTTGGACGCTGAACGACTGGCCAACATGGATGAGGCGGGTGTCGATGTGCAGATACTATCCGTCACCATCCCGGGCGTTCAGATGTTCGCGCCAAGTACTGCAAACGCGGCGGCCATCGCTACTAACGACCATCTCGCTGCCGCAATCGCGCGGCATCCTAAGCGCTTTGCCGGTCTTGCCTGCTTGGCCCCACAGGATCCGACCGGCGCGACCAAAGAGATGGAGCGCGCCATCACCAGACTTGGTCTGAACGGCTTCATCGTTAATTCGCATACCAAGAATCTCTATCTCGATGATCCGAGCTTCGCGCCAATCCTGGAGGCAGCGGAGGCGCTCGACCGCCCGATCTATCTCCACCCGCGTGCGCCATCGAACGGGATGGCGGAGCCGTTTCGCGACTACAGCATGGGCGGATCGATCTGGGGCTTCGGCGTCGAGGCCGGAACGCACGCCGTACGGTTAATCCTCAGCGGCGTGTTCGATCGCTATCCGCGCCTGCGCGTTGTCCTCGGCCACATGGGGGAAGCGCTGCCATTCTGGATGTGGCGGCTCGATCACATGGCGGCACGACGGGCGAAGGACGGGCGCATGAAGCCGCTCTCACTGGCTCCAAGTGAGTATTTCAAGCGTAATTTCGCGGTGACCACCAGCGGCTTTGAAGCGCCGGAGATTCTCGAACTAGTGATCAAGACCGCAGGAATCGACAATGTGATGTGGGCGATCGACTATCCCTATGAGAGTTCGCTGGATGCCGTCACCTTCATGAGCGCCGCGAAGTTGACAAACGATCAGCGCGCCAGCATCTTCCACCGGAACGCCGAACGCCTGTTCCACTTGGCTTAGCGCGATGAGCGCCATGGGTGTTCGCCGTAAGGATATTCGACTCAAACTTTTCGAGCAGCGGCTTTGTACACTTTGCTCCTGACACTGCCGGTCTTCAGGCGGACACTCTCGGGCGCACCCGGTGGAGAAGCAGACCGGCCGGACCTGGGAACTAAAAATTGGAAGCTAATCGGCCGGAGTGGGTCGAACATCGAGATTCATAGTCCTTTATACCCCCTTTATAGATCAGGAGGATGCGTGCCCCACCGCCGGAGCGAGTTGGTCCACCAAGATCGCGCTGGCCTGATTAAGCCCGATGACCTCTATCGCGATGCCATGATGCCGCATCTTGGTCACGACGTCCTCTAATGCGCCGACCGCCGTGACATCCCACAAATGGCTGGCGGTGAGGTCTATGCGAACCTTCGCCACGGTATCGCGCAAATCGAACCTGTCGGCGAAGATGTCCGCGCTGGCAAAGAAGATCTGGCCTGACACGGTGTAGATCCGCATGTCCGTCGCCTCGTCATAATCGATACGAACATCCATCAAGCGCGTCACCTTAAAAGCGAAAAACACGCCGCTCAACAATACCCCCACAGCGACACCTGCGGACAGGTCGTGAGTGGCGACCGTGACAACGACGGTAGCAACCATGACGATGCCGGAAACCTTGGGATGTCGAGCCAGATCGCGGATCGAGGTCCATGAGAAGGTGCTGGCCGATACCATGATCATGATCGCAACGAGCGCCGCCACAGGCACCTGCGCGACCCATGGCCTGAGGGGAACCATCACCAGCAACAGGAACACGCCAGCGACCAGGGTGGAGAGCCTGCCTCGCCCACCATAGCGCACATTACCGACCGTCTGACCGATCATGCCGCAACCCGCGATGCCCCCGAACAGCCCGGCGGCGACGTTGGCGAGGCCCAGCCCTGTGCATTCGCGCGCTTTCGAACTCGTGGTCTCGGTCAGGTCATCGACCACGCTGGCGGTCATCATGGATTCAAGGAGGCCAACCGCCGCGATCGCGAGCGCATACGGCGCCACGATGCGCAGCGTCTGCCAGTCGAATGCCACTGCGGGGAATGTGAATGAGGGCAGCGATGATGGCAGCCGACCAAGATCGGAGACGGTGTGGATAGGCATGGGAAAGGCAATGCTGATCGCCGTCAGGACAAGAATGCAGATCAAGGGCGAGGGGATGGCCGTCGTCATGCGCGGCAGCAGATAGATAATTGCCAGACCGCCCGCGATCATTGCATAGCTGTGCCACGTCACCCCCAACATCTGTGGCACCTGCGCCGAGAAGATAAGGATGGCGAGCGCATTGACAAAGCCCGTTCGCACGGACTGCGAGACGAACCGCATCAGCACATCGAGCTTCAGGAGGCCAAAGACGATCTGGAACAGTCCAGCCAGCAGTGTCGCGGCAAGCAGATATTGCAGGCCATGGGCATGGACCAATGCCGCAGCAACCAGCGCCACCGATCCTGCCGCGCCGGAAATCATCGCAGGACGGCCGCCAGCGAAGGCAATGACAATGCCGATCACGAAGGAGGCGAACAAGCCCACCTCCGGGTCTATTCCCGCCACGAAGGAAAAGGCGATGACTTCCGGGATCAGCGCAAAGGTGCCGACCATGCCGGCGAGGATGTCACGTCGGGCGTTTGCCCCGCCGTTGAACCATTCGGTGCGATAGCGCGAAAGAGCTGTGTTGTTCATGTTGAAAACCGATGATTGTCGCAAGGCGCGGAGCGGCAGCAAACAGGCGGAGCGCTGCGACATACATTGTCCGGCGGATCGGCGGCCGGAATAGCCACCCGGAATCTCACCGGGTCCTTGCGAATGCCCGCTTCGTAGTGCGACGGTTTGGCAACGGCAAGGGCTAGCGACCAAGCGAAATCGCTGGCTTGGTGCAGGATGAACAACTGCCGCTCCTGGGAAGCCGGACTTTGTTGATGAGTGGCCGGCCAGGATCAAGTGTGGTCGATGATTTCGGCTTTGGCGGGATATGCCATTTTGGGAATGGCGCGCTCAGGTGCGGGTGGTCGGCACCACACCTTGTAGAGTTCTGACGTGCCGTGAGCGAACTTCTCGATTAAAAGCCGAGGAGTAGCGGCTTCCTAAAGAGCCCATTCCGAAAGATTGACGCCGCTTTCCGGGTCATCGAATGCGACACGGGTGAGTTCCACTGCGACCAGGCAGACAGGCCGGACTTCCGCATCGGCAGCTGTGCAGTGAATGGGCTGACGATCCGAAAACGCACCGATCCTGCCACTGATCGACAGCTGATACCCTTGAGCGCCGGGGTGCGCACCCTCATCCAGCTTGATGGTGGCGGCATAGGGCCTTCCGCCGCGTCGCAAGGTTCTTGGATCGTCCTTGCCGAATAATTGTACAAACCCCACCGTTTGCCGATCAGGCTGCGTAACGGCAGATGGGCTTGACGATAATCTCGCATTGCGAGGGCAAACCTCCTGGCTCGTCCATGGCCGCCGGATCCAGAAGCCTTCGACAGCATCATAACTATCAGCCTGCACCAATTGCGCGAGCATAGGCAGCGCCTTGGTGATCTCTACGCGTGCCGTGAGCTTGAGGGCTCGTGTCCTGCTGTCATAGGACCATCCCGCCCAATTGCTCTCCAGTTCGTCGGAAGGTCCGTTGCATCCAAAGGGCAGTTTGATCTGAAACGGCCGACCTGCAAGGGCCACAACATCTTCAGGAACCGGCGACCGGCTTGCGAAGGCGTCGGATGAAGCCCCGATCGCGGCGAGCAATTGCTGGCGATCGAGCGGAGGTATAGTCGCGGGCACAATGCGTGGCGGCGGGACAGCGGCATTAACGGCCGATTCATTCACGGGTGCCTGGGCAGTCTCGTTCTGATCTGGCGCTTGTGGAGCACAGGACATGAGCGAGGCGGTAGCGGTGGACAAGGCGCATGCGTGCAGTAGCTGCCGAATGAAAGACGGGCTGGCCATCTGCCCTGTCTAGCATCTGCTGGTGGAGATTGAAGGGAAAAGCTTGGGGCCCGGCGCAACGATCCGCTCTCCACCTGCGCGCGCAATGTGCTAGGCCTGTCTCCAATGACGGCTGAACAGATACTTACCCTGCTCGTGCTCGCCGGTGTCGTCGGCGCACTGATATGGGACAAGGTGCGCGCCGACGTTGTCGCGCTCGCCGGGGCGGCCCTGCTGCTGATTACCGGCGCGGTGCGGCCCAGCGAGGTGCAAAGCGCCTTTGGCAGCCCGGCGATCATCACGCTCGCTTCCCTGTTCGTGATCGCCCATGCGCTGGAACTTTCAGGGCTGCTCGATCGCCTGATCGGCAAGGCTGTGGCGCTGTGCCGTCGCATAGGATCGGCAGGCATCTGGATGCTGATCGGCCTGTGCGGCGGCGCGTCGGCTTTCCTTAACAATACGCCCATCGTCGTGCTGGCAGCGCCAGTGGTCCGTGACGTTGCAAACTCGCTGAAGCTTGATCCCCGCCGCTTTCTTATCCCTTTAAGCTATGCCGCGGTGCTTGGCGGATGCTGTACGCTCATTGGCACATCCACTAATCTTCTCGTCGATGATATGGCCCGCAGTTCAGGGCAGGCACCCTTCAGCATTTTCGAGATCACGCCAGTCGGTGTCCTGGTTGCACTGGCGGGCGGCGTGTATCTGTTGTTCGCCGCGCGCTGGCTTGGACGTGGCAGCGAAGAAACGCATTCCGAACCGCCAAGGGCTATCGAACATCATGTAACGCATCTGGAGATCGCCGGCGACATGGTCGGTGACCTCTCCGATTTCGGCGAGGACCGCCGCCTGAAGCCAGTGCAGGCGATCACGTCCTCGCTTGTGTTCTTCGGCGTGGTGCTGCTTGCCGCGCTCGACGTCGCCCCCATCGCCGCGACCGCATTCGCTGGTGCGGTGCTGTTGATCCTGCTGCGGGTCATCAGTCCAGAACAGGCCTATGGCGGGCTTCGTCCCGAGATCCTGCTCCTCATCGCCGGCATGGTCGTCATCGGCATTGCCCTTGAGCAGACCGGACTAGCGTCAGCGGCAACGGACAGGCTGGTAGGGTCTATGGGCGGAACAGGCCCGCTGGCGGCACTCATCTTCTTCTATGGCGCAACGATGGTGCTGACCGAGCTGCTATCCAACGCCACCGTCGCGGTCCTGGTTACGCCCGTTGCAGTGGCACTTGCAGAAAGCCTTGGTGTCAGCCCCCGGCCCTTTCTGGTCGCGATCATGATTGCAGGGAGCGCCGCCTTCGCCACGCCCTTTGGCTACCAGACCAATGTGCTCGTCTTCCAAATGGGCAAGTACCGGTATACCGACTTCATCAAGATCGGGCTCCCGCTCAATCTCGTCACCTGGGTTGTTGCGGTCGCCGCCATCACATGGTTCTTTCCCTTCTAGCAGCCGCTAGAACATTGTTCGCCCTTGGTGGAAGACAGCGATGTCGCCGTCCTAAAATCGACTGAAGCAGCGTCATAAACGTGACCGGCAGGGCCGCTGGCGTTACCTGCTCTAATGATTGCGCGCCAATGTGCTGTGGCGCCAAGGATCGTCTAAAAGGGCACTTACGTTCGGGTGCTGGTGCTGCTGAAGGGGAGAGCCTGCGCTCGCTTCTCAAAGGAACAACGATTTCGACACCGGCCGTTCATACTAATGCCATTAAACGACCGGATACGCTCGCCAACTGCCGGAATAGCAGCCAGCTGCACCTGGTGAGAGAAAATTGGCCGTTAAGAGGCCGATTAGGGTCGGAGTTCCCTCATGGACGGCCAAGATTGACAGTGCCGCCCTGCACCCACTCCCGGCATTGTTGGCCCGGGAAGCCAATGCCGGGAGTGGGTGTTGGGCGGTACATTGTCACATATTGGCTGCGGTGGGTCGCACGATCACTTCGTTGATATCGACGCCGTCGGGCTGCTCAAGCGCAAAGCGGATCGCCCGGGCAATGGCGTCCGGCGTGAGAGACTTCTGCCGCCACTCCGTCAGCGCTGCGGCCGTCGCGGTATCGGTGATGTCGTTGCCCAGTTCGGTTGCCGTCACGCCAGGCGAAATGAGTGTGGAGCGGATGTCGTCATGCTCCTGCCGCAACCCTTCTGTGATCGCGCGGACGGCATATTTGGTGCCGCAATAGACCGCTGCGGTCGGCAGCACGATGTGCGCAGCCACCGAGGCGACGTTGACGATATGCCCGTTCTTCTGGGTGATGAAGCGCGGCAACACTGCAGCGATGCCGTTGAGGACGCCGTGAATGTTCACGTCGATCATCCGTTTCCATTCATCGCGCTTGAGTGCTGCCAGCGGCGATAGCGGCATCAGGCCCGCATTGTTCACCAGCACGTCGACCCGCCCGAACCGTGCTTCCGCCGCATCGACAAAGGCGTCAAAGTCAATCGGGTCGGTCACGTCCAGCTTGCGCCCTGCGACGTGCTCGCCCAGCTCGTCCGCCAGCGCCTCCAACCGGTCGGCGCGGCGCGCGCCTATGAACAGTTGCATGCCCGCCGCTGCCAATTCGCGCACCGTGGCTTCGCCGATACCGCTTGAGGCGCCGGTGATGAGCACAACCTTATTTGCAAATCCCGTCATGATCGTTCCTTTCCATTGGATGACGGGCCTCAAATGGCGCATTCGCATAAGTAACCGGTAGAGCGATAATCCAAAGGCCTTGCATGATCCTCCAGAATTGGGTTGGCGAGCTTGCAAGTCCGGCCGTAATCGTCAATCAGCATAGCATGGAAAAGATCGCCGAACTTGCGCAGGTCATTGACCGTCACATTGCAAAATCGGGCATTTCGCCTACAGCGATGCCCCGTTTGTCACTGATCCGCGCCGCCCAGCCCAGCATACCGACGCCTGCCGTTTATGAGGCATCACTTTGCCTGATCGCCCAGGGATCGAAGCGGGTTTCGCTTGGAGAGCACAGCGTCGTCTATGATGCCTCTCGCTATCTGCTCGTCTCGGTAGACCTGCCGCTCGTTGGCCATATCCTCGAAGCGAGCGCACAAACGCCGTACCTGTGCTGCAAGATCGATCTCGACCAAGCTGCGCTTGCCGAGCTGATCGCCGCACAGGGCGGCGGCGTGCCACATGGTGACCGTCCGGTTCTTGCAGTCTATCCCAGCGATCCCGATTTAATCGACGCCGCGTGCCGTCTGGTCAAGCTGCTGGATCGGCAGGAGAGCATCGCCACGCTTGCGCCCCTTATCGAACGGGAAATCCTGTACCGCCTGCTAACCGGCCCACATGGCGCGGTGCTGCGGCACATCGCGACGGCAGGCAGCCACCTGAACCAGGTAACACGCGCCATCGCCGCGATCCGCAAGCGCTACGACACTCAGCTTCGCATCGAAGATGTTGCCGCCGAGGCCGGCATGAGCGCATCGTCGCTTCACGCCCATTTCAAGGCCGTGACGCGGATGACACCTCTGGACTATCAGAAGCAGCTTCGTCTGCAGGAGGCGAGGCGGCTGATGCTGACGGACGGCGCCAGTGCAGGATCGGCCGGCTTCGCAGTGGGATATGAAAGCCCTTCGCAGTTCAGCCGTGAGTATCGTCGGCTATTCGGTGCCCCGCCACGCCAGGATATTGAGCGCATGCAAGCCGCGCCGGTTACCAGGATCGCGCTCTGAAAGGCTTTGAGTTTTTCGACACGTCGGCAAAGCGGCTCGTCCGCACTTGGGGATAGAAAATCGGTCTCTGAGCGGCAAAGAAGGGTCGAATTCTACGATAGTTATGCCTCAGTGAGGGCTTCCATTACCGCATCGATATCGCCCTTCACGACGATGTAATTTCCCTTTTCGAAATTCACCGCGCTGGCTTATTTCCGCCTCTATATCGCCGGACGAAACTTACACGATCCGCATTGATGGCGACCAGATCGCCATCGGGCGTTTCGAATTTGACGTAGCCGTTCATGGCAACCTACGCCTGAGAGGCGGTAGCATCAGGAGCAACGCCCTTTTTCGCTGTGTGCTTCGCAAGTAGTCTGTCCAGTTCCGCTATACGGAGGCGCTGTGGCGTGCCTTTGGCAAGACCTTTCAGTCTGCACTCTGCCCAAAGGCTCCGGCGCTCTGACTCCAATGTTTTGCGGTATAGATCAGCCATGCGTTCTCCAAGTCACGGATAGATGTTTCGCGTCGGTTCAATGGGCTACCTTAGCAGATCATCCGCTGGTGCGGCCATAGTCGGGCTTCGACTCATCCGCAGAAAAGTCTATTGTCGGCGATAGCGAGGGAAAAGGAGAAACAATGGCCGCATCAATTTCGATGGACGAGCAACGTGAGCACTTTGCTTATTGCGTTCAACTGTTTGGGGGCACCACCGCCTTCTCGCGGCGCCTTGGCATCGACGAGCGGGCCGTACGCCGTTTTATCAATGGTGAGCGGCCTCTTGGTGCTGGACTTCTGGAAGACACCGCGAAGGCGCTACGCCTGCTTATTCGACCTAGCTCCGCGCCTAATGCCTTCAAAGAGCGGCGGCTATCGTCGTCTAGCTCTCAATGAATTGCTATCCGGCGCTTCGCTTAGCCTACGCCCGCTATCTCCTCGAACCAACAGAGCAAGAGGTGTTCCATAAGCCCGGCGTATCGAACAGGGGGCATGGCCGCTTGTGGCTAAGCAACTGACAACAGGAGGAGCTCTTAACGGATAACATGGTTGGAAACCTGCGGTCTTTCCGCCGTGATCCGGGCCATAGTCAATGAGACTTTCTCAGGACCTTTATCATGGCGCTTGATAGCCCAAAGGTCGCAACTTCAACGTCAGGCTGCTGGGATCATGTTCAAAGTACAGGCCGCCTTCTGCGGTGCCATGGCCTGACACATAATCAATCGTGCTGCTGCTCGTCTCAATCACGCGGCCTTGATCGGTAAGTTGGCCCTCGATTTCAAGCGCTGCGGCAGACGCTCCACCTCTATTGCGGACATCGAAGGTCACCAAATATCTCTCGCCCGCCTTCACGCTTGCGTGGACGCCAATGTGAATGTCGGGGGGAATACGTGATCCCCCCTGCAACACGTCAAGGCCTATCGCGCCCAACAAAAACAGCAGAAACAATAGACCCGTGGCGGCAGCGATCCATTCGAGGACGGGGGGCCGGGAGACAAGCGAAGAGTGAACTTTCATTGGCTACTTTACACAACAAGCCGGGCTATCGCCGCACCGATGGATGCGGGAAACCCGAGCACAACCATACTGCCGACAATGGCATGAACCGCTTGGCCATCTACGCGGCCGAACGTCCAGAGTATGTAGAGACTGACCAGGGCAGCGATCGCATATCCTGGAATGGTATAGGCTATAAACAGCCTTAGTTTGCGATATCCCTCCGGCGCGCGTTCTTGACCCGGCAGGCCCACCGCAAACACCAAGGCATGCAGTGCGAATAGAGATACGGCGATAAGCGCCAGGCTATGCCACGGCGTCATTTTGAGCCCGATCAGAATAACCTCTTCGGTGGGTGCGACGTTGAACGCCAGGAATAGCGAACCGGCAAGCATCAGGAATAACTCACCAGCATACCCCTCTGACCTTGAATTCTGTTCGTCCGACTTTTCACTCTCCCCCTCCCCTAGCTGCTTGCGCGCCAACATAGCGCCAAAGCTCGTTGGGATAGACTGTACCACGATCATGCCCGCAAATTCGCCGATCGGCATGGTAGTGTATAGCAAACCGAACAAGCCTAGGATCAGAACCGATGCCGCTATCCCCACTGCATAGGCACCCAGAGCGTCAAGCAGGTCTTCACCGATGGAATTTGTCGGTTCAAAGCCCCCAAAGCGCGAAAGAACGACAAGGACGCCGAAGTTCAGACAAACGAAAAGTAGCAGCCGGGCAGGATGAATATCGAGACCCAACGACCACATTTCCATGGTCATAAGCAAAGGAAGCCCGAAGATAGTTGCCCCGCCGAGCGCGCGTGCCAGTCCGAGCGCATAATCCTTGTTCGACATGGTGGAACGGGTTGCTGGCATTTAGTTACAATTGCTTCATGTTGCAGGTCCGAGTGAAGGGCCGAACGTGGCGATAGGACGTCGGCATGGATGCATATCGGGCAGAAGGTCAATAGCTGTCGCACAGGCGATCATGTGTGTGAGCGCGCTGGCGATAAGTTATCCAGGTCGGCGCAATCAAATCCCAATGAGCTGCAGGAGGTTCGAATGGCAATTGGCGCAATACAGCTAGGAACGCCTCCAATGTTTATTGGTTTAGCCTTCGAGCAAGCACGCCACATAAGGAGACCGATGTCATGGCAGAACCAAACGGTCCCCTTCTCTATCGCATGGTCCTGCCCGCCAATGGCGTTCAAAGCCATGATCCTGCGATGTGTTTTGTTGCATGAAAACGCTGTTGGTGCACAACCCCAATGCCGGGACTGAACCCGCGCCAGCGGCACCGTTGATCGCCGACCTGGAAGAGGCAGGATACACGATCACCTATTGCGAGCATGGCAAGGACGGCATCGCTCGCGCATCAGCCGAAATGGAGTTGATCATTGCAGCAGGAGGCGACGGAACGGTCACGAGCGTTGCGAGCGAAATACCCAATCGCGATATTCCCATCGCCATCCTGCCTCTAGGGGGTTCCAATAATATCGCACGTGCGCTGGGCATTCGACAGTCGACCTGCGACATTATTGCTGGACTTGCCAAGGCTCATGAGCAGAAATTGACTATTGGAACTATAACAGGGCCGTTCGGCACGCGCGCCTTTGTAGAGGCGATTGGCTTGGGCGCTCTTAACGACGCCATCGAGACGGTAGACGAGGATCCTGACACGCCTGAAGAAAAGCGGGAAAACGGGCGGGTTGCATTTCGAAAGGCTTTGGGCGACGCGGCGCCGTTCGATTGTGACGTGGAGATCGACGGCACGCGCTTTGCAGGCCCATGGCTACTTGTTGAGGTTCTTAACATCACAGCAGTCGGGCCGCGCCTGCCCTTCGCGCCGCGTGCCGATCCGGGGGACAGCGTGCTGGATGTCCTGCTCGTCAAGGCATCAGACCGCCAAGCCATGACGATTTGGGCCGAGCATTTTTGCGGCCCGCCGCCCGCGCGGCTCGAGGCGGGATGCCACATTAGTCTGACAGGGCAAGATATGTGCGTCCGGATCGATGATCGTCCGCTTGATCTGCCCGATGACAGGTGGACGCTTGAATTGCGCCTAGATGACACGCCGGTGACGGTCTTGGTTCCCAGCGGCAGACAGGAAAATCCAGCATGACGCGGGTTCCTGCTAATCTCGATCCCACCCTTCTTGCAGAGATGGAAACCTTGGCAGTGGAGCTTGCAACACTGGGCGGAAAGGAGATACTCGCAGCCCTGGGCACTATCCTTTCGGTTAAATACAAGGGTCAGGGAGCTGCAGCTAATTTACTCAGTGACCCGGTGAGCCAAGTCGACGGTGCCGTCGAGGCTCTGATCCGCGCACGAGTGGCGGGCCGGTTTCCCGGGCACGATATCATTGGTGAGGAGATGGACGAGAGGCCGGGTCGTGGCCATGATTTCGCTTGGGTGATCGACCCGATCGACGGGACCACGAATTTCGTCAATGGTTTTCCGCTCTTTGCCTCTTCAGTAGGAGTCCTTTATCGCGGTGTGCCCGTCGCGGGCGCTTTATGGTGCAGCACGAGCCATCTTCTCACACCGGGCACCTATCATTGTAGCGCCGGAAATGGCCTCCGGTTCGAGGGCACGGCATTCTCCCGCCAACCCAACCCCGAAGTCCGGCGGCGGCTCGCTGGCGAACCTGATCTAGGCAACGGCGCAGGCGTTTGGGACGTGCGCAAGACGGGTTCTGCCGCTATCGAATGTGCCTTTGTCGCTGCAGGTCTGCTGCAAGTCGCTCGCTTCGCCACGCCCAATATTTGGGACGTGGCTGGCGGCATCGCCTTGGCCTGGGCGTCTGGCGCAACTGTCCTGGAGAAGCATAGCGAAAGCTGGCGGCCATTCGTTGGTTTTGGAGAAGATATGGACGATCTTAGCCAGTGGAGGCGCCCCTTGATATTGGGGGGCGCGGACGCGGCCGATGCAATGGCGCAAATTCGGGAATAAACCGGCCCTACACAGGCCACGGCAAATGCTCGCTGTAAGAACTCGGATTCGTGATCTTCGCAGTCTTACAGAAGAAAGCTGCTCATCAAACACTCTCTCTGATGGGATCTTTCGCCCCCGTTGTGCAAGGGGGCGTCTCTACTTGGTGGCAGCGGCCGGGGGCAGCCACCGCCGAGACTATAAAGAGGCTGAATTTATTCTGTGGGCGAGTGTCAGCGATCGCTGGAGCCAACTTGATGCAACTATTGTCGCACTTAGCCTGGTGCATTATCTTCCAATGAGCTGGCTTCGCGGCTCGGGTGTGGGTGTAAAAGTCGGAGGCGCTCACTTGTGAGCTGGCTCGATGACAGCCTGTGCAGCTTCAAACGGGCGGTCTAGGTCGAGCGATTTGACTACTGCCAGAGCATCCTCGAACCCAGCGCCACAAAACGTCCGGACGCCACGTGCTTCAATATCGGCGAGCATAGCTCCTTCCGGTCCTGAGCGGCACGAGCCGTCAACATCCCTAATGAATACTCCTGCCACACGTGTCCCGAAATCGTGGACAACTTTTGCATAGATATTTACATCGCGCTGACCGTTGTCGCCGATCAATAGAAAGCGCAAATCCGGATAAAAAGCGAGAATTGTCTCAATGGCAGCAAGCTTGTGCACGTCGTGACCGCCGTCGATCAATTTGTCGTAATCAATTCCGTAGTCTTTGAGAAACATCGGTCCGTGCGGGATCGCATTTAGCTCCAGGAATTCCGTGACGAAGCCGTAGAGGTTCCATGGCGACGAAGACACGTAGAAAAAGGGTCTGGCCGGAGCAATATGATCCCGTGCGATCATCTTGTAGAGCGAGGCAGCACCGGGCACCGACAGTCGATCTTGCGGCCGTTCTAAAAGCACGCGGCGCCAGTTCTTGACGAAGTCGGTGGCGCCCGTCTCGACCACAGTGTCGTCGATATCCGAGATGATGCCCCAATGCTGATCGGTTCCAGGGGCCATGATCGGCACTTGCACGCTGGGCTGCTGCGCCTCGCGGCCAGGAACAGATAATGTCACGTACTCCCACCCGGTCTTGTCAGGCAGGGGTTGATCGATGGGCAGCTCCAATTCGAAATAGCCTTCCTCATCGCTGGCCACGTCGCATGACTGGCCATAACCTTCGATCCGGACGGTCACGCCGGGAAGTTCCCTACTGTTGTATATTGCCAACATCGCCCGCAGCCGCACCAACATGCCTTCGTCGGCATCTAACGGCTTGGCGAAGCGTACAACCCTGCCTTTCAGACGTACCGCCGCGGCGTTCCTGTAGCCAGCATAAGCGAGAAGCCGCACCTTGTGGTTCCCCTCGTCGAACATGCTTCCAATGGTGTCGACGTCGCGCTCCAGATCAGATATCGCGGCGAGAATGAGTTTACGAAGCGAGGGGCCTGCCATAGTAAAGGAACGGCGGAACAGCTTCAGTGTTCCTGACAGCGCTTCACGCCGGAGGTTTAAGACTTTCGTTCAACCTGCAGCAGGAGCCAGATCACCCCTCTCGCACCGATTGTTAAGTAGGAGTTTGGCTACACTGCGTCAGAAAGAGTCCGCTGGCATGCGCCAAGCCTGCCGCCACTCCAACTAAGCTGCAATTTCCCAGAATAGCGCAGAATGGCCCTATCCTCATGCGACTTTCCCAGGAACGGGGCGTTCCTCACTTCTGTGCATCATTCTTTGATAGGAACAGCTATGTCGACGCCAGAAGACTTGAAGGATTTATACATTGACGAGCTCAAGGACCTCTGGTCCGCCAACGATCAGATGGCCCGGCTCATCAAGAAAGTTGCCTCGAAGGCCAGCGACCCTAAACTGAAAGACATGCTTGGCGCATCTCAGGAAGGCATTTCGAAACATACCGACATCTTGAAAGAACTCATCGTTGCCCAAGGTGAGAAAGCGTCGAAGGACCATTGCAAAGGCATGGAAGGGCTCGTGACGGAAGCCACCAAGCATATTGTTGAGGAGGGACCGAAGAAGGGGCCGGTACTCGACGCCGTGATCATAGCGCAATATCAGCGAATGTCGCATTACGGCTTGGCCAGCTTCGGTACGGCGGCGTCTTACGCCGCCACATTGGGTCTGAAGGACGACAACAAAAAGCTCAAGCAGGCGACAAAAGAGATATACGGCGCCGACGAATACGGAACTAAGCTGGCGGAGACGACGGTCAACATCGACGCAAAGGACGAATAAAGGTTGATACGCAGTCAGGCGGGATTGCAGTCCCGCCTGATCGGCCATGCGCGGCGCAGTAGGTTGGAACATGGCGCCGTCGGCAGCGGCGATGCGCTACCCCGCCACCAGCATTAAACCTGCGCTGTGCCATCTTCCTTTCATCGCCTGCGGGATCGATCAGATACAAAATGCGCGATGAAGTAATCTGGATCAGCCGTTGCTTGGCACAAGGCGAGCAAGGCTCTCCGCCAGTTCTGCACTTCTGAAGGGCTTGGCCAGACGCGGAAGGCCCGGTGCAATTCCTTCTACGTCCGCATAGCCCGACACGATCAGCACCGGCAATCGGGGAAGCAAGCCCTGAAGCGTTTGTGCAAGGTCTGTTCCGCTCATACCCGGCATCAGATGATCGCTAATTAGTAAGTCTGGTGTGAGGCCCTCCGCGACGAGCTGCAAAGCAGCCTCACCGGATTCCGCTTCGTGCACCTGGTAGCCAAGTTCCTCCAATATATCTGCTGTGCTTGAGCGGACCACTTCCTCATCGTCAACGAGCAAGGCCACTCCCAGAATTTTGCCCTCGGACCCTGTGGGTATGGATATCACTTCGGTACCTACCGCCGTCGCGCTAATAGGAAGCCATAGTTCAACATTCGTGCCCACGCTCCTTCTGCTCTGGATGGTCAGGGCGCCGCCCAGTTGTGCCGCCAAGCCATGCGCCATCGACAGCCCAAGACCTGTGCCCTTGCCGATGCCCTTTGTCGAAAAGAACGGCTCGACGGCCCGGGCCAAGGTTGCGTCGTCCATGCCGATGCCTGTGTCGGCTACGGAGAGCTTAACGTAGTGACCGCGCTTTAAAGTGCTGCTTGCGCTGCGGACGCTGCTCCGCGTCGCACTGATCCTGAGCGTCCCTCCCTCCGGCATGGCATCGCGAGCATTTACGCCAAGGTTTAGCAGCGCCATCTCCAACTGGTTAGCATCAGCCTTGGCCGGCGGCAGATCGTCGCCTATATCCACAACGACATGAATTTGCGGACCAGTCGTGCTGGCGAGTAGGTCAGCCATACCTGCAACGAGTTGACCGACATCGACTGCAACTGGCTGTAGCGGCTGACGGCGCGCAAAGGCGAGCAACCGCTGAACAAGTATTCTGGCGCGATCTGCAGACTGGATTGCGCCAGCGATTAGCCTCTGCTCGCGTTCGCCCCCGACGCCCTTGCGTTGGAGCAGGTCGAGACTGCCGACGATGGGGGTAAGCAAGTTATTGAAATCGTGCGCCACGCCACCTGTCAATTGACCCATCGCGTCCATTTTCTGGCTCTGGCGAAGCGCTTCCTGCGCACGCTCCAGTTCCTCAAGAGCCTCCTTTTCCTGCGTTACGTCCCGTCCTACCGCATGGAACTGGTCGCCATCTGGTACGAGCGTCCAGGATATCCAGCGCCAGGAACCGTCGGCGTGACGCAACCGATCCTCAAAGCGTTTGACTGTCTCCCCTTCGCTCAGCCGCTGCATTATTGCTTCGACAGCAGGATGATCGTCAGGATGGACCTGCTCTGTGAAAGACAAAGCGAGCAGGGTTGCGACGTCGCGCCCCAGCGTCGTTTCCCATGCGGGATTGATAGCCTTGAGTCGACCATCGAAGCCCATAATCGCGAAGAGATCCCGGCTCATCTCCCACACACGGTTTCGCTCGGCAGTCTTTTCGGTGACCTCCTGTTCGAGCCGTTCCTTCAATTGTAAAAGGCGCATCTCGTCCGCCTTGCGGGCTGTGATGTCGATGGCAGTCCCTATGACGCGGAAGCAGGCCCCGTCGGAGTTGAAGAGGCCGCGACCTTTCGCCGCGACCCAGCGGATAAGACCATCTTCCCTGCCGATCGTCCGATATTCAACATCATATAGCGCCCTTAGATCGGGATCGCTCGCTGCATCATAGGCAGCCCGTGTCTTCTCCCGATCTTCCGGATGAACACCATAGTAGAAGTCGTCCAGCGTCACCGGCACATCGGGAGAGATCCCGAACATTGCCTTGACCCGCGGTGGCCAGAACATGGTGCCGGTAAAAGCATCGACATCCCACTGGCCAATCTCGCCTACCTCTGTTGCCAGCCGCAGTTGCTCCTCGCTCAGCGCCAGCCTGGTCTCAGCCTCCCGGCGTTCGTCGATGTCGATGACCGAACCGACATAGCCCAGATATTCCCCGTTATCAGCGAACCTTGGCACTGCAGCATCAATAGTCCAGCGGTACACGCCGTCGAACCGACGAAGACGAAAGTCGACGCGATAGTCGCGCCGTTCGGCATTTGCGGATACATACGCCTGCTCTGCTACGGCACGATCGTCTGGATGGACGGCATCAAGCCAGCCATAGCCTTCACCGGCGCCCGGGTTTTGCCCTGTAAATTCGTACCAGCGGGCGTTGAGATGGGTGCAGTGTCCGCTCGCGTCGGTGACCCACATCATCACCGGCGCGTGATCAGCCATATTGCGGAAACGGCTTTCGCTTTCTTCCAAAGCGGTGTCGCGCGCCTTTTTTGTGGTGAGGTCGCGCGCTTCGATAATGGTTCCGGTCGGCTTGCCATCGTCCCCGACGATTGGCGAAGCCGTGAATGCCACGGGATAATAGTGCCCATCCTTGTGAACGAACACTTCTTCTCCCTGCATGCGATCCTGCTCCGGGAACGCTCGATCAATAGGGCATTCTTCGAGCGGGTATATACTGCCATCGGGCCGTTGATGGTGCACGACATCGTGCAGCGGCCGACCGAGCGTTTCCTCCAGCCGGTATCCGGTTAGATTCTCCGCAGCCTGGTTCATGAACACGCAATGCTGCTGCTGCTCATCCATCAGGAAGATTGCCATCGTGGAATTGTTCACGATAGCGTCGAGGCGGCGCTCGATTGAATTCACGTATCGCGTCCTCAGTTGGTGTTCGGCTTAACGGGCCTTGTAGCGATCCATCGCAACATCATCCACCTGAACCAGCGGCAAGAAGCAGGGCGCGGCAGGCTAGCATCAGCATTGGGAATGCTATCATTCGTAAGGCATCAGGATCGCCGCCTCATGGCCAAAGATCTAGCCTTGCGCGCCAAACACGCCGCCGCCGGCATTGGCCGAAAGCTTGAGCACAGCAGTACTACGCTGACGAGATCACCAACTAAGTTGTTACGTTCGCGATCGGTAACGAGCCATGTTAGCCTAAGCTGGCAAGAACAAGCCGACCGCCGCGAGTGCTGCGATCGATAGTTAGGCCGCTGCCTGAATGTCGGCTCTTCGAATGGCAGTGCCGCTACGACTTGTCTCGCTATCTTCTACGATGAAAGAGGGTCGTAGAATCGAGCAGGTGTCCACGCTGCCGCTGCGGTCCAGCTTCCCCCACCCTACCTTTGGACCGGTCATTGCGGCGAATATTGCGCGTAGCACGACCAGATAGAGCAGTTGCCGGTACCCAACTCGCTGCATCAACATGCGCATCGCGGGAAAGCGTTGCTCACGCGGGTCGAGGCGAAACGCGCTCCATCCGCAGGCGAGATCTACGATTGTAAACGAAAGCCAGAAGCCTGCTATAGTCACGACATCTCCACTCACGCGATCCCAACCCCCGTTGGCTAATCGTAGGAGAGTGCTAAAAATGCTGCCCAGCAGCGCAAGATCGATGAGTGGCGCTGCAAGTGCGAATAGGAGTTGGAAGACAATCGCTTGCGGTAGCCCGATAAGCGCTAAGCCACGCGGCTTTCCACGGCCGATCAGCACGCGGTGCTTCCACAGACATTGCAAGGTGCCATAAGCCCAGCGGAAGCGCTGCTTGAAAAGCGCGCCTACGGTTTCGGGTGCTTCGGTCCAGGCGACTGCGTTGATATCACATGCGACCTGCCATCCTGCCCTTTGGATGGCGATCGTAAGATCCTGATCTTCAGCCAGCGTATCGAGCGGGTAGCCGCCTACCTGATCTAACGCGGTGCGCCGCCACGCGCCGACCGCACCGGGTACGACAGTGATGGCTCCGAGTGCAGCAAGCGCCCGCCGTTCCAGATTTTGGGCCGTCACATATTCGATGGCCTGCCACCGCGTGATGATATTGATGGCATTGCCGATTTTCGCATTACCGGCGACCGCGCCGATCGCGGGATCGGCGAACCAGCGAGCGAGTTTGGCCACAGTCTCCGGCTCGAACTGAGTGTCGGCATCCAGTGCGATGATGATATCGCCGCGGGCGATGTTCAGGGCAGCATTGAGGGCACGGGCCTTCCCGCCATTCTCCAAAGTCAGCAGGCGCACGCGCGGGTCAATGCCGAATGCTTCCCGCACGACTTGCGTTGTGCCGTCGCTCGATCCATCATCGATCACGATAACTTCGATCCGGATATCCGTACTCGCCAGAATACGTCGGATGGAGGATTCGATAACGCGTGCCTCGTTAAAGGCCGGAATAAGCACCGAAACGAACGTGGGAACGAGATGCGACGGCGCAGCCGGTGGCGTGTCCCGAAGGCGGCTGGCGAAGGCCAGTGCGCTAAGCGCCAGCGCCCGCACCATGCCTGTTGCGATCACCACCACGAAAAGGAGGGTAAGAATATCGGCTGTGCTATCGATGCCGTCGAACAGTGCGCGTGTGCCATGAGCGGTAAGGCGTTCGCTATCGTTCAACAGCGGCATTGCTTCGTCCGGCTCAAGCCCGGCAAGACGCGAGGCAGTCACGAAGTCATAACCTCTAGCGCGCAATGCGTGGATGATGAGGGGCAATGCAGCAATCGTCTGGTTGCGGTCCCCGCCTGAGTCATGGAGCAGAATGACCTGGGCAGGCCGCTCGGCGGTACCGGCCTCCACTTGCGACACCGCGCGCGCCACGATGGCATCAACTCCCGGTGCTTTCCAATCGAGCGGATCGACATTGAGGCCGACGGTCAGATAGCCCATATCAGCTGCAATGCGCGACGCTTGCAGTTCATCGCGTCGATCCGGGTCGGCGTCGCCCAGAAACGGCGGTCGGAATAGCCGCATGGTATGCCCGGTATAGGCTTCCACCAACCGCTCGGTGGCATTCAGTTCGAGTTGGACGGCCTGGCGCGATTGCCTGCTCATGTCGGCGTGCGTCGTGCTGTGGTTGCCCAGTTCGCTTCCCTGCGCAATGATGCGACGTAGCAGCGGACCTTCGCCCAATGCACTTGCGCCAGTGACGAAAAACGTGGCGGGTACACGCTCGCGCTTGAGTATGTCGAGCAACTTGGGGGTCCACAGTGGGTCCGGCCCATCGTCGAAAGTCAGTGCCACCCGCCGCCGGTGCCCACCGACACGCTGGACGACATCTGCGCTAGGCAGGTGTCGATAGGCTGCGGAACGGATCGTGCCGTCTCTGGCATGGTTCACGATGCGAACACCCTCTGCTGCGTGGCTATCGATGCGCATGATTTCGCCGGTGCCGTTCACCTTGACGCCCGGCAGCGCCGCAATATGGGAAAGGTTAGGCTGCCTTGTGCCCGCTAGCACCGGCCAGACACCGGGATCTTCACTGCCCAATCGCCACAACGCGACACCCGCAGCCCCGGTGCGATCGATGGCCTGACGCTGGTTCGCTGCACTTACCGCATCCAGCATCCACACACTATGGACCTTTTGAAATTTACGGTAATCGAAGTGGAAGTTCCCGCTCGATGTGTCGAATTGTGGTTTGGTGTCGGCCTGTTGCGCAAGGTGCCATGCATCGGCAACGCTCATCGGCGCCGTTCGGCCTTCGGACCAATCATAGGCATAGCTTCCGATGGCCACGATCGCCTTTTCCGGACTTGTCTCGGCAACAGCCTTTGCCACCACCTTCGCAAACCAGGGTTGCGAAGCGATCGGACCGGGCGTGCCGCCCATCCAATGCTCGTCATAGGCCATAAGGACGACATAGTCCGCTGCCCGCGCATAGGCTTTCAGGTCCCAATCCGGATCGGCAACAGGCGCCGCTAGCGCCACTTTCCAGCCTCGCCTGGAGAAGCGCGCGCGCACGTCCGCCAAGAAGTCGAGGTAATCACGATGCGCACCGATGGGTAGCGCTTCGAAATCGAACATGATGCCGTGACCACCTTCCGCCGACACCATCGCTTCAACCTGATCGAGAAGGCGGCGTCGCGCGATGGCATCGGCCAGCAGACGCGCGGTTTCCTGTCCATCCCACTGTCCATCCGCGCGCGCGTTCTGCACCATGGGCATGAGCCGGGGGCGTCTTTGCGCGCTGCCCAGTACCCTGTGCATGGCTGCATCTCTTTCATACGCAAACCGGTGATCCTGCCCGGTTACCGTTGCGAGACCGGGCGCTAGCCAGTCGAGCACTTCTGCATGCTCCTCCAACGAGCGACGTGAGGGCGCATCCCACGGCATGTAATAACCGAACACGAGAGGCTTGCCGGAAGCAGGGCGCACCGGCATTGAGGCAGGCAGCCAAGGCCCGGAGGGTTGATCCGAACCTGACGTCTCGGCAGGCGCGATAAATCCGCGCGGGCGCTCGGCATCTTCCGGCAAGCGGACCGGCGGCTCGGCCGTAACGTTCATGAGCATGAAAAGCAGGAATCCCAAACCCGTCACGACGGCCGCTGTGATCAGGGCCATGCCGGCACGGACCCAGCGCCCCCGATTACCGCTAACGTCGTAGAAGACCGGCCTAGCCATATGCTTTCTCCAGGGAACCTGCCCGGCTTGCTAAGCAAAGATGGCAAACAAGACGTTAATCCTGTTCCAGATAGCAAGCTGGCAGTTCATGCCACGAGCCCGAGTACAGCGGCGTGCCAGCCGATTGTGTCTGTGGCCATACCGGGCCGCAGCCGCAGCGTGGAGAAAGGTCGTAAATGGGGAGCTGCACTGATCTGCCCCCCGCTGACTGGCCCAGAGACTATGATAGTCTGGACCATGATGAGGAACATCAAACGCCGAGCAAGAAGCACATGCCGGAAACGGTTATCGGCAAGCTGCGGAAAATTTCAGATCGTGCTGGCGAAGCGAGCATCGACTGCAAAGGCGTGCCGCCGGACGCGGTCAGCGGACAAACCTATGGATGCCTATGGCTGATCCGAAACTCATCATTTACGACTAACAGCACGAGACGGGGTTTGTGCCAACGCTGTCAATTTGATGTGTGTATTGCATGCAACTATTGATGTGGAGAATTATCACCATTAAGCAGGCTCACCGTTTACCGTCCGAAATTGGACGTTGCATCCGGCAAATTGTCGGCAGCTCAAATCTATTCAAGTTTGCCATATGGATCTATCACAAGCCGCGTTGCGGGCGTGAACAAATGGCGGCTTCTAGGGAGCGTCCCGCGCCGAACGTCCGCAGTGTCGGCAGCTTCCGCCGATCTGTCTGGCATAGACCGAAAGACGGATCTTACCAGATTTCGACGTTCGCGACGCCAGAAGCAAACGTCGAAGTCTGGTTGATAGTGGCTGGAAACCGAACGGCCAGGACCGCAGAGTAATAAGTCTCGCTGAGCGGCCGATTTTATTCGAGATCGCTATGAGTGGCTAGGGCGCGACGTCCCCGGCTTGCGCCGCAATAGGCCGCGCCTCTGTCACGAGTGTCGTTAGCAGCTTGCCCGGTTCCTCGCTTGTAATGTGATGACCCGATCGCTCAAACCACACCAGCCTTTTGGATGGCACTTGAACGCGCGAGAACCATTCAGCGGCCACCTCGCTCGACACGTTCACGTCATGTCGGCCAAGCAGCAGCAAAAGCGGCACCTTCAACTGCTGGATGGTCGCCAAGTTCGTCGCCAATACTTTTGGCAGCAACGCTTCGGTGACGGGCGCCTGACCCTTGAAAGCATTGCGCACGTCATCATCGCTATATTCCGGCGCTAGCTGGAAAGCCGCGGCCTCGAAGTCCCCACCATACCGTCGCCACGCAGCGCCGCCATAATGATTGAGCCATTTACGCTGTGTCAGGATGGCAGGCACCGAAAGGGGACTGCCTGGCCTTCCATAAGGTGCAATCGCCTCGAGGTCACTAATCGCTTGGGCGTTACCATCAGCTCGCGCCTTGGCCAGCGTCCATTCCCATCCACGACGCTCACTTTCCAAGCCATCGGTCAGCTGCCCCATTCCTATATAAGCGTGTAGCCACTCCGGGTGTGCGGCTGCGAGTTTAAGCCCCAGCATACTGCCCCAGCTATGCCCGAGCACGAACAGCTTACGCTTGCCGAAGCGCTTCAGGGCCCACTGTACCACTTCCTCGGCGTCGGCCTGGAAACGTTCAGGCGTCAGCGTCGCGGGATCGTTCGCACCGCTCAGGCTATATGTCTTGCCAGCGTTGCGCTGGTCCCAATGAACAACAGTGAAATATTCGTCCCAGCCGCGGTCCCACCACAGTCGAGGGGCATCTCCACAAAGCCAGGTCCGCCATGAAAATAGACGAGGACTGGGTTTCGCAGATCCTGGCTTCGGATCGACACCACCTGCCGGATGCCGCCGATGGGAACTGTCTCGATCGCTTGCAACCCTTGCGGGCTGACGATTTTGCGCAGGTCTGCGATGATGCTGACCGCTTCGGCGCGGCTGTGCGGGCCGATCGGCGCGTGTATGGTGGCAGGCGCCGTAGCTGCGGACAGAGCAATGGCAAACGCGATCAGCGCGACGATCCTCTTCATACGCTCTCCATTCAGCAGCAAGCCTTACATCTGTTTGCCGAACGTCATGGCATTTTGTCTATACCGAAGAGGATGTGTCAGATTTGGCCTAGGTGAGCTGAGCAACGGATAGAAGGACTACCTAGACAGCAACATGTCAGCTTTCAGAAAAACAGGCAACGAATACGGTCCACTAGCAACGGTCGGTGGACGGTTGTCCGGTAGCTTTCCGTCGCCTGCTGTACGATGAACGTCCGCTGCGGGAGAGGGAATCCGTTCTGCAACGGCAATAAATGGCGCGAGGCAGGCCGATGAGTTGGAGTTAGGCGAGCGGCAGGTTTCAACACAAGCAGCCATTCACATGGCGACCGCCAAGCGGCTCAAGTTGGTCGGCAGCCGCCCGAATAGCTGACTATGCACTCGAGAAGCAAGACTTTGCCGCTGGGCGTCCCACTAGGGTCGTGAATGACATTGATCGTCATGGAGATGGGTCATCAATGAGTGATGCGGAGACGTGTCGATGATGCTCTGCGACGCTGCGTAATCACCGAATGCTGAGTACCTCCTCGCCAAGGCTTAGGCATACAGCGGATATACTGCTATGGAAGATGCGGAGCATCCTACCGGCAGGAGTAGATCATGCAGAAATTCTTCACCGCAATCTTCGCATTTGCAGGGCTTGCAGCACCGTCCGTCGCTGAGGCCCATCACGGGTGGGCATGGACGACGGGCGAGAATATTGAAATCTCTGGCAAGATCATCGAGGCAAAGCTCGGCAATCCCCATGGTGTCGTCACTGTCGACGTAAAGGGGGCACGTTGGACCATCGAGGTCGGTCAGCCTTGGCGCAACGAAAATGCAGGGTTGAAAGATGCCGACTTCGCCAAAGGCGCTACGATGCGTTTCGTCGGTGAACCATCCGCCGATCCCGCCATCAAAAGGATGAAGGCCGAGAAGATCCTGATCGGCAGGCGCAGCTTCGTGCTCTACCCCGAACGGGACTGACCGGATGGAGGACGTCTGGGTCACGCTGGCAAAGACCGATATTGCCAGCGCGTTGCGCATGTCGCGATGGGGCTATGCTGCGGTTAACACCGCCCATATCGCAGCAATCGGTATATTGTTCGGTTCGGTGATGGTGTTGGATCTGCGTCTGCTCGGGTTCTGGCGCTCAATAGCCCTCGCAAATCTGGCCCGGCCCCTCGTCACGATGGCCGCCATAGGGCTCGCCATCGTAATAGCGAGCGGGCTGCTGCTGTTTGTAACGCGGGCTGACGAATATGCTGCGCTCGGCATTTTTCGCGTCAAGCTTGCGCTAGTCACTATCGGCACGGCTTCCGCCCTTGCGCACCATCTGCGCTTTGGCTGCACACTGACTGGTGCTTCGACTGGCGTCTTGCGGATTGCGGGCATCACATCACTTATATGCTGGGCCGGCGCTCTGCTGTGCGGTCGCCTTATTGCCTTCATGGGCGAATGAGGCGACGCAACTACTGAACGCAAGATGGGTTTGCCTCCCGGGATGGGCTACATCAATGCCAATAGAAGACCATGTCGTGGCCGGACTCAGTTGTTTCCACAGATCAAATCGCCGAGCCGCAAAGAACAGAACCCTCACTGCGATGCTGTCCGCTCGGCTGTTCGCCGCGGCCAAAATGCCGCCGGCCAGCCGCGAGAAAGGCAGCGATTGAATCCAGACTTTGCCTGGTTCCGTCAATCACGCGAAGAAAAGCCCCTCCCCACCGAACAGACACTTTTGACACCGCCAGCGCGCTCGAGGTCAAAGTCGATCGTGTCGGTGTAGGCCGCCATGCAGCCTATATCGACATTCAGTTGCTGGCCAGCGCCAGTTCGCGCGCGACTACGGCACCGCCAATCTGCACGAACACCCAGCCATACCTTTCGAGCTTCTGCATGATAAAGCCTTCGCCACCAAACAGACCCGTCATGATCCGCTGTTGGAAGTGAATACCGATCGAAACCCCTTTCGCGGCCGCCAGGAAACTGTCCTTCTGGCAGATGAGACGGCCGCCATAGTCGCCGAGCCGGATCGGCAGGATCGTGCCGGGCACGGAGCCTCTGTCACGGTGCGGCTATTTTCGATTGAGCCTCAACTTGTGCGTCTTGGCGACACAATCGCTATCGATGCCGAACTCGTGTCGATCGTTTTTACTATGCCGGAAAGCTGGCTCAAAGTTTCTTCCAAGTGAACCTTTTGGGCATGAAGCTCGTGCTGGTACGCTAGGGTCGATTCCACCTGCGCCTCAAGCTCGCCATTCACCTGCGCGAGGCGCTGATTGGCAGAAAACAGTTCAAGGCTCTTGCTTTCAATAAGTTGCTCGGCCTCGGAGCGGGCACGCCGTTCCCGGTCCAGCTTCTTCTTCAGCCGTACAATAACTTCTTGCGCGTCCGCGATACTCATCGCGCTACCCAACCCGTTCAATCTCGAACCGCACGTATGAGCCCCCGGGCATTGACTGAGGGCTATGTTGAACACTCACAGGTGAAGCCAGGTGAACTGACGCACCCTTGATCACGCCGCAGGCAAGGTCTGCCAGGGGCTTACAGCTGTGATAGGCGAGCACTAATCTAGTGTCACTTCGGCTTTCCACCTTGAACGAAGGCAGCTCCGCATCTGGATAGAGCTTTCGTACTTCTTGCTCATGAAAATCATCGACGCGTTCCAGCACGTCGAACAAATCTTTGTTCGCGACGCGGGCTGGAGCATAGGACACCCACTGGCCGAAGCAGAACGTGCCAAAGCTTTCCATCAACTCTGGCATTTTCATGTCAGTGAGCTTGACCGTCGTCGTCATGAGCGAGACCATCTCCTCAAATGGGTATGTCCCGACGCTTGTGTACGCCCCGCCATTAGGAACGCGTGACGCCTCAATGACGTCCTCTAGAAGATCCTCGCCGAACTTCTGCTCGCAGAGTCACAGAATGTATTGAAAACGAGGCCATTCATATTTTTTTCCTTGGGAAGCGACTTCGCCGCTCTATGGGCCACGAGGTTCTAACGCCGCGTTCCAGTACGTGAAAGATCGGTCGAGGTGGCGCGTGCGTTGCAGGAGATGCACTGGCTAACGCGGGCAACATCTAGTGGCACGAGTGCAAGCTATGATGAGCACCGGTGATGAGGATGTGCTTGCGCACCGGACGATGATCGCGGCAAAGTTGATGTAGGTTTGGTTGCACGCTTGCTCACGGATATCTGTTTTCTCGCCCGGTCGATCGCAAGGCCATGACTGATTGGCTTTTACGGGATGCAGAAAAAGCCAGGAAAGCTTCACGCCCGCGCACCGCAGCTGCAAAGGCTGCCTGCTGAGCAGTTTGCCACTCCCAGCCACGTCAGTTTGGTGGTGCCAGCCGTCGAGCATGAATAATTAACGCCGTCGAGCTAGGGTCAAAGCAAAAGGAGTATCGATGAGGCGATCGAACGAAGCTGCCCGCCTGAGCGCGCTAAGACAACTTAACCTCCTGGACACGCCCCCGAGCGAGAGTTTCGACAGAATCACGCGCATGGCGGGCCAAATCTTTGGGCTGCCAATCTCCGCTGTGTCCCTGACTGACGAAGATCGGCAGTGGTTCAAGTCGAGATTGGGTGTGGACCATGATTCCATCCCCCGGGACAAAGCACCTTGTGCCGCGGTCGCTGAAAGCGCCGTTCCCATTGTAGTACCCGATCTTCTGGCAGATCCCTGTTATGCGACCAGTGTGCTCGCGGGCACCGGAGCGCGATTCTATGCGGGCACTCCCCTTGTCACGCGTGAGGGGCATGGCCTCGGCGCTCTTTGCGTAATCGGCACCGAGCCCAGAAACGCGACTGCAAAGGAGATGGCTGCCTTGACCGACCTTGCGGCAATGGTGATGGCGCAGATTGAATTGCAGCATGCCTTCGGGCGAGTGGAACCTGTCAGCGGCTTGCCTAATCGAAACCAGTTTTACGAGGACCTCAGTGACAAGGCACGGGATCATCCGGGTGAACCGGTGCTGATCGTACTTGTGGATCTCGCACGCGCCGAGCAAATCTCAAACATGACCGGGGTGCTTGGCTCGACCGAAGTGGACGAGATGATAAGGCATGCGGCGCGCTGGCTTCGGGAGATGTCTGCTGTCCAGCACGCGGCTTACCATGTGAGTGCTACGCAGTTCGCCCTTATCGTTCAATCCGATACCTCAGCAGAAGGTTTTGGCATTATGTTGATGGAGCGCCTCAACGCGCTTCGTGCCGGATCCGGCTTACGGTTCGTGACAACGACAGCCATAGGCATCTCCCCTATAAGCCTGGGCTTATCCTCACCTGAGGACGCTCTGCGTATGGCGCACAGCGCGGTTATCGATGCCAGGGAAACACAGCGGGGTGTCAGCATTTACTCTCATGTGACTGACCAGGCCCACCGGCGCCGCTACCGTCTTCTCGACGACTTCGGCGCAGCATTGGACAAGGATCGTGACCAGCTTCGCATCGTCGTACAACCGCGGATCGATCTTCTCTCGGACATGTGTGTGGGCGCTGAGGTTCTACTGCGTTGGCGTCACCCGGAATTGGGTGACGTGTCGCCTGCGGAGTTCATCCCTGCAGTGGAACGATCCGCTCTCGCAAAACGAACCACCGAATGGGTCCTACAAGCCGGCCTGATGCAAATAGCGGAGTGGCAGGCTGTTGGCTTGGATGTACCGCTTTCCATCAACATTTCGGCAGCCAATCTGGAAGAGCCCGATTTTGCGATGCGGGTGCAACTCTATCTTCTTAAGCATAACGTCCGCAGCGAAATGCTGGAACTGGAGCTTACTGAAAGTGCAATAATGGAGCACCCCGAGCATGCTTTGCAGCAGATGAACGCCCTTAAGGAAGCGGGTGTGAAAATCGCCATCGATGATTTTGGGACAGGTCATAGCAGCCTTGCCTATTTACAGCGGCTGCCGGCCGATGTCGTGAAGATCGACCAAAGCTTTGTGCGCGACATTACGAATGGTGAGCGGGAAGCGCAGCTCGTTCGCTCGATGATAAGTCTTTCCCATGGCCTTGGCTTTCGTGTCGTGGCCGAAGGTGTCGAAACAGCCGGTGTGTTAGACGCCCTGAGAGGCATGGATTGCGACGAGGTGCAGGGGTATCTGTTCGCTCGTCCAATGGAGACCGCGAGATTTGCCCCATGGCTGAAGGAGCAACGTACGGCTGGGATGCAAGGCACGTGCATGCTGCAGGCGGGGTAGAGACTGGTGTGGAACGTCTTTAGCTATTTCGCTTCGCTCGCACGCGGATGACGAGAAGCGGGTATCCCCTTAACCTCGACAATCATGACTTGCCCGATAATTGCTTGCTGCGCGTCTGAGCAAAAGCTTCCCTCCCGCGCGGCCAGATTGCTGCGAGCGGGTCCCTTCCCTGATGGCCCGCCGCCTTTCCAGCTACCCGATCCGCAGAGCTGATCGAAGGGAACCCAGGACTTTGCTGACGTTGTCGGGATCCCCTACAATGTTGCATCTTCGAAGCCACACACCAGCCTGGGATTGCGCCTGACTGGTTGCCATCACCAACGGGATGGAAAACTATTGCAAGCGGGCAAGAACACCGCTTGCCGATTATGATCCATTTTCTCATCGAAGATAGCACCGCATCAACGTACGAGCGCCTGAAAAAAGGGACTCGATCGCCTCCCTGGCGGCCGACTGCGCATTCCCCATCACGGGCACCATCAATTCAATGACTGCGGCTCAGTGCCGCGGGTATAAATTGCACAAACGTTGAGCTACCGTTCCGCAGCTGGGAACAACCAAAATGCAAGTGAGTGGTCGGCGTGGGTCGTGAGACGTCGTAACCGCACGATTTGGCTTGCCGGAAAAGCAATCGTAATCAAGATGTTAACAATCGATAAATGACGCTCGCTCGGCTTTACAGCCTGGAGGCTACCGAATTCGAGATGAAATGGGCGGCAGGTCTGGAGCAGCGGAGAGGTGCGCTTGGATGTCGTTAATTAGTACTCCTCGCCTCATGCGTGTTAAAGTCACCGGCCCCTCCAGCTTTGCGGAGGGGCCGGTCGCTCATTCTTAAGCCGCCGCACCTCCGTCGACATTGAGCGTGGTGCCGGTGATGTAGCTCGCGTCTGGTCCAGCCAGGAACGAGACCGCCCCCGCAATCTCCTCGACCCTGCCGTACCGGCCGAGTGGGACGAGCCCGGTCATCTGCTGCGCGAACTCGCTATCGGCAGGGTTCATATCGGTATCGATCGGTCCCGGCTGCACTGTGTTGACCAGGATGTTGCGCGATGCGAGGTCCTTTGCCCAGCCGCGTGCAAGTGCCGCCACTGCCGCCTTTGTCGAGCTGTAGACCGCGGTTGCGGGGAAGGCTAGCTCGCCCGAGACACTGCCTATCAATATGATCCGCCCGCCATCGCTGAGGTGCGGCAGCGCCGCGCGAGTGCCAACGTGCAGGCCTTTCACGTTGACGCCGAACTGGCGATCGAAGGTCTCGTCGGTATCTTCGGCGATAGTGGAAAATTCGGCCACTCCGGCATTGTGGACCAGGATGTCGATCACGCCCAGCGCCGCTGCGGCTTGCTTGACGCCCGCGCGCTGAGACGTAGGATCGGCAGCGTCCGCCTGAAACGCAAAGGCGGTGCCGCCTGCACTCTTGATCGCCGCCACAGTGGCGTCGGCGGCGGCCTTATTGCCGGCATAGGTGATCGCAACGGCCGCACCATCAGCGGCCAATCGCTTGGCGATCGCCGCACCAATGCCGCGCGACCCACCAGTAACGAGCGCCTTCTTGCCTCGAAGTGACATGTCAATCCTCCAAAATGTGGCCCGCGATCACGCGGTCGTGCGCTGTGGGCAAGCCGAAAGATGGGGTGTCACTTCGATAGTTCAATATTTCCGAACTATTAAATTTGTTTAGTCTTCCTATATCTAGGCGATGCCCCGCTTTACCCATCCCAGGCTGGAGGATGTTCCACTCGATTTAGCGCTCCACGCGCTGGCCGACCCTAATCGGCTGGGCATGGTTGCGCGCCTGGCCGCAACTGAGCGGCTGAGCTGCACCGGCGCAGCCCCGTGTGAGTCGATCCCCAAAAGTACGCTGTCCAACCACCTGAAGCTGCTGCGCGCCGCGGGGCTGATCGAGACTTCACAGGCAGGGCGCGAGATGATCAACACGCTGCGACGCTCCGATTTCGATCGGCGCTTCCCAGGCCTGCTCGAGGCGGTGCTCGCCAATCGGCCCGCCTGACGCATACGGCCGCATTGGCATGAACGTCGGCTTGCCGGTGCTCCTGGACGGCGAATTGCTGCCGCAGGGCGCGCGGGCTGACTGTCGAGCGAGGGCATAACTAGCGGTAGGTTCTGCCGCCCCGCCTCTCGACATCCGAAAATGAACGTCGGCGACGCGTAGGCGCCTCATCGGCCTAGAAGGTCCGCTTGTGGATCTTCGCGGATCCAGTAGCTGCCTGAACGAGGTCCACTTTCACATCACGGCACACAAAAAACTGCCAGTCCGCTCACCGCCATCTTGATCGAACGTGATGGAAAAACTGCCGGTCCGTACCTGAGAATCGAAAATGCGGGCCTAAATGGCGACAATGGGTCGAAATCGGTAGGCAGAATCGGGGGGCTTTACAGCCGTACCCGAGCATGAAGACTGACGATTGGTTACGACACCAGACGTCCACGCGCTGACGTGCGGCGGATCAAACGTCGAACGACGCGAGAGTGGGGCAAGGGCCCTTATCTCCCGCGCAGTATTCTGCAGCCAGTTGTTGGAGCGCGTCGCGGGCGCGACCGAGCTCTACGATTTTTGCATCCAAAGCTTCGACCCGGCTCTTCGCGAGCTCGCGGGCGCGGCTGCGATTCTGGCCCGCATCCAACTTCAGAAGTTCACGGATTTCCCTAAGGGTGAAGCCCCCTTCTATGACCCCACGGACGCGGGTATCAAGGAGCTCTATCGCGAAGCCGAAAAGGTCGAACTTCAGTTTCCCCTGACCCCTACTCTTCTTTTGCGAGGATCGCACCGGCTGCGGTCGCTCGGGTCGATACCGGAGTTCGTGACGATGACGGATCAAAAAAGGTTCTGGCCATCAATCGCATCACGGCGCGCTTTGCTATAGACTGGCATTCGCGGTTGATCGATCGCACGAAGCGCTCATTCGGCGCCATGCAGCGACGTCACCCGTTTTGAAGGCAAAGGTCATCCGGAAGCCAAAGGAGCTTCGTTTCCATATCGGCCACACATTTGGAACCCGCCCCTTCTTGCCCAAGTTCAGGCCCGAAGCGTGCGAGGATGATCTGTGGCCTGAGGATTTCGACCAATGAGATGTTTGGCCATCTCCCGCACTGCCAGTTGTCCTCGATCAACAGCTCGGCCGATCAGCGTAGCATTCGGAAGGCGTCGCCCGCAGCCGTTCAGATGATGATTGCCTGGGCTGCGTTCAGGACGTCCACGGTCGTCTGCACCTCGGGGTAAAGCTCCGCTTCCACCCCTTGTGTGTCGATTTCGACTATGAGGGCGAAACGGACCTCGGGCTCGGCTTCCTGCAACAATTTCCTCGATTTCCACCATCCGGCAACGGGATGAATGGCCAGGAGATTGCGGCGAGCAAGGTTGGATGCCTTGCATGTCAACTGGTCGATATGGAGAGACCCGACGTCGCGCCGATCGCTCCCATATTCCCAAAGATCGTCTTCATCGATCTGGGGACCGACGGGTTCGTCTGCTTTGCTGATACGGGCCATGAACTACTGGGCATTCTCGCCGCCGCGGTTCAGCTTGAAGCGCAGATTATGGGAGGCGTATCGATATCGTGACCCGCGAGAGGCTTCGGCAGGATTGGGAGCGATGAAGGAACTGAGGGCGACCCTCAAGGTCACGTTCACATTGCCGAGTTTGTGCAGTTCCTCGACAGGCCATGGCAGCGTGAAGAGTCGCATCTCCTTGTGAACGTCCCCGCCCGTTTTCTCCGAGATGCCGTACGAAATGATGACGTCCTGGACGATCAGCGAAAGAGCGTTGGAAGCGCTGCGACGGGCTCGCTCGAGGTCGGGGACGCCATAACCGTAGCGCTGGAACAGGCGCGCATAGCTACCCTTGCTCGGCTGCGCGGGAAGATCCGAGCGCATCTGCGGCGTCCCGCAGGCGGATGCCACATAGAGCGCCCGGATGGTTTCGGGCCAGAGCAGCGGATATTCGGACCATAGTTCGGTAATCTGCTTCGCCGCGATTCACGTTGCTGCGCTGGTGTCGAAAGTGAAGCTGAAGCTCACCGTAGCGCTGCCTGCGCCATGGCTGGCGTTTCGAAGGGAGAAGGCGCTTCGTTAGCGAGCGCATCACCAGCCCGGAACAACAGGCAGGCGGCGATCAGCAACCAAGCGGAGCGACGGACTTGCCGCAACCATGACAGAAAGGCGCTATGCGACCGCGTCAGAGCATACATGAATAACCTCGTAATACCGCGTCACTCCATTGGTGGAGTGGCAAAGCACATGCGCAAAGGCATGTGCTGATCAGCGGCAAACGAGGAAAACTCTATCTGCCGCGCGAGCCTTTCAGACGCGCGCGGGTGGTCCCTGGGATGGGGGCGGGGGCGCCGCCAGACGGTGCACGGTAAGGTGGGCGACGGCCTGACTTGTCACGAGCGGAGCAAACAGCGGCCGCGTTGCGTCCAGCGCAGATGGTAGTGCTGTGACCATCCCGCCGCCTAGCCCATTGGCAAAACTGCATTCACTGCCTTTGGTCTTATCACGATCGGATGGCTCACCGTCCTTCTGGATCGGAAGGAAGGCCTTTACCGCGCCTTGGCCAGTGCAGAGCGAAATGACGACATCATGGATACTTTGTGTCGGCATAAAGCCAGTCGGGATGGCAACGCGGATCGAGAGAGCACAGAGGATCAGCAGGGCAAAGAGCCCGCGACCTGTCTGCGACTGCCTGATCCAGTTGTTCATCCGGGCCGGATTACCTCCCCCTCACCCCGCGTCCATAGGGCATGATGTCCCATGGCTGAGCATCGATAGAGCGCTCAGCCCCCCAGATCAATCATGCAAGGGTGCCGGCATGGCAACATGCTGTCATACAGGCTGCCGTGCCGGGGCTCATGAAAACATATTTCGTTCGGTCTGAATGGCGGTCACCAGACGGTCCAGTTCCTGGGTGGTGTTGAACAAGGCCGGGGTGACCCGCAGCAACGGCCCGGACGCAAGGCCAGCCTTCGCGACGACCAGCAGTTTGTGCTTGCCCAGAAATTGCGCCTGCGCGCGCTTGGTGTCTTCTATCGTCTTCATGCCAGGCAGGCGAAATGCGCTGATCGCCCCATAATTGTCTTTCTCGGGCGGAAGCATAAGTTCGATTCCCTTGATGTCACCGGCACGGCCATACCAATGTTCGCGCAAGGCGCGCAGATGAGCAAATTTGCGCTGGATGCCGATATTGTTCTGGACCTCGATTGCCGCTGGAATGGTGAGCCGGGCCGCGAAATCGACGGTGCCGGTCGGGATACGCGATCGGATGTCATCGGCGTTGTGGATGCGATTGCCCAGCCAGGGGAGGATATCCTTCTGCCGGTCCTTGCGGATGTAGATGGCCCCGGTGCCAAGCGGCGCTGCCAGCCATTTATGGAGGGAGAAGCCGATGAAGTCGGCACCGGTGTCGGTGACGTCGAAAGGCATCTGGCCGACAGCCTGTGCGCTGTCGAGAATGACATCGACACCGCGCGCCTTGACCATGGCGACGATTTCCCTGACCGGCGGGATCAGGCCATTGCGGTTCGACACATGGGTGAGCAACAGCAACTTCGCCTTGGGCGTGTCCTTGAGGATTTTCTCGTAAGCAGCCAGGATATTGGCGCGCGTGTGGGGCTCAGGCAGCGAGAAGCGAACGACGTCGACGCCTCGGCTCTGTTCCAGATAGTCCATCGCATATTGCATCTCGTCATAATCGACGTCGCAATAGATGACTGCATCACCCGCCTTGAGCAGGCCATAGTTGACGATCAGGGCGTAAAGCGCCTCCGTCCCGCCGCCAGCAAGCGCGATCTCGTCGGGTTGCGCGCCGATCATCGCGGCTACCCCATCGCGCGATTTGTCGAGTTCCGGGTCGCGCGGCGCGCTTTCGACAGCGCTGCGCAGGAAGGTCGAATTATAGCGGTTCACCCATCCGGTCTTGTCCAGATAGGTGGCATGGACAGATTTGGTCATCGCCCCATAATAGGCGGCATCGAAATTGACGATCGAACGATCAACGTCATAGAGGCTGGCAAGGGTTCGTTGCAGTCCGGCGAAATCGAGCTTGGCAGGAAGCGCCGGGAAGGTTTCCGCGGCGAACGCAGGCTTTACCGTGATCATGGCAGCGACAGAGGCTGCGCCGGCCCCGGTTATAAATTGGCGGCGATTGGTCATTGAATAATACTCCGGATGGGAATGTCGTGAAGAAAAACGGAGGGGATCAAGCTGCGATTTCGATGACGGCGTCGACTTCGACGGCGTAGCCAAGGGGAAGGCGGAATACGCCTACCGCCGAGCGCGCATGACGTCCGCGGTCACCGAACACGTCGACCATGAGGTCGGAGGCGCCATTGATGACAGCAGGGATCGCATCGAAGCCCGGGCCGCCCTGGACAAAGCCGCCAAGCCGCAGGATGCGAACGACGCGATCCAGATCGCCGCCGCAGGCGCTGCGAAACTGCGACAGAAGGTTGATCCCGCAGAGCCTTGCGCCTGCTTTTGCCTGATCGAGCGTCAGGTCGATCCCGACGACCCCCTTCACGCCAGTCGAAGCACTTTTGGAGAGTTGGCCTGAGACATGGACGATCCGGCCCGATCGTGTAAAAGGAAGATAATTGGCGATGGGGGACGATTGTTCGGGCAGTGCAATGCCGAGTTCGGCAAGGCGGTTGGCGATACGAAGCATGATGTCCTCTTAGCGAACGATTTGGCGCAGGAAGGCGCGGGTGCGCGCATGCTGCGGCGACGAGAAAAAGGACGAAGGCTGGCTCACCTCGATGATCTGGCCTTGGTCCATGAAGACCACGCGGTCGGCCACCTCGCGCGCGAAGCCCATTTCATGGGTGACGCACAGCATCGTGATGCCATCGCGCGCCAGGCTCTCCAAGATGTCGAGTACCTCCTTGACCATTTCGGCGTCGAGGGCGGAGGTCGGTTCGTCGAACAGCATGATTTCCGGCTGCATGCACAGGGCGCGGGCTATGGCCGCGCGCTGCTGCTGCCCGCCTGACAACTGGCCCGGATATTTGTCTGCCTGATCGAGGATGTGGACGCGCTCTAGGAACGCCAGCGCGAGATCGCGCGCATTCTCGCGCGAGAAGCCTTTGACCTTCATAGGCGCGACGATGCAGTTTTGCAGGATCGACAGGTGCGGGAAGAGGTTGAAGCTCTGAAACACCATGCCGACGCGTGAACGGATATGCTGCAGGCTGCGGGGGTCGTCGCGTACCGCCTGTTCGCCGATGAGGATCTGGCCTTCGTCGTGCAGCTCAAGGCCATTTATGCAGCGGATCAGCGTGGATTTGCCCGAACCGGACGGCCCGCAGATCACGATCTTCTCGCCGGGCGCCACGCATAGATCGACATTGCGCAGGGCGTGATAGTCGCCATACCATTTATGGACGCCCGACAGCCTGACCGCGCTCATCGACCGGCCTCCTTCAGGGTTCGTTCCAGATGCAGGGAATAGCGGGCGAAACCGTAGCAGATCGTGAAATAGAAGAGGGCGATCGCCAGATAGGTTTCGGCATAGGGTGTGGGCCATAGCGGGTCGCTCAAGGCCACCCTGCCTGCGCTCAGGAGATCGAAAAGGCCTACCACCAGCACCAGACTGGTATTTTTGATAATGACGACGATGGTGCTGGTGAGCGGCGGGAGTACCTTGCGGATCGCCTGGGGCAACATGATCGCGAAAAGCGCGTCGGTGCGCCCCAGTCCCAGCGCTCGCGCCGCTTCTTCCTGTTGGCGAGGGATCGCCTGCAGCCCGCCGCGGATCACCTCCGCCAGATAGGCCGCCGACGACAGGGTGAAGGCGATGAGCGCCCGGATGAGATTGTCGATGGTCCATCCGTCCGGGAGCAGCAGCGGCGCCATCAGCGCGGCGATGAACAGCAGCGTGAGCAGCGGCAAGGCTCTTGCGACCTCGATAAAAGCTGTCGCGACCCAACGATAGACAGGAAACCGCGACCGACGGGCGATCGCCAGCAGGACGCCGAACGGAAACCCCAGCGCCAGCGACAGGATCGTCAGCAGCAGCGTGATGGGCAGGCCGCCCCACGCACCGGTCGGCACGAACCGCAGACCGGCGATGCCGCCGGTCATCAGCACGAGGCAAAAGGGCACAGCAAGCAGCCAGCCCATCAGGGTCGTGCGCGTCCAGTTGCGCGGGGGCATCGACCACAATGTCAGCGCGATCACTATCGCGACGACTGCTATCGGCCTCCAGCGTTCGGCTTCGGGGTAGAGGCCCAGCAGGATGAAGGGGAGCTTGACCCGGAGAAAGGCCCAGCAGGCGCCGGCGTCACGGCAACTTTCGCCATCGCCGCTCCAAACGCCATGGACGAAGGCCCAGGAAAGGAAATGCGGCAGCGCGGTCCAGGCCATCAGGAGGATGAGCAGGCTCGTCAGCATGTTGGCCATATTGCCGAACAATATGGGCGCAAGGGCCTGGCGCGGCTTTGACGGCGCAGGTCGGACAGGCTCGATGGCGGTGCGGACGTAGGTCATCGTTCCACCAGCGCCACGCGCGCGTTCAGGCGGTTCATCGCATAGGCAATGAGGCCTGCGGTGCCTAGAAAGACCAGGATCAGGATGGCGATCGCCTCGATCGCCTGCCCGCTATGGTTCATCGCCGTGTTGGCGATGAAATTCAGTTCAGGATATCCGACCACCAGAGCGATGGTCGAATTTTTGAGGATACTGATGAACTGATTGGTCATGGGCGGAATCATGACCCGCAAGGCCTGGGGCATGATGACGAGGCGCAGGCATTGCCGCTCCGTCAGGCCAAGGGCGGCGCCCGCTTCCCATTGTCCTCTCGCCACAGCGTCTATACCGCCGCGGATGATCTCGGCGGCAAAGGCGCTGGCGTAGAGGGTCGATCCCACCATGACCGCGACGAACTCCGGGGTCAGCGTGACGCCGCCGGTGAAATTGAACCGGCCAAGCTGCGGCGTGTCCGGCGCGACGCCCAGATCGAGTGCGACCCAGGTCGCGCCGCACGCCAACACGGTCGCCAGCGTAGCGAGGCTGGCCAGATGCAGCCTGCCATGCCATGCCAGCGCCGCGATCAGGATCAATCCGCCGCTCGCCAGAAGCAGGAGCGGAAGCACGGTGCCGGTAATGCCGAACGAAGTGAAATACAGGCCACGATCGGTCAGGAAAAAACCCGAAAGGGGCTGGAGCGCGTGCCGTGACGTCGGCAGGCTGACCGTTATCAGCCCGTACCAAAAGAGGAGTTGCACGACGAGCGGCGTATTGCGCACCAGTTCGATGATGCTGCCGGAAAGATGTTTCGCGAGCGGATGGCCCGATCGCCGCGCCAGGGCGAGCGGCAGGCCGAACAGCGTCGACAGCAGTAGTATGGAGACAGTGAGAAACGCGGTATTGGCCGTTCCCACGATGAAGGCCCAGCCCAGACTGTCGTTCGACGCATAGGGCAGGATAGTCTCCGAAATAGGAAACCGCGCCGCGCTTGCGAGGAAATCGAATCCGGTCATGATGCCGCGCTGCATCAGGTTGCGCACAAGATTGACGCCGAACCAGGCAAAGGCCAGCCCAAGCGCGATCAGCAGCGCAACCTGCGGCGCCCACCAGCGCCAGGTGCGGGGCGCGCGCCTGCGCATCAGTAAAAGCCGATCGGAAGCATCAGGCCGCCATCGCGTTGAAGCCTGTTCAGCCCGCGCGGAATTTTGAGCCGACTGTTCACGCCCAGATTGTTATCGTAGATATCGGCATAATTGCCGACCTGCTTGACGATCTGGTAGGCGAAATCCTCCCTCAGTCCCAGGGCGCGTCCGTTGCCTGGCTCTATGCCCAGGAAGCGCTTGACGGCGGGGTCGTCCGACATGCGCATCGCATCGACATTGCGCCGGGAAATGCCCAGTTGTTCGGCGACGATCATTGCATCGATCGCAAATTTCACGATGTCGAACCACTGGTCGTCGCCATGGCGCACCGCCGTGGTCAACGGGGCGACCTGATCGTCCGCGCGGATGATGACATAATCGTCGGGATGGGTGGACCGCGTCATCCGCACCGACTGGAGCGCCGACGCGTCCGTGACGAGCGCGTCGCAGCGTCCGGCGAGGAACGCCTGACGCGTCGCGATGACATTGTCGAAAATGACCGGGCGCAGGTTCAGGCGATATTTGCGGGACACGTCGGCGAAGGTGATTTCGGTCATCGACCCGGTCTGGACGCAGACCGACGCGCCTGCGAGGTCGGCTAATTTCGCTACGCCGTCAGACTTGCGCGCCATGAAGGCGGTGTAGTCGTAATAATTGGGGATGGTGAAATTGACCCCGTTGGCGTCACGCTGGAGGGTCCAGGTCGTGGTGCGAGGCAAGACATCGATTTCCCCGGTTTGCAGCGCGGTCAGACGTTGCTGGCCAGTCAGCGGTGCAAAGCGCGTCTTTTCCCGGTCGCCAAAGATAGCGGCGGCGATTGCGCGACAGACATCGACGTCGATGCCGCGCCAATAGCCCTTTTCATCGGGTGCGCCAAAACCGATCGTTTCCCGATTGGCGCCACACAGGACGTAGCCGCGCGCCTTGACGGTCGCAAGCGTATGGCCGGGCGCCGTCATGTCGGGCGGCGGCGCAGGCGCCGTACATCCTGGCTGGAACAGAATGCAGGCGGCAAGGAAAGATAGCCCCCGTAACATGGGGTCAGCCGCCAGAACCGGCTGGGACGAGAGAGGTTAGAAGCCGACTCAAATCGTCCCAGAGGTCAGCCGGATCTTCCAAGCCGATGCTGATGCGAAGAAGTCGGCCTTCATGCAGCCAGGGCGTGACCGTTCTTGCTCGATCAAGCGACATGGGAGCGATCAGGCTGCGGCTTCCACCCCAGGAGGCGCCTATCGCAAAGACGCGCAAATCGCCAAGCGCCGTGTCGAGTGCGCCATCGCAGCCAGGCTCAAGAACAATGCTGAATACGCCGCTTGCGCCTGCAAAGTCCCGCTTCCAATGGTCGTGACCAGAGCAATCCGGCAGCGCGGGGTGCAGAACCTTCGCCACAGCCGGCATGGACTGCAGCCGGTGCGCAAAATCCGTCGAAATCCTGCCGATATGGCCGATGCGCACGCCCATCGTTTCGATGCCCCGCAGCGCCAGCGCGCAATCTTCGGGCGAAACGCCGATGCCGAGCATCCGCATCGTGGATCGGATCCGCTCATACCAGCTTCGGTCGCGCAGGCTGAGCGAACCCAGCAACAGGTCGGAATGGCCTCCCACATATTTGGTGAGCGCCTCCATCGCGACATCGATGCCGATGGTGAGGGGCTTGAAGAGCAGCGGCGTCGCCCATGTATTGTCGCAACCCGTCAGCACGCCGCGCACGCGGGCGGCCCCGGCAATTGCGGGCAAATCCCCGACCTCCATCGAGGTGGAGCCAGGCGACTCAGTCCAGATGAGCCGTGTCGAAGGGCCAATCATATCACCGATCCCAGCGCCGATCATAGGATCGTAAATGCGATGGCCTATCCCGCGTGGGGCCATATAGTCTTCGCAAAAACCCCGAACGGCGGGATAGGCATTGTCCGGGATCAGCACTTCGTCGCCGGCCTGACATATGGTGAGAAACAGGATCGCAATCGCTGCCTGGCCTGATGGTAGGATGACCGAATGATCGGCCTGTTCAAGCGCGCTAAGCTGCGCTTCGAGCATTTTGGTCGTCGGCGTTCCGTGCAGGCCATAACTATATCCGTCCGGGCCGCGGTCCTTGCGATCGGCATAGGCCTGCGCACTATCGAATATGATAGTCGAGGCACGGTATACAGGCACGGCAAGGCTTGCGAAGCCCTGCTCGCTTACCTGCGGATGGTGTACGACTTGCGTCAGGTCCCTCATCATCATCCCTTTGTGACTGACGCAGAATGAAGGGCAAGCGGTAGAAGTTCAATTGCCCATCAGGCACGACTCTATAATCAGATTTTATAGATTGCCTGCCGCTCTTCCAGCAGCGCGGCGGTGAAGTCCTTGACGATCTGCGAGCGCTGCGCGTCCGGGCGAAAGACCAGAAGCGTCTTGAAATAGATCTCCGGTTCGAACGGCTTGAGAATCAGGCCGCGTTCGGGAAATCCGTCGATGGAGTTGGGATTAACGATGCCTAGGCCAACGCCCTCAAGGACCAGAGCGCAGACCGTGATGGAATAGGGCGTTTCGACGATGATCCGCGGCTTGGCCCCTGCTTCGTCGAGCGCCCGCGTCAGGCGCGCCCTGGCCCGGTCTTCGGGCGATAGGGCGATGAAGGCCTCTCCGTCGAGATCGCCGGGTACAATGACGGCCTTGTCCGCAAGCCTGTGGCCGGCGGGGACGGCGCAAAGCGCCCTGATGCTTTGAAACTGACGATGATCCACGCCGGACATATCGATCTCGTCGGCGGCAAGGCCGATATCGAATTGTCCGCTGGCGACAAGATCGCGCACCGCTGACGAAAAGCGCACCTGAAGCGTTATCGCGATGTCGGGATGCTGGCGGTTGAAGCGACTGATGGCGCGCGGAACCAGCGTCGATCCGAGCGCGGCAAGGCTGGCGACCCGGATGCTGCCCGACCCGAAATCCCGAATACGGGCGGCCGATGCGCGCAGCGTATCAAGCCCGACAAAACTTGCCACGACGTCGGTGAAGAACATCTGTCCTTCAGGCGTCGGCACAAGGCGACCGCGGACCCGGTCGAACAGGGAGAAACCCATAGCCGCTTCAAGTTCAGCGATAGAGCGGCTGACAGCGGGCTGCGTGATCTCGAGCAATTCCGACGCGCGCGAAGCGGAGCCGCTCATCATGACAGCGCGATAGATTTCCAATTGCCTGAAATTCATGCTTCCCCCTAGCTATAAGTTTTGTGCATGGACTCGTGCCTTTACGTCAATTGTATTTTTAGGTCGGCAGAGCATGATTATGACAACGAGGTGACGCGGGCTTGACCTGATCGCCGCCATGAGCGGTCGCGACCTCGACGCAGGAGGCTTCACGCTTTTCCATTAGGGGGTTTCATGTTTTTGCCGTCACGCAAGACTATTCATGCCGGTGTGTCCGGCGCCGCGCTTGCACTTTCCATGCTTTGGTCTGGAACCGCTCTGGCCCAGGGTGGAGAAGCGCAGGCCGAGCCGGCCGAGGAGATTATCGTGACCGGCAGCCGTTTTGGCGGCCGAGTCGCCACGGAGTCGCTCAGCCCGGTGGATTCCCTCTCGGCGGACGACCTGCGGTCTTCGGGCAAGACCGAACTTCAGGATATGCTGAAGGTCGCAGTGCCCAGTTTCAGCACGCCCCGGCCCACGGCCGCCGGCGTTCTCGATTTCCTCACGCCGCCGACGATGCGCGGATTATCGACTGGTCAGATGCTGGTGTTGGTGAACGGCAAACGCCGCCACACATCTGCCTCTCTCAATCTTGGTAATCAGATCGGGCGCGGCGACGTGGCCTATGACTTCAACGCCATTCCTGCAGGCGCCCTGGGTCGGGTGGAAGTTTTGCGCGATGGTGCGTCGGCGCAATATGGTTCCGATGCGATTGCGGGCGTCATCAATCTTCACCTCGACGATCGGGTGGGCTATGATGGCGCCGTCACCTATCGGCAGACGACGCGCGGCGATGGTGAAACCGCCGTGGCATGGGTCGGCGCGGGCTTCGCCATCGGCGACGGCGGCGTGATCCGCGTCACCGCGCAATATCAGAAACAGGCAAAGACCGACCGGGCGGCCCCCGATACCCGTCAGCAATATTTCGGCACCAACGCCGCGGGCAGGCCCGTCGCGCCATCCGGCAATTTCGGTTCGGGAACGGGCCTCACCCCTTCGAGCGGGACGCTCGATCCGCGAGAGGCGAGCTTCGATCGGGACATCTGGGTATTTGGACAACCCAAATACGAAAACAAACAGATCTTCGCTAACCTGAAGCTCCCGGTCGCCGACGAAACGCAATTCTATGCGTTCGGTGGCTACAGCAAGCTGGAAGGGACGGCGTACAACTTCTTCCGACGGTCGGGCCAGGACGAAAATGTCCGCGCCATCTATCCCGACGGCTTCCTGCCCCTCCAGGATATCGGGATTGAGAACTGGTCGGCGGCGGCAGGGGTGAAGGGCATGCTGGGCACATTCGGCTATGACCTGTCTTCCGCCTTCGGGAATTCACAGGAATTTACCGGATATAGCAATTCGCTCAACACATCGCAGGGCGCGGCCAGCCAGACCGTGTTCGATCGTGGCAGCAACCGTTTCCGCCAGTGGACGAACAATCTCGACCTCACCAAATCGTTCGATCTGGGCGATGGCGCGCCGCTGGAGGTCGCCTTGGGCCTAGAATATCGCAAGGAATATTTCCGCATTTTCGCGGGCGAACCGGCCAGTTATGCCGATGGCGGCATACCGATCCTCGATGGTCCTAACGCAGGCCGCCCCGCCCCCGTCGGCGCGCAGCCCGGCGGCGGCACGGCACCCGAAGACAGCGCCGAAGCGAGCCGCAACAGCAAGGCCGTCTATGGCGAAATCCAGAAGACCTTCTTCGATCGCCTGACGATCGACGGCGCGGTTCGCTATGAGGATTTTTCCGATTTCGGGGATACGTGGAACTGGAAGGTGGCGGGTCGCCTGGAACTGGTGAAGGGTCTGGCCCTGCGCGGTTCCTACAATACCGGGTTCCGCGCGCCCGCGCTCCAGCAATCCAACACCAGCAACACGAATATCAGCTTCGTGAACGGCGAGCCGCGCAAGATCCGCACGATCTCGTTGCAGGATCCGATCGCGTCACTGGTCGGTGCGACGCCGCTCAAGCCTGAAAAGGCGGAGAATTTCACGCTTGGGGCGGTATTCAGCCCGCCGGGCACCGGCTTCACTTTCACCGCCGACTATTTCAACATCCGCATCGACGACCGCATTGCCCTGTCGTCGAACTTTTCCGGCACCGCGCTCACCACTCTGCTCGCCGCCAATGGCCAACCCGGCATCCAGTCGGTGGCCTATCTGACGAACGCCGTGGATACGACGACCCAAGGCGTGGATTTGACGGCGACCTGGAAATTGCCGTTAGCGGGCGGCACGCTGAACGCCACGCTGGCTGGCACCTTTACCGAAACCGAATTCCGCCGCATTGCCGGCACGCCAGCAGCGCTTCAGGCGATGGGTATCTCCACGGTGCTGTTCGACCTGACCCAGCAGGTTCGCTTCACCGACTCGATCCCGCGCGACAAGGTGACGCTCAACCTCAACTGGAAGTCGGGTCGCGTCGGCCTGAACCTGACCAACAGCTATTATGGCATGGTGTCGCAGGTTGCGCTGACCGGTCGTTCCGCAGCGCAGGTCGCCGCGCTTATTCCCGGCTATGACGTCACGGTCACGCCCGCCAATCCCGCTGGCACCAGCTTCGACATCATTCAGCATTTCAAGGGCCAGATCATAACAGATCTGGAGGCGAGTTACGACCTCACCGACAATGCGACCATCGTTCTGGGGGCAGACAATATCCTGGACGTGTTTCCCAAAAAGCAGATCGCCTCGACCGCGGCGAGCGTTGCGGCGGGCACCAACGGTGCGGACAATGCGGGGATTTTCCCCCATGCCTATATTGCGCCCTTCGGCGTGAACGGGGCCACGCTATATGCGCGGTTGAAGGTACGCTTCTGATGCGTTGTATGGGGTTTGCCATCTTGCCGGTGCTGCTTTGTGCAGCACCGGCGCATGCGGAGGATCGTGAAGGCGATCGGACAGCGAAGCTGCTGGCCGATCTCGTTCGGATCGATACGTCCAACCCGCCAGGCGATACGCGGCCGATTGCCGATCATCTCAAGCGCTTGTTCGATACGGCCGGCATCGCCAATGAAATTATCATCGCACCAAATGGCAAGGCTGCCCATTTTATCGCGCGGTTGAAGGGTGATGGAAGCAAACGCCCGATCCTTCTGGCTGCCCATACCGATGTAGTCCCCGCAGATCGCATGCGATGGACTGTCGATCCGTTCGGCGGCGTCATCAAGGACGGCTATCTCTACGGTCGGGGCGCGCTGGATAACAAGGGCGCGGTCGCCGCTTTCGCGCGCGCCATGCTGCGGATCACGGCGGACAATGTGCCGCTTGCCCGCGACATCATCTTTTTGGCCGAAGCGGATGAGGAACAGGGCAGCTACAACACCAACTGGCTGGCCGCCCATCATTGGGACAAGATCGACGCCGAGTTTTCGCTCAATGAGGGCGGGTCGATCCGGGGGGTCGATGGGCGCGTGAGCGAAATCGCCGTCAGCTATGCCGACAAGCTGACCGTCAATCTCACATTGCGGGTGGAGGGGCCGGCCGGCCACAGTTCCCGCCCGCTTGGGCAGGACGTCAGCGCCAACGATCAACTGGTCGCCGCCCTCAATCGGCTGGCATCCCATCGGGAGCCGATAGCGCTGACGCCGGCCACCAGGGATTATCTGACGGCGCTGGCCGGCCTGCATCCGCGCGCACTGCGCCAACCGGTCGAACGGCTTTTGTCCGCAACCACGGTGGCGGCACGGGAAGACGCCGCGGCCGCTGTCATCGCCGCAGGCGACACCGTGTCGGGGTGGGGTATGGAAGGGCTGCTGCGCAACACGACGGTCCTCACGATGCTGCAATCCGGGCTTAAGCCCAACATCATTCCGGGCGTGGCCGAAGCGACATTGAACGCCAGGTTGATGCCGGGCACCGACCTCGACGCCTTTCTCGCCAAGCTTCGCAAGGCGATCGGGAATGACCGGGTCGCCCTCACGGTGCTGGAAGGGGAGGAGCGTGCGAGGCTGATCCGGGACCGGTCGGCGATAGCCCCTTCATCGCTGGACTCGGATCTTTACCGGCTGATCGCGACGACGGCAAAGACGCATTGGCCCAGCGCGGTGATCATGCCGACGCTGCTTGTCGCCAGCACCGACGCGACGCCTTGGCGGCAACGCGGGGTGCCCGTCTATGGCATTTCGCCCTTCCCGGTCAGCGGCGCCGATGCTGCGCGCGTTCATGGCGACGACGAACGTGTCTCGCTCGAAGCGATCGGGCAGGGCGCCGCTTACATCCACGATCTCGTTCAAAAGGCCGCTCAGAAGGCGGGACCAGCCAAAGGAAGCCGACCATGATTTTTCTCGCCATGTTTCTTGCTCAGGCCGCCACGCAGCCTGCACCGCTGACAGGCGTCTGGAGTGTCGGTGAAACGCGCAGCTGCGACAGCGGCGAGGCGTGGGTGTTCACGGCGGACGGATATTATGTCGAGGTGGACCTGCCTTCATCGCCGATCGGCGCGGTGGGGGCCTTCATCGATAAAGGGAATGCGATAGAATATACGCACTCGCATATGCCCTTCGCATCAGCAGACACGCCTCAGGTTCGGCGCAGCTATACCATTACGAACCGGTCGGCAGATCGCATCGACGCGCTGAACTATAAAGGCGAAAAGCGCTTCTTCCACAAATGTCCGCTCGATGCCCTGAAGAAGCCAGAAGGAAAACATTGATGCGCGCAGTGATGACAGGCCGCTGAAGTGGTGTTAGGCAGCAGACCCATGCGTGGATGGATATCCTTCTTGGCAATGATGGGGCTGTTCTTTGCGCTGGGAGCCGGCGCACTTGCCCATGCCAAAGAAGGTTTCGGCTGCCAATCCGCCGGGACATCCCTGTCAGCGGGTCACTCTGATGGCGACAGCGATGAGGTTCCTGCCGATGCGGATAATGGCATGCCGCATCATCATGGCGGCTGCCATGGCCATCATGCCAGCACCGACGCCGCGCGTGCGCCTCTGGCTTCTCCGGAGTCGCTGAAAGATCGGCATGGGATGCCGCGAAGCGCTCAACTGGCGACTATTATCATCGATCCGGGATTGCGCCCACCCATCGCCTGAAGCCGATAGACCTGCCCGCCGCCTGAGCGGCTTGGCGCCTGTCATCGTCTTCAGGAGTTTTCCATCATGTATCGCATTTTCGCGGCCCTGCTGGCCGTGGCCCTGTGCGCCCCCGTGCGGGCGCAGGAAGGGTCACCGCCCTTCACCCTTGCGCGCGCGCTCGAAATGGCAGGTGCTAAGTCGCCCGCCACCCAGGCCGGGCAGGCCGGCGTCGCATCGGCGCGGGCCGCCCGCGCCGTCGCCGCCCTGCGCCCCAACCCCGAACTCAATCTCCAGACCGAAAATGTCGGCGGCAGCGGCGCGTATAGCGGCTTTGGCAGTGCGGAAACCACCGCGCAGGTCACGCTGCCGCTGGAACTGGGGGGCAAGCGATCGGCACGCATCGCCGTTGCCGATGCCCAGCATGAAAGGGCGCTGGTCGAACGCGCGGTGATCGACGCCGATCTTGGCCTGTCAGTCACCCAAGCCTATGTCGCCGCCGTCGCTGCGGCGCGGCGCGAGGACGTCGCCGCCCGGCAACTGGCGATTGCGGCCGATGCGCTGAACGCTGCGCGGGTCCGCGTGCAGGCCGGCCGCGCCTCTCCCCTTGAGGAACAGCGCGCCGGGCTGATGCATGTCAATGCGCAGGCTACGCAGCAGCAGACCCGCCGGCTGGCCGACGTCGCCCGCGCCAATTTGTCCAGCCTGATCGGCGCGCCGGTGGAAGGGCTGCTGGACCAGCTCTGGTTCGACGCGCTGGCTGCCGCCGGGCCAGTCGATCGCGCGCCCGTGGCCACGATGCTCATCGCGCGCGCCGCCGCGCTGGATGTCGCCACCGCGCAGGCCCAGGTCCGTCTGGCCGGGGCGCAGCGCACGCCCGACGTGCAACTCTTCGCCGGGCCGCGGCGCCTGTCGGCGACCAACGACACGGCGGCCCTGTTCGGCGTCAACATCCCGTTGCAACTGTTCAACAACGGATCGGCCGCTCTGGCGCAGGCGCGCGCTGAGCAGCAGAAGGCGGACGCCACCCGGCGCATGACCGAAATCCAGCTGACGCAGGCGATAGCGTCCGCCGATGCGGAGGTCGCGAACGCGGAAACCGCCGCGCGCATCGCTGCGGGGCCGGCGCTGGCCGCCGCCGAGGAAGCTGCCCGCATCGCCCGCATCGGCTATCGGGAGGGGAAGTTCGGCCAGATCGACCTGCTCGATGCCGAACGCTCGCTGGCCGACACCCGCCTCGCAGCGGTCGATGCGCTCGCCACCTACCATGACGCCATGGCCCGCCGGGCCCGGCTGACCATCCCCGCGCCCCGCGATTTTGGGAATTGATCCGATGAAAAAGACATTTGCGACGCCGCTTGCGCTCGCCCTGCTGCTGGCCGCCTGTGGCGGCGGTGATACGCCCCCCGCGGCGAAAGCCGACGCCCATGGGCAGGAGGGCGGCGATGAAGACGGCGAGCATGAAGAGGGCCATGAAGAGGAAGGCCATAAGGCGGAAGAAGGCGTCGTCGCCATGACCGACGACCAGATTCGCGCCGCCAACATCACCCTCGTCACCGTCGACGCCGCCGGAAGCGGCGGCGCGCTGACGCTGCCCGCCATGGTGGAAGGCGATCCGCAGGGCATCCAGGTTGTCACCGCCGCGATCGGCGGGCGCATCGTCGCACTGAGCCGCAATCTGGGCGAATCCGTCCGCGCCGGCGAGACGCTGGCCGTGTTGGAAAGCCGCGAGGCCGCGCAGATGCAGGGCGAGATCGAGGCGGCATCGGCTCGCCTGGCGCTGGCGCGCAGCAATCTGGCGCGCGAACAGCGCCTGTTCGCGCAGCGTGTCTCCCCCGAACAGGATTTGATCGCCGCCCGCACCGCCGCGACCGAAGCGGGCATCGCCCTGCGGCTGGCGCGGCAGCAACTGGCCGCAACGGGCCGGGCAGGCGGTGGCCTCAACCGCGTCGCATTGCCATCGCCTATTGCCGGTCAAGTCATTGAAAGAAAAGCCATGTTGGGGCAGGTTGTGACGGCTGACGCGGAACTGTACCACATCGCCAATCTCTCACAACTGTCCATCTCGCTGTCTCTTTCCGCATCCGATGCAGCTCGGCTGCGGCCCGGCGCAAAGGTAACGGTGAACGGGCAGGGCCGCACTGCCACCGCCAGCATCCGCTTCCTCTCGCCAATCCTTGACCACCAGACCCGGCTGGTCCCGGCCATCGCCACGCTGGACAATGGGGCGGGCCAATGGCGCATCGGGGAAAGCGTGACGGCGGTGGTCGCGCTGCCCGCCGCCAACGGCGTGCGCGCGATCAGCGTGCCGCAGGCGGCCGTTCAGACGGTCGAGGGGCAATCGAGCGTGTTCGTCCGCACTGCCACCGGCTTTCGCACCGTCCCGGTCCAGACCGGCGCGGTCAGCGGCGCAGACATATTGATCGTCCGTGGCCTCAAAGGCGGCGAACGCATCGCCGCCGTCGGCAGCTTCACTCTCAAGGCTGAGCTTGGCAAGGGCGAAGCGGAACATGGGCATTGATGATGATTGACGCGATCGTCACATTCTCCGTCGCGCGGCGCTGGCTGGTTCTGCTGCTGACCCTCATCGCCTGCATCATCGGCGGCTGGTCGCTTGGCCGCCTGCCCATCGATGCGGTGCCCGACATCACCAACAATCAGGTGCAGATCAACGTCCGCGCGCCTGCCCTGTCCCCCGAACTGGTCGAAAGCCAAGTCGCGTTTCCCATCGAAACCGCCCTGTCGGGTATCGAGGGGCTGGAATATAGTCGCTCGCTCAGCCGCAACGGATTTGCCCAGATCACGGCGGTCTTCACCGATTCGACCGACATCTATTTCGCCCGGCAACAGGTGAACGAGCGACTGGCCGGGCTGGCCGAAAGCCTGCCCGCCGGCGTATCCCCCGAAATAGGCCCGATCGCCACCGGCCTTGGCGAAGTCTATATGTGGACCGTCCATCTGGCGCATCGCAAGGACGACAGGCACGAGCCGGGCGAACCCGGCCTGCAACCCGATGGCAGCTATATCACGCCCGAAGGGGAACGGCTCACCAGCCAGGCCGATCAGGCGACCTATCTGCGCACCGCGCAGGACTGGATCGTAACGCCCTTGCTCAAAAACACGCCCGGCCTGGCCGGGGTCGATGCCATCGGCGGCTATGTGAAGCAGTTTCAGGTCGTGCCTGATCTCCAACGGCTTGCCGCACTGCGCATCAGCCTGGACGATCTGGCCCGCGCTCTGGAGGATAATAACAGCGCCATTGGCGCAGGGGTTGTCGATCGTAACGGCGAAGGGCTGGCGGTCCGGTCCGATGGCCGGATATCGCGCGCTGCCGATCTGGCGCGCACCGTCATCGCCACCCGTGAAGGCGTGCCGATTTTGCTGGATCAGGTTGCCACGGTCCGTACGGGGCAGGCGATCCGCATGGGGTCCGCATCGGAAAACGGCCGGGAAGTCGTGGTCGGTACGGCAGTGATGCGCGTCGGAGAAAACAGCCGCACTGTCGCGTCCGCCGTCGCGCGACGGTTGGAGGATATCAACGCGTCCCTGCCGACAGACGTCATCGTCCAGCCTGTGCTGGACCGCACGGCGCTGGTCCATTCCACGATCAACACCGTAGCGAAGAACCTGATCGAAGGCGCGCTGCTGGTCATCGTCGTTCTGTTCGCGCTGTTGGGCAATTTCCGTGTTGCGCTGGTCGCCGCGCTAGTCATTCCCATCACCATGTTGATGACCAGTTTCGGCATGGTGCAGGGTGGCGTGTCGGCCAATCTCATGAGCCTTGGGGCGCTCGATTTCGGCCTGATCGTCGATGGCGCGGTCATCATCGTAGAAAACGCATTGCGCCGCATGGCCGATGCGCAGCATCGCGAAGGGCGGCTGCTCACACTGGACGAACGCATGGCGACCATCGCCGGCGCCTCGCGCGAAATGATCCGTCCGTCCGTGTATGGGCAGGCGATCATCATCCTCGTGTACGTCCCGCTGCTCGCTTTGACGGGGGTGGAGGGCAAGACCTTCACGCCCATGGCGCTGACGGTCATTCTGGCGCTCATCTGCGCCTTCATCCTATCGCTGACGTTCGTCCCCGCCATGCTGGCCATCCTGCTTTCTAAGCCGGTGGAGGAAAAGGAAGGGCGCATCATCGGCTGGATCAAGGCGCGCTACGAACCAGGCCTCGTTGGCGCACTGCACCGCCCGAAACGGACAATCGGGGCGGCCGTGGTAGCGTTCGTAGCGGCGATCGGCGTCTTTCTGATGCTGGGGCAGGAGTTTCTGCCACAGCTCGATGAAGGGGACGCGACCGCACAAGTGCTGCGTATTCCCGGCACCTCGGTCGAACAGAGCCAAGCGATGCAGTTCGATGTCGAACGGGCGATCGCCACCCGGCCGCAGGTCCGCTTCGTCTTTTCGAAAACGGGGACGGCCGAACTGGCGTCGGACCCGATGCCGCCAAATATTTCCGACACCTTCATCATCATGAAGCCGCGCGACCAATGGCCCGATCCGTCCCTGCCAAAGGCTGAACTGGTAGCCGCTATCGAAAAGACGCTGGAAAAACTGCCCGGCCATGCATTCGAAATCAGCCAGCCTATCCAGATGCGTTTCAACGAACTGATCGCAGGCGTGCGCGGCGATGTGGCGGTGAAGGTCTTCGGCGACGATGCCGACGCCATGAACCGCGCCGCCAATCAGGTCGCGGCAGTGCTGCGCAAAACAGAAGGGGCTGCGGACGTCCGCGTCGAGCAGACAGAAGGCCTACCGATATTGGACATTCGCCCGCGGCGAGAGGCCTTGGCGCAGTTCGGCCTGTCGATGCGCGCCGTGCAGGATGTCGTGGCTGCCGCGATTGGCGGGCGGGATGCTGGCATGATCTTCGAAGGCGACCGGCGCTTTGCCGTCACCATCAGGCTCGATGACCGGCAAAGGGCGGACATGGCGCAACTAGGTCAGATTCCGGTGCCCACGCCCGGCGGCGCCTATGTGCCGCTGGGCAGCGTGGCGGATATCGGGGTCACTGACGGCCCGAACCAAATCAGCCGCGAAAACGGCAAACGGCGGATCGTGGTGCAGGCCAATATCCGCGGTCGCGACGTCGCAGGCGTGGTTGCGGATGCGCAGGCGGCGATCGCGTCCGATGTCCGCCTGCCCGCAGGCACCTACCTGGAATGGGGCGGGCAGTTCGAGAATCTGGCCTCCGCCCGTGATCGGTTGATGCTGGTGGTGCCAACCTGCTTTGCGGTCATTCTGCTACTCCTCTACGGAGCGCTGGGCAGGGTGCGGGATGCGGTGATCGTGTTCACGGGTGTCCCGCTGGCTCTCATCGGCGGTGTGCTGGCGTTGTTCCTGCGCGGCATGCCATTCTCCGTGTCCGCAGCGGTCGGGTTCATCGCCTTGTCGGGCATCGCCGTGCTCAACGGACTGGTGATGCTCACTTCTATCCAGCAACTGGTGGGCAAGGGTGTGGAGCCGGTCAGAGCCGCATGGGAAGGCGCGATGCAACGCCTGCGACCGGTCGTGATGACGGCTCTGGTGGCCTCGCTCGGCTTCGTACCCATGGCGCTCGCCACGGGATCGGGCGCGGAGGTGCAGAAGCCTTTAGCGACTGTCGTGATCGGCGGGTTGATTTCCGCCACTTTGCTCACCCTGTTCGTCTTGCCTACTCTTTATGCCCGGTTCGGATCATCCAATGGTGCAAAGGTGGGGCGCTATGACCACAATCCTGAGATCGGAAGAACATAATGACCCGGCACATTCTCTGGATCTTGACTGCGATCATCGGCGCGGTGGCGCTTAGCGTCGTCGCAGTGTCCCGTGGTGAAGAGGTCAACGCATTGTGGATCGTGGTCGCCGCAGTCAGCTGCTTCCTCGTCGCCTATCGCTATTACGCCCTATTCATCGCCCGCCATGTGATGCGGCTCGACGCGGCACGGTCCACCCCTGCGATCCGCCGCGCCGACGGCCTCGACTATGTCGCGACCGAAAAGTCCGTCCTGTTCGGCCATCATTTCGCGGCGATCGCAGGCGCCGGGCCGCTGGTCGGGCCAGTGCTGGCGGCGCAGATGGGCTATCTGCCCGGCACGCTGTGGATCATCGTCGGAGTGGTGCTCACGGGGGCAGTGCAGGATTTCATGATCCTGTTCATTTCCATGCGCCGCGACGGCAAGTCGCTGGGCGAACTCATCCGCATGGAAATGGGGCAGGTCGCGGGCACGATCGCGCTGTTCGGCGCGTTCATGATCATGGTCATCATCCTCGCCGTGCTGGCGCTGATCGTCGTCAAGGCGCTGGCCGAAAGCCCGTGGGGCATGTTCACGGTGGCGGCGACGGTGCCGCTCGCCATGGCGATGGGCGCCTATACCCGCTGGATCAGGCCGGGACGGATCGGCGAGGTGTCTCTGCTCGGCCTCATCGGCCTGCTGGCCGCGATCGTCTATGGACAGGCGATCGCGCAAGCGCCCTATTGGGGACCGATCTTCACCTTCAGCCCGCTGACATTGTGCTGGATCTTGATCGGCTATGGCGCGGTCGCTTCCGTCCTGCCGGTTTGGCTGTTGCTCGCGCCACGTGACTATCTGTCGACCTTTCTCAAGATCGGGGCGATTGCCGCACTGGCCATCGGCATCGTCATCATGGCCCCGCCACTCAAAATGCCGGCGCTCACCCAGTTCGCCGACGGCGGCGGACCGGTGTGGTCGGGCGGGCTGTTTCCGTTCCTGTTCATCACCATCGCGTGCGGCGCCGTGTCGGGCTTTCATGCGCTGATCGCCAGCGGCACCACGCCCAAGCTGATCGCCAGCGAAGCCCATGCGACGATGATCGGCTATGGCGCGATGCTGATGGAAGCGATCGTGGCGATCATGGCGCTGGTCGGCGCGTCGATCCTCGACCCCGGCATCTATTTCACGATGAACAGCCCAGCCGCGCTGATAGGCACTGATCCGGCCAGTGCGGCCGCCGCCGTCGCCGCCATGGGCTTTCCCATCTCCCCCGACCTCATCGCCCAGACCGCGAAAGATGTCGGCGAACACAGCATCATCAGCCGCGCGGGCGGCGCACCGACGCTGGCGGTGGCGATGGCCGAAATCTTTAGCCACGTCTTTGGCGGCCCGGCCATGAAGGCCTTCTGGTATCATTTTGCGATCCTGTTCGAAGCGCTATTCATCCTGACCGCCGTCGACGCGGGCACCCGCGCCGGGCGCTTCATGTTGCAGGATCTGATCGCGCTCGCCTTGCCATCCTTCAAGGATACGACCAGCCAGTTACCCGGCTTCATCGCAACCGGTCTGTGCGTCGCGTCTTGGGGCTTCTTCCTCTATCAGGGCGTTACCGACCCGCTGGGCGGGGTCAACACGCTGTGGCCGGTATTCGGTATCTCCAATCAGATGCTTGCCGCCATCGCCCTGATGCTTGCCACCGCCGTCTTGTTCCGCATGAAGCGGGACCGCTATGCCTGGGTGACGGTGCTGCCCACAGTCTGGCTGCTGATCTGCACATTGTCGGCGGGTTGGCTCAAGCTCTTCTCGGCCGACGCCAAAGTCGGGTTCCTCGCCCACGCAGCCAAGTTCAGCGCAGCAGCGGATGCCGATGAAGTGCTCAGCCCCGCAAAGTCGATGGCAGAAATGCAGCGCATCATCTTCAACGACCGAGTCGACGCCGCGCTGGTTGGGCTGTTCCTGGCCGTCGTGCTGGCGCTACTCTTCTTTACGACGAAGACCTCCATCACTGCCCGGCGAGCGGCTCGGCCGACCGCGCGGGAGATCCCAGTTTCGTCATCAAGTGAGGTTGCATTGAGATAGGCGCAGGACTCTGCCTCCGTGCTGATCGCAGTCCAATCAGTCAGGCAAGTTCTACTGCATGTGCCACTATCGAAACGCCAAGGCGTTCGCGCACCGCTCCGAAGATAGCTGCGAGATTGTCCATGCTCGGGTTTCCCTTCTCAGACAACATCCGGTGCAGGCTTTTGCTCGGCCGGTTCGTTTGGGCCGCCAAGGCTTCAAACCCAACCGACGCATTCACCAGATCACGAAGGATCAGGCGTGCAATATGGGGCTCACCGTTAAGGAATGCCGTCGCGGCCTCGTCGAGCATGGCTTTGGCAAAGGCAGGATCGCGCGCGGTGCGCTCCTTCACCGTCTCCTTGAAATCGCGCGTCAGTACCATCTTGCTATCCCTTGGCTTTCTTCGCAGTCGCCTTACGGCTCTTATACTCCGTCAACAGCAGGCTGGCACGATTGATATCGGCCTGCTGTCGCTTCTTCGTTCCACCTACAAACAGGATGATCAGTTCATCTCCATCCTGTCCAAGATAGAGCCGATAGCCCGGCCCCCAATCGATCGGATATTCTCCAACTCCGCCGCCTATCCATTTAACATTCGACAGATTGCCCAACTCCAGTCTGACAATCGCCGTCGCCACCTTTGCCCCCGCTTGGGTGTCGAGATCGTCAAACCATGAACGGAACGGGCTGGAGCCGTCTTCGCGGATATACTCCTGTACGATCAAATCATGGCCCTTCTGGTAACGTATACGTTACCATTTGTCTAGCGTCCTTTGTCGCTCAAGCGACCAGACGGAGGCGGTCCAGCTTCGCAGCCCCCTGAGCGAGCAGCTTGGCAATCTCGTCTGATGTCCGTCGTACGGCCAGCTTGAGGGCTTCATCGACGTGGATTGCCCCTCCTCGCGCCGATAGCCGGTCAGCAGCAATAGCCTAATGACGGCAATACCGGTCGGGCTAACGCCCTGCTGCTCGGCATAGGCAATCGCCTTGCCCAGCGCTTCGATCTCGGCGACGCTGAGGCGTCTTGTCTTTTTATTGCCAGCGAGTTTCTTAGCACCCTTAGTGGGATGCTCGGCAAGCAAGCCCTTGTGCTTCGCGTGGCCCAAGATGGCTTGAAGGGTCGCCAGGCAGCGCGCTGCGACACCGGGACCTCCGGTCGCCTTGCCGCCCCGGCCGTCCGCCCGAGACTTTTTCATCTGTCCGGTCGCCACATCGTTTTGCAAGTGAAGACTCCTTAATCGGCCTGTTTCGTCGACCGAGAATCCTGCCTGCATGAGCTTCCGTCAGATACCAGTTGCACAGTTCGGCAACGTTCATCTCGTTCCTAGCGCGACGAGCGTCATCCGCCGGGTCTTCCCCGGCAGCAACTGTGCCGAGCTTGATCTTTGCAAGATCGCGCGCTGCTCGGCAGTGATCACGCCAAAGCGACCGATATTGACGCGGCGTTTGATGCCCTCGGCTTTCCGGTACTGGATGATGAATGTCTTGAGGCCTGAAGGAAGGACGCGAACGCCGAAACCTCGAATCTCACTGTCCCATAGGACGACCTGCTTTTTCCTCTGGGGGCTTGAGCGCATCCATCGAACGCTTGTTCAGCTTGGCAGTTGGCATCTCCGCCTCCATTTGGAGACAAAGCTTCTAGCGGCAGGCTTTGTCTCCATATTGTCTCCAAAATACGCCGTTTGGTGGCGAATTCCAGGATAGGGCGTAGCAAGCAGAAATCATATCTAATTAAAGTATCTTAGGAAATCGTAATATCGGAAATTGTAGCGTAGCTTTGAAATCAGATTGCCAAGGTTCGGATCGAGGGTTCGAATCCCTTCGCCCGCTCCAGAAATAAGCAATAGATGCAGCAGCTTAAAATTCCCTCAGGGGGCTGCATTGTCTTGCCCCGTTCCGGGATAATGCCCGGGCTTTGGCTGGTTAAGTAAGATCGGCTATACCAGCGCCACAATGCTATGCCGCAAGGTCTTCGAGAAGGGCCTGTATCCGGTCCTCACGCTCCACCTCCGGTATCGCTTCCGTCAGCAAGAGTCGGTCATTTTTTGCCGTCAATTTCTCGGCGGATCGACTCACCGTGAAGTCGGACCGCGGAGTCAAAGCAATGGCTGCTGATCCCGCGTCAATTCTGCTGACGCGCGCAGCCTTCGCAGCATTGCGCAGGCGAGCATGTCTTAGCAACGTCTCGGCCTCTTCCGGCAGAGGACCGAAGCGGTCGACCAGTTCCTCTTCGAACGCATCCAAATCCGCCTGACCGGATATCCTCGCAAGCCGGACGTAAAGCGACAACCGAACGTCCGTTTCGGGTATCCAGCTTTCGGGAAGCGAGCCTTGCGTTCCCAGATTGAGCTCCGGACTCCAGTGTTCGACCGTCTCGCCGCGTGCTTGACGAAGTGCAGCACTCAGGAGGTGCTGGTACAGATCGACACCGATCAACTTCATATGCCCTGCCTGGCTTTCTCCCAGTAAGTCGCCCCCACCCCGCATGTCGAGATCACGCGCGCTAATCTCGAACCCCGCCCCGAGCTGGTCAAATGCCGCCAACGTCCGCAGCCGCTTCAACGTCGCGCTGCCAAGTTCCTTTTCGCTGGCGGTCAGCAGGATGACCTGGCCGCGCCGATTGCCACGCCCTACCCGACCGCGAAGCTGGTGAAGTTGCGCAAGGCCGAAGCGGTCTGCATTCCACACGATCATCATATTGGCGCGGGGCACGTCCAGGCCAGCCTCAATGATGTTGGTCGCCAGCAGTATGTCGCCTTCACCTCGCGCGAAACCCACCATCACCCTGTCAATGTCGGCCGGCGCCATCTTGCCGTGCGCCTCCATTAGAACGAGATCGGGAACCGCCCGACGCAGGCGAGCGGACAGTGCCGCCATGTCTTCGATGCGCGGGACGACGACGAAACTTTGGCCACCCCGTCCCTTTTCCCGCATCAGCGCGGTGCGGATACGGGCATCATCATATTGGTCCAGGCTGGTCCGGATTGGCTGGCGGCGCGCAGGAGGCGTGGCAATCACCGATATTTGTTGAAGCCCGGCAAGCGCCATCTGCAAGGTTCTTGGGATTGGCGTAGCGCTCAGAGAGAGCAGATGATGATCGCCTGCACCTCGCAACTTCTTCTTGTCAGCGGCGCCGAAGCGCTGCTCCTCATCGATTATGACAAGGCCCAGTTTAGCGTAACTGACGCCTTTTGCCATTACAGCGGCGGTGCCGATAACGACCTTGATCGAACCATCAGCGAGTCCTGCCTTGACCTCCTTCTTTTCCGTCGGAGAAGACAGACGCGATAAGCCTGCGACCGCAATCCCGGATGACTCGAAGCGTTTTTGGAAGCCCTCAAGATGCTGGCGGACAAGGACCGTCGTGGGCGCGGCCACTATCACTTGATAGCCCGCCAACGCCGCTAGCGCTGCGGCCCGCAAAGCCACTTCGGTCTTTCCATATCCGACGTCGCCGACGATCAGGCGATCCATAGGTTTGCCGCGTGCAAGGTCATCTCTCACCGCAGCAATTGCACGGAACTGGTCGGCAGTTTCGTTGAACGGGAACCCGCCTGCGAAGCGTTCATAAGCGGCGGGATCAGGTTCGATGATAGGTGCCTGAAGTTGGTCGCGAGCCTCCGCCAGAGCTTGCAGTCCCTTTGCCGTTTCCGCGATCGCGGCCTCTATTGCTCCGCGCCGGTTGGCCCAGGACGATCCTTGGAGAGTATCGAGTTTCACGGCATCTGCATCTGCCCCATAACGCCAGATGCGATTGGCTTCGTCAGTGCCGATCAGCCTGCGTGCGCCACCTGCATATTCAAGCGCGATCATTTCGCCCTTCATTCCATCGGTAACGGGTGCAGGCTCCAGGCCCGTAACTATAGCTACACCATGATCTTCGTGAACGACGACATCGCCAATCCGGATTTCAGGATCGGCAGACCAGGGACTATGCCCCGCGGCAGGCCGTTCTCCGATAAGCGCTCGGGTTCCCAGCAGGTCAGCCGCTGCCACGACCACATGGCGCTCGTCCACAAAGCCCTGATCGGCCGCGACCTCCATGCAGCATCCGGAGCCGGATTCGAGAGTTTCGATCTGGCTCCAATCCGATAGCATCGGCAAATCTCGTGAAAGACGCTTGGAGACCCGGCCACGCAGAAAGCGCAAATCCCTCTGACTTCCCATCAAAATGAAAACGCGTTGCCTTTCCTCCAGAAGCGGCTTAGCGAAGCGCGCCAGACTCGCAAGCGGGGAATGGGATTCAACAAAGCGCGGCAAAGCGTCGCACTTTCCCTCCAGAACGATATTTCGCCATGGGGCAGTAGCAGCGCTCCAGATATTCTCGTTTATCGCGTCTATTCCACCGTTAGGTTTACGCGCAGCATCTGCGGCAAGCTCAAGGAACCGGCGTCTGCGCTTATCGGCTTTCGGGGAAAGGATCAGCGCGCCTGGGCGAAAATGCTCCAGAACGGGAATGGTGCCTTCGGGTAGCGGTTCAGACGCGCGACCGATCTCCAGTCCCTCGAGTTCGTCAACGCTGCGCTGGGAAACAGGATCATACCACCGGATAGCGCTGATTTTTCCGTCCGTAACTTCGATGCGGGCTGGCATTCCCGCGTCAGAGGGAAAGATATCGATCACATCGCCGCGCACCGCCATTTCGCCTGGCTCGTCAACCCGGTCATCGGCAAAGTAGCCGATATCCTCCAGTTCAGCACGAAGCTCCTCAAACACAATGGCGTCACCCACGGCCAGCCGCGGTGGCGCGTCGCCAAAAGCTTCTGGAGGAGGATATCGTCTGGCCGCAGCTTCTCCGCTCATGAAGCAGGCAAAATGCCCGTCATCGATTTGCTGTCGCGTGATATGCAACGCGCGAAGAACCGAGATTCTCGCGCCGACATTGGCTGGCGATGCAGGTGAGCTGTCGCCCGGCAATGCATCACTGGATGGAAGGTAAAACACGGGGTAGCCGGGGCAAAGTCCCCGAACTGCTGATGCTAAAGCTTCGGCCTGTTGATCGTCATCAGCGAGATAGACGACGTCCTGCTCATCCAGCAGCGCAGCAATCCGGGTTGCGGTCCACATCAACATCACGCGAACGGCCCTGCGGCGATGACTTTGAGCGTGAGCAAAGTAAGCCCACGACGGACGGGCGACAAACGCAAGCGATCAATCATTGCCGATTTCGCCCTGGTCAGCCGCCTGCTGTTCGGCGCATTGTGCCGCCGAAATCAAACTCTGGCCGGTGAGCCTGGCCGCGTTAGGAGTCATCGTAACTGCCACGCCGTCAGGACCGTCGAGAACAACGAGACCGTTTTCCGCGCTGGCAGTTCCAGCATCGGCGCGGGGTTGAGGCACGGCGGAAACGTCAGTCATGATTGGGCCTCTGATCGGGGGCGGGAAGATTAGCGATGTAAAGGTAGGCAGGATCGAACTGGCCCCGCGCAGCGAGGCGCTCGGCATCCAGGATTTCGACAAGCGAGGCTCGAAACAGGCATAGCCCCTCTTCGCGCAGGTGGCGCAGCACTCTGTTGATGTGGATGCTGGTCAATCCGCATATTTCAGCAAGATCGGTCTGCGTAACGTCGAGAGAGAAGCGATGTCCGTCGCTCAGTCCGGCCGAAACCAGTCTTGCGTTGGTTTCGCACAGGAAATGCGCGACGCGCCCGACTGCGTCGAGACGGCCAAGGCGGAAAAGCCACCCGCGATGAATGGCAGCGTCGATCAGCGTCGCGAACCAGAGCTTACGGGCGAGCATCGGCCGTGTTTCGGTGATCGCGTCCAGCTTCTTGTGCGGCACGATGGCCACGGTGACTGTCGTCATCGTCGCTACATCGTGATCGAGCACCTTAAGTGGATAGGCATGCAGATCGACAAAATCACCGGGTACATGGACAGCGACGAGCTGACGCAAACCGTTCCGATCGTCGATGTACCGCGACATGAAGCCTTCGACCAGCAAAGTGCTGTGATTTACACGGTCTCCTGCCCATACAAGCGTCGCGCGTGGGCCGAACGTCCGAACCTCACTTATGGCACTTTCCAGCAAATCGCGCTCTTCGGCGTCAAGCGCTGCCCCGCGCTTGTCTTTTAGAAAACGTTCTGTGAGCAACGCAGAAATCTCCGGGGCGCGCGGATGGGATGACGATAACCCTCCCGGTGCCTCCACAACGGACGAAGCCTCGACCCGTTGCCACTGCATCGATAAAATCGTCTTGCCTCAGATTAATCTGTCAGTCTGGCCCGCCCGACGCGAAGTTCGTTCGCGACCCGCCCCGCGTGACCCCAAAGGTTTGCGCGGGCATGGAGTTCATCGATGTGCTGGCTCAAGGACCGTGCGAAAGCCCAGATGCGAAGCCCCCAGCGTCTCGTCCTGCCCATGGCGGGCCGAGGGCCGATAGCGTGCGCAATAATTAGGCGCACACAGGAACGATCCACCCTTTATGACGCGTGCGCGGGCGTCGGGTTGCCGTGGATCGAAGCTGGGGTTCTGCGCAATCTTATCGGTGGCGGTGACAGCGCCATGATCCGGACGATACCAGCTTCCTGTCCACTCCCAAACGTTGCCGATCATGTCGTTAAGGCCGTAAGCGTTCGCCGTTTAGCAGCCGACCGGAGCGAGACGCGTGTAACCGTCCTTGCCATCATTGCTGACAGGGAAGTCACCCTGCCAGCTATTAGCGATGTCGGGTGCCGGCTGATCGAGGCTTTCAGCCTGGCCGGCTCGGGCTGCATATTCGAATTGCTCTTCGCTCGGCAAGGTCCGCCCGGCCCAGCGCGCATAAGCCTGTGCATCGGCATGAGCGATGTGGACGACCGGCAGTCGATTGCGCCCGATCAGGTTACTTTGCGGACCTTCGGGGTGCCGCCAGTCCGCTCCCTTAACGTAATGCCACCACTGATCCGGCGCTACCGGACGTTCGTCGGCACCGGGTGGGTCGAACACGAATGACCTCCCTTCCGTCTCGGCACGCGTCACATGACCTGTGGCACGGACGAAAGCGGCATATTGTATGTTGGTGACTTCGTGCCGGTCGATCCAGAAACCCTTTATCGTTGCGGTGTACTTAGGGCCTTCCTCCGCATAGGCGACGTTGCTCCCAAACTGGCCCTGACCTCCCGGAACCCATATCTGGTCATCGGCTATGGCAGGGCACCCTTGCCTGGGCGCCTGCGCCTTGACCGACCAACCGAGTGAGGCAGGCCCTGCTGCCAGCAGCAAAGCCACGGCAAGAACCCGCCGGATCATGGTTTATAAACTCGCTCGTCCGGCATAACCACGCCCACGCCTTGCGCATAGATGTCCCATTGCGCCACCAGTTGCGCCAGCCGTTCGGGCTGCTCCTTGCTAAGGTCGTGAGTTTCGCCCGGATCTTCCGCGATGTTGAACAGGCGCCATTGGCGATCGCCGATGTCCGTGATCTTCCAATCCCCTTGCCGGATCGCGCGCGATCCGAACAATTCGGTTCCTACGGCATCAGTTGGGAAATAGACGCGATCCGACTTGCCCGACAGATAAGCTGCCCAACTCTTGCCCCGGATTTGTTCCACAGATCGCCCTGAGAACTGGCCCTTGGGGTCGGCTATGCCGGCGAGGTCTAGAAATGTGGGCGTTACATCCATCACCGATCCGAAAATCGGCGCAATTGCCGCCTTCCGCTTGGCTCCGGCATAATGGATGAACGCGGCAGCCCGCGTTCCGCCCTCCGTCGCATAGGCTTTGTAAAGCCATGAGGGTGCGGTCGCTGCCTGTGCCCAATTGGGGCCATATGCCACATAGGACGTAGCGTTGCCGCGGTTGGGCAGGCTGTTGTCGGAGGAAGCAATTCGCTCCTTCATCCCTTTGATCTGTGTGGTTTCAAGGTCCAAACCTTCCGCACCATTGTCCGCCGTAAACAGGACTATCGTGTTTTCATAAACGCCCTGGCGCTTTAATTCGGCAATTACGCGGCCGACATTCTGGTCCAGCCGGTCCACCATGGCGGCATAGATTTCCATGTTGCGCGCCGCGCCTTGCTTCTGTTCTGCAGTCAGGCTGGACCATTTCGCCTGATTGACTGGTTCATGCGCTGGACGAGTAGGATCAATCAACCCCAGTTCCGCCTGCCGCTTCAGCCTGGCTGCACGGAGAACTTCAAAACCGGCATCGTATCTACCCTTGTATTTGGCGATGTCCTCCTTAGGCGCTTGCAATGGCCAATGCGGCGCGGTGAAGGTCAGATAAGCGAAGAAAGGCTTCTTGCCTTCGGCACCTTTGCTCGTGTTACGTAGCTGTTCGATCAGCTTGCCTGCGAACGTATCGGAGGAATAGAAGTTGGCTGGCAAGGCATTCTGGGTCTTGCCGTCTGCGCGATACGTCGCGCCGGGCTTCGCGGGATCGGTTGTCAGGTCTGCACCGAAATGATTGTGAGCGCCCTGTAGCATGACGAAACTGTGCTGAAAGCCGCGCGCGGTCGGATCTTGTGCGGGCGTCAGGCCAAGGTGCCACTTGCCCGACTGCAATGTGCGATAACCGTTCGCTGAGAGCAATTCCGCCAGCGAGGCGACATTGGGGCTTAGATATCCTTCATGCCCTGGCTTGCCCTTCTGATTGGGCGCGATCAGTTCGGCCATCGTGCCGAGCCCGGCACGATGATTGTCCGTGCCGGACAGCAGCATGGAGCGTGTCGGTGAACACGTCGGCGCCGTGTGCCAACCGGTAAGGCGAAGACCCGCCAACGCAAGTGCGTCCAGATTGGGCGTCGCGATCTCGCCGCCAAACGCGCCAAGGTCGGAAAAACCCAGGTCATCGGCCACGATCACCAGGAAGTTGGGTCGTTTGTCCGGTGCTGCCTGCGCAGGCAGAGCCACAATGCTGGCGGCCAGTGAAACGCCGAGCGCCAGCAGGCGCGTAAAGGTCGGCATCAGCAAAATCCTTCAGATAGAGGGAGCCGCGCCGCATGTGACGGCGCGGCTCAGTGTTAGCCGGGATGGGTTCGGGGGAGCCCCAGCTGTTACTCGGCAGGTTCCAGAACAGGCTGGACTTCCTGCTTGATCGTCCGGCTGCGACGGCCATCAATTGCCACAGGCACTTCGCCCGCAATGGTCGCCCGACGCAATGTCCGGCGCTGCAACCCGAAATCGGCGACAGCGCGATGCTGCGTGGCGCGGTTGTCCCAGATCGCCACGTCGCCCGCGCGCCAGCGCCAACGAACCGTGTTCTCCGGCAGCGTAATGTGATCCTGCAATATCCCGAACAACCGCTGCGAATCCGCCGAGTTGAGGCCAACGAAGTTCTTAACGAAATGGCCGACCAGCAACGACCGCTCACCGGTTTCAGGGTGAATGCGCACGACTGGATGTTCGGTTTCGTAAACGGTGGAGGCAAAGATCTTGCTATATTCCTCCGCACGCTTGGCATCTTTCGTTCCAAGTGCTGCCGCATAATCATATTTGTTGCTGTGAACCGCCCACAGGCCATCGACGAGCGTCTTGAGAGCCTCCGGCAATCCTTCATAGGCACTGGCGCCATTCGCCCAAAGCGTGTCGCCGCCTGCCGCCGGGATGGTGATCGCGCGCAGGATCGACGCCTCTGGATAGGCATCGACGAAAGTGACATCCGTGTGCCAGCTCGACGCCGCATAGCCTTCCTTCGAGTCCAGTTCGAGCAAGTAACGCGACCCATCGGCTACCGGCACCGTTGGATGCGCCACCGGCTTCCCGAGCAATCCCGCAAAAGCTTCGTGGTGTGCGTCATCCAGTTCGGTCTGATCGCGGAAGAACAGCACCTTGTGACGAGCAAGCGCCGTGCGGATGGCGGCAATGGTGTTGCTGTCCAGTTCGCCTGACAGGGCCACGCCACGTACCTCCGCGCCGATCCGTCCGGCTACGGGCGCTATGTCGAGGGGGCTGGATGGATCGGCGGCATTGATGAACGTTTCAATAGCAGTCATGTGTAATCTCCTTAAGTTATCAGTCGTCTTTAGCGTGGAGGCGTCGCGGCGGATCGGTCTGATGAGCCATTTGCGAGCGGCTTATTCGGCTGGAGCAAGCGCGGAATCGCGCGCTGCCAGAGTTTGTCGGACCTTCTCGTGGCTCGCCTGGTCGAGTGGGAAGCCATAGACCAATGCGGCAGAGACGGCGTGCGCCAGCGCCGGCCCCAGGGCAAAGACCAGCAGCAGGCCATGCAACGCTTCCGGGCTGTTTGCTGTCTTCGGATCAAAGCCGAGCCATGCCACCAGCGGCAACGCTACACCCACCGCAATTGCCATTCCCGCCTTTATCGACAGGCTGAAGGCAGAGAAGAACAATGCGGTGCGGTCATGCCCCGTCTCAAGCCTGTGCCGGTCGGCAACGTCCGCGACCATCGAACGCAGCATCAGATTGCCCGAACCCTGTGCAAAACCCTGTGCGATAGTGAGGGCCAGCAGGAGCGGGAGATTACCGGGAACCACCAGCAGCAGGCCCAGATTGATCGCAACCTGGATCACTTCCCCGGTGAACGCAGCGCGATGCTTGCCGATACGATAGCCGATTTGCGCCCAGATCGGGCCGGCGGCGATGCCGAATACGAATTGCAGCAGGAACAAGCCGCTGGCCCACTGCGGTAGCCCCATATAGAAAGTGACGAAGAATACGATGAGGGCGCTGCGAATCCCCTGCCCGGTCGTCACAGCCAAGTCCGACGCCAGCACCCGGAGCAGTAACTTGTCGTTGAACACCAGGGCGACGGCGCGGGGCGTAGACAGTCGAACAACGGGTTGATCGGGCGCCGACGCTTTGGGAAAGGCACTCAAGGCAATCGGCAATGCCACGATGAGGCTGACGAGCACGACCGAACCCATTGCGGCAAGCTTGAGCGCACCATCTTGAGGCCGGACCTGATCGATGATGGTCGGGAGCACCAGAACCAGCAGCAGAGCGGCGGACCCGGCGACAGTCTGATAGGTAACGATCCGCGTACGTTCGTGGTATCTGCCCGATATTTCCCCCGACCAGGCGAGGTACGGGATCTGGAGCATCGACCAACCAAGGTACATCGCGAACAGGGATGCCGCGAGGTAGAGCGGCGTGACGCCCAGCATCGGAAAGAACAGCGCCGTAGCCGCTAGTCCGAAAACGATGCCCCCGGCAACGATCCATGGTCGTCGCCTTCCGAAACGGCTGCGCGTACGGTCGCTGAAGGTGCCGATAAGCGGATCTGCTACAGCCCCCCAGACACGCTCGGCTAAGAATATCGCCCCGATCGTTGCAAGGGAAAGTCCAAAATGCTGCGCGTAGATGGCGGGCAAATAGACCGCTAACGGCATCTGCGCGGCGTAGATCGGCACCGCCAAAGAAGCGAAGCCTGCGAGCCGCCATCCGTTCAGCCCCTGCGGTTTGTCTTTTCGTACGGCAACGCGCGAGTGGATCGGTTGCAGCAGAATATGTCGGGGGTAATGCGTTGCCATGTCCAGAACCTCACAATTGGGTGCGAAGAGTGACGCCGATCGTGCGCGGATCGCCGATCTGCCCGGTGATTAGGCCGGTGTTGGCGGGACTGAGGGTGACGAAATAGTTTTCATCCGTCAGGTTGCGCGCCCAAACCGACACGTCCCAAAGACGGTCCTCAGACCGCAGGCCGATCCGGGCATTCAACAGACCATATCCGGGTGCGAGCGAGTAACGGCTGTTGCTGACAGCCGTGTAGATCGAGGAGCGATGCGAGAAATCCGCATGCGCATAGACTTCGATTCCGCGACTATCCCATTGGCCCAATGGCTGTGCAACGTCGGCGCCGAGCGTCCATGTGAATTTCGGCACGCCGGAAAGCCGCTCCCCACTCAGGTCCTGAAGCGACCCGAGGTTTAGGTTCTCGACACCCTGTTGTGCGTTGCGGTAGTCGCGGTAAGTCGCGTCGACATACGCGCCGGACGCGGAGAAGCTGATGAGTTCCGTCGGCGCATAAGAGAGATCCGCTTCAACACCACGGGAACGCACTTTCCCGGCATTGGCGATATACTGGCGATACGAAACGGTGTTGGCGACCTGCTCTGTAATGGCAGTCTGGTAATCGGTAACCTCGGTCCAATAGCCTGCGACGTTGAACGTCGCCTTCTTGTCCAGGAACTGGGTTTTCGCACCCAATTCGAAGTGGTTGACCGTCTCGGGCTTTACGTTGGGATTGACGCCGACCGGTATGACCGAAAGATTGAGCCCGCCTGATTTCCCGCCACGCGAGTATGTCGCATAGACCAGCGCATCGGGCGTCACCTTGTAGGAAAGGTTGATCAGCCCCGACACATTTGCGTCGTCGAACGCGGTGGTGAATGAGGTCACGGGGCCAAACTGGTTTCGCAGTGCCTGCGCCGTGGCCTGTTCGGCAGGCGAAAGCGTCGACAGATCCGCGCCGGACGCGACGTGTTGTTCGAACACGCCCTTTTTCTTTTCATAGGTATAGCGCAGGCCCGCAGTTACTTTCAGCGCATCGCTGGCATTCCACGTCAGTTGGCCGAAGGCGGCGTAACTTTTCGTTGTCGGCTCCGAATAGCTTTCGACGCCATAGCCCGCGATCGCGGCATTGCGGACGTTTGCTGCCACGGCGGGCACGTTGTACAGCGGCGCATCCGCCCCGAACTCTGTCGCGCCATATCCGCGTATCGTCTGCCAGAAATAATAAAGCCCCGCGACATAGTCGATCGCCCGCTCGCCTGTAGAGGCGACACGCAGTTCCTGGCTGAACTGACGCTGGCGATTAGCCTGCTGCGCCTTGGTGAGGACAGAAAGCCCCAGGGCATCGCTGTCGTTCGCCGGATCCCAATCCCACCAGCGATAAGCCGTGATAGAGGTAAGCGCGGCACTGCCCAGATCCCAGTCGACTTGCCCGGACGCGCCATAACCGCGCATGTTCGCCTGATAGTGAGAGTTGGCGTCCGTCTTGCGCGCGAATGAATCGAACGGCAGCGGCGTGTAACCTGCGCGCGCAACCCGCTGTTCGAACGTGTTCGGCAAGGCCGCCCCATTGTCATACTGGCTGTAGCTGCCGACCAGCAAATTCACGCAGCAATTGAGTGTTTGTTTGGAAAAATCGCCGATCAGCTTGACGGATAACGTGTCGGTCGGCTTCGCCAGAAGCTGGCCTCTGACACTGAAGTTGTCATAATCGGACGCTTTTTTCCCCGTCCTAACATTGTCGATGAAGCCGTCGCGGTGCGTGTCCGCTATGCTGATCCGGGCAGCAAGCTTGTCGGCGATGATAGGCCCCGAGAGTGACCCTCGCACTTGATGATAGCCGTAATCGCCAACAGACGCCTCGCCCGAAAATTCGGTTTCGAAGCTGGGCGCGCGGCTGGTTATATTGATGGCGCCAGCGGTCGTGTTCTTGCCGAACAACGTGCCCTGCGGCCCTCGCAATATTTCGATCTGCTGAAGATCGACGAGATCGAACTGCGACTGTCCAACCCGACCGTAATGGACATTGTCGACATAGACGCCGACGCCATTCTCCAGACCGTCATTGGTCAAGGAGACATTGCTGCCCAGTCCGCGGATGTTGATATTGGTGTTGCGCGGATTGTAGCTGAATATTTGTAGGCTCGGCACAAGCTGCTGCGTCTGACCAAGCGAGAAATTTCCGGTCGCCGCGAGTTGCTCCGCCCCGACGACGCTCAATGCGATCGGCACGTCCTGCGCGCTTTCGTCGCGACGGCGCGCCGTTACGATGATTTCCGCACCCGCATCATCGGCCGCTATTTCGGCTGAAGCGTCTACTGGTGCGAGAGGTTGCGCAAGCGTTGTTTGAGGAAAGTTAATTGCTGTCAAAGCTACGCCCGCCAGCAGTGCACGACGCACCCCAAAATGCTGGAGGCGGCTGGAATTGAAGATCATATTTTGTCCCTGTTATGTAGGATTATTGTGGTGAGCCGCGCGGTGGCAAAGGCGGCGACGGCGACCGAAACCGGCGGTCGTTATTGATGATGGCGCTGCCGAAAATGGCGGCGGCTGCCTGAAGCGTAGAGGCAGACGGCGTGCGATTTGACACAGTTGGCCGACGAAATTGGGCGGGCATGGGATATCCTTTCCCGCGCAATGAAGCGCGGTGGCACGGACACGACATCATCCTCATCAGCGCATGGGCGAGGAGAACGGCCGCTATGTTGGAAGTGCTATGCGTCGCGTCCGGGCGTCAGCCGCAGGGCGTCGCAATCCCGCAACGATCAGGATGAAGAGTGGTAAGAGCGCATCGTTTCAACCCCATAACTTAGAGGGGGGAACACGATCCCTGGCGTGGACGCCCTGGCACCGTGCGCTTTAGCCGTTGGTAACGCGGAGCAAGCTGCATCCCGATCAAAAGCCGCGGGTCTGATGCCGACGGTAACGTCGAAGGGAACGACCAATCCCTTCAGAAGGCATTCTCTATTTAGTGAATAGAGATATCAGTGTCACACAAGCTTTGCTTGTATCGTGACAATCTGAACTGTTGCTCCCTGACGCCGGATGGAATGTACCTGATGAACAGCAGATCCTTTTGAGCGGGATAGACCGCGTTCTATCCCGTCACCCTTAGCGCCAGCCATTTGCTCGCGCCGCATTTTCACCTGTTGCGTTCATAGGCTCTCCCGCCATGAGCGCCTCGACAGTTTCCGACAAGCGAGCGTCAGCGGAAGAAGCCTGACGATAGGGAGTGGTTTGCGAAGCTCCAGGTATCGCTTGCTCTATCCGCCAATCCTCGTCCGCACGACAGGCGACACCAGATACCGCCGCACTATCGAAACTGCGGCACCAGCTGCCGTCTTTGGCGCGAAAAGTAAGGCCGATCCGCACGACCGCAGTTGCATCCTGGGCGGAAGCAAGCTGGGTGTCGAGAGCATGGGCGAGACCGCCCCGCGCTACCATCATATCCTTCTTGATCGCCAGAGGACCAGCCTCATCCGCCCATTGTCGCCCGGCCATCAGCCCCAGCAGCAAGCCGGCTGCAACTGCCGCAATGCTCGTCCAGCTCCGCCATACCGGGCGTCGCTCCTTCACTTCCCGCGCTTGCGCAATGTCGCTGACGCCGCTCTGCAATAGGATGGCGAAGCGATCCGGAACAATCTCATTTGCGAGAGGGGCGTAATGCGCCGCCAACGTTGTCCGCAGCTTCTGGTGGGCCGCAAGTTGCTTCGCCAGCGCGGGATCTTCGGCCAGCGCGCGCTCGACCCGGCGGCGGTTGATGTCGTCCAGTTCGCCATCGGCATAGGCGACCAGCATTTCCTCGGTGACACCCGTCATGCCGCTTCCTCCATCATGCCGATCAATGCGCTGCGCCCCCGTACCAACCGTGACGTCAATGTACCTATCGGAACGTCCAGAGCCTCCGCTGCTTCCTTGTAGGAAAGCCCCTCGACCAGCACCAGCGACACGGCTTCGCGCTGTTCTGGCGGAAGCTGATCCATCGCACGCGCAACGTCAGACAGTTCAACGGCCACCTCAATGTCCCGGTCGCCCGCATGGCCGATCTGCGCGCCCGCTTCTTCAGGCGCAAAGGTCTTGGCCGCACGCTGGCGTGAACGGGCTTCGTCTATCCACAGGTTTCGCATGATCCGATACATCCAGCTATCTAGCCTCGTCCCATCCTGCCATTGGCCGCGCGAACGCAGCGCGCGCTCTATTGCTGCCTGGCACAGATCGTCGCCATCCGCCGCATTACGCGACAGGCTGGCAGCGAAGCGGCGTAAGCGCGGCACCAGAGCCAGCAATTCGCTTTCAAACGCCATCGGGAACTCCGGCTATTGTTGTCGTGGATGAAACGGTCGAGCGCGTACGTTTAATCCCTGAACTCCTGAAATTTGCTATGCCTGATGATCGGCGCTCAAGGATACATGCAATATGCCCCGTCTTCTTCTCACCATGTTTGCCGTAGCGGGGCTGATTCCGGCATATGCCGCAGCGCAAATTCTTTCGGGCGGCGGGCTGCCCGACGTCATCGGCGGGGTAGCTGGTCCTTTGGCAATCGATCGGCTGGAGCAGCTTTCGCCTGCACGCCTCGCCGATCAGTTGCTTACCTTGCGGGCGGAGAGGCTGACGGGGCTGGTGCAAAACAGCGGCGGGCGCGTAGCTCTGGATGACCGGGGTCAGCCCGCAGTAAGCGACGTGGTGCTGGTCACAGGCGCGAATGCTGCGACGCAAGCAGCGCTAAAGGCCGCCGGATTTGAATGGGAGAGCGAGACGGTCGAGGGGCTGGACCTGTTGCTGTTGCGCATCACCGTGCCGGAAGGCCGTGGCCTCGCATCGACACTTCGGCGGGTCCGCAAGATTGCGCCGGAGGCGGACGTCAGCGCCGATACGCTCTATACCGCAAGTGGAGCCTTGGAGAGCGGCGCAGCAACCCCGCGCGCATCGGGCGTCGTCCCGGGCCGGGCCGTCGGCATGATTGACGGCGGCGTGGCCGTGCATCCGACCTTGACCGGACGTATTGAGCAGCGCGGGTTTGCGCGGGGAGCGCCCCTCGGGAGTGCGCATGGAACTGCCGTGGCTTCGTTGATTGCGGGAACGGGGCGGATCAAAGGTGCGGCTCCAGGGGCGTCGCTATTGGCTGCCGATGTGTATGGGCGCGACCCGGCAGGCGGCGGGGCGTTGTCGATCGCGCGAGCGCTCGGCTGGATGGCGTCGCGCGGCGTCGGCATCGTCACGATCAGTCTCGTCGGGCCGGACAATCCATTGCTGGGAAGCGCCGTCCGCCTTGCCCAGAAGCGCGGGATAGTCATCGTGGCAGCCGTAGGAAATGACGGACCCGCCGCGCCGCCCGCCTTTCCCGCGTCCTATCCGGGCGTGCTGGCAGTCACCGGAGTGGACGGGCGCGACCGCGCGCTGATCGAGGCAGGGCGGGCCAAGCATCTGGACTTCGCCGCACCCGGCGCGGACATGCTCGCTGCGAGTACCAACGGCGGCGTCACGAAGGTGCGGGGCACCTCCTTTGCCACGCCGCTGGTCGCCGGACGACTGCTTGCGGTTCAAGGCCTGGCAGCGCTGGCGGCCGAGGCGGTGGACCTTGGCAAGAAGGGGCCGGACGCAGTCTACGGGCGGGGACTCATTTGCCGCGCTTGCAGAAATAAGAGCTAAATCGCAGTACCTTATAAGAAAATCTGATCAGTTTGGGATTAAACCGCTGCCGACTCCCGTTTCCCTTGCATCACATCGCAAGGAGACGGAAAATGAACCGCAAGTCACTTACTATCGCGACGTTCCTGTTTACCATCGCAGCCACGCCTGCTTCCGCGCAACTGCTGGGCGGTGGCGGTGGTGGCCTGATGGGAGGCGGCGGCTTGGGCGGCGCGCTGGGCGGTGTGACCGGATCAGCGACTGGGACGCTGGACGGTCGTGGCGACCTTGGCATTGATCGCAGCGTAGACGCCCGCGAAGGCCGTGCGAGTGGCAGAGCTTCAGGTTCCGGCAGCGCCACTGGTGCGCTGTCCGGATCGGCTAATCGCGGCGGCCGCAACACCAGTGGATCGGCGGGCGGCAGCGCTTCAGGCTCGGGCAGCGTGGGCGGCGCTCTGGACACGGTCGGCACCAATGACGTGCACAATGCGGTGGGATCGGCCCGTGACGCCACGACCGGCATGGTAGGAACGGCAGGCAATCGTGTCGGCACTGCCGTGGGCAACACCCGCGATCGGGCCGCGAGCGCCGTCGGCACCGCCGCCAATGGCGCAGCCAGCGGCTCTGGCAATCTTGGCGGCATGGCGTCGGGCGGCGCGAGACAGCTTGCCCTTGCCGGATCGGGCGCCGCCAATGGCGCGGGCATGTTCGCGGTCAGTCCTGGCATGGTCGTACAAGATGCGCATGGCCGGGCCATCGGCACCGTCCGAGCGGTCCGCACTCGCGCCAACGGCATCGTCGACACGGTATTGGTCGAGAGCGGCAACCGCGTGGCCGCTCTGCCTGCCACCAACTTCAGTGGATCAGGCGAAGTCCTGACCTCCGCCATGACGAAGGGCGAAGTGAAGAAGCAGGCGGCGTCCGAGACCAAGCAGCCGTCTGCGGAATAGGCGGTCGTCTCGTCCACGGATCGATGTGCTGACGTAATTAATCAGCAATCACAGGATCGGATCGACAAGTTAAGACCATGCAAGTCCGCTTCCGGCCCTCGCCGGAAGCGGACTTAGGTTACGGAAACTTCAAGGCGTCATAGCCGTCCCGGCCAAGACGCAGAGCTTCTCGTCATACCAGGAGAAAATCTGCCGCCGAAAAGCTGTGCGCATTCAGCGTCGCAGTCGGGTCAGCAACTTCGATCATGAACTTGCTGCCGGAAGATGTGACTACATCGAGAGCCACGTTGCCGTTGGCCAGATCATGCGCGAAGATCGTGCCCAATGCACCGCTGGAACTGTAGCTGCTGACGCCCAGCTTCTCGATGATGATCCGGTCGCTGCCGTCCTGAAAATCCTCGATCACGTCGCCGCCATCCAGAGCGCCCGCACCTTTGAAGCAGAACCAGTCCGCTCCAGCGCCGCCCCAAAGATGATCGCTGCCCAATTCGCCGATCAGCTTGTCGAAGCCGCTATCACCACGAATTTGGTCATTGCCGCCGCCGCCGAGCAGCAGGTCGTCGCCGCTTCCTCCGCTCATGCTATCATCGCCGTCTTCACCGTTCATGGAGTCTGCGTCGTTGCCGCCCGAAAGGCTGTCATTCCCCGCACCGGCCTGAAGGTTGTCGTTGCCATCGCCGCCGATGAGAATGTCGACGCCATATTCCGAGGAGAGCACGTCATTCCCCGTGCCGCCGTCGAGATAATTGTTGCCGTCGCCACCGTCCACGAAGTCGTTGCCAATGCCCCCATAGACATGATCGTCACCTGACTGGCCCTTCAGCCGGTCGTTGCCGCCCTCGCCGTAGATGGTGTCGTTGCCCGCGCCGCCGCCCACGGCCTGCGTGGTCAGCTTGCCCGTCGCGGGATTGATCTCATTGTAGAAGCCGTCGTCGCCATCCCCCGCGTAGATGAGATCGTCGCCATAGCCGCCGTCCAGATAATCCCGGCCTGCGCCTGCGGTGATGGTGTCGTTCCCCGCATCGCCAAGGATCTGGTCATGACCATCCCCGCCATCGATCCGATCGCTGCCGTCGCCACCCGAGAAGATGTCGTTGCCGATTCCCCCGATCAGCCGGTCGTCGCCAATGCCTCCGTCAAGCTTGTCGTTGCCATCCCCACCTTCCAGGACATCCGCGCCAGCGCCCCCCTTCAGGAAGTCATTTCCCAGTTCGCCGTACAGGGTGTCATTGCCATCCCCGCCCTCAACATAGTCGTCGCCCGCACCCGCGCGGACAATATCATCGCCGCCCAGGCTCCTGATGTCGTCGACCACCGATGTGCCGACAAGCGTTTCCGCCCAAATATTTCCGACGAATTTCGCCATGTGATTTTCTCCCGCAGAATCCCCGTGCTGATGGCCACTGCCGCGCTCCGGCCGGCAGTTCCCTCATGCACAGTTCGGCATGGCACAGCTTTCAAAGTGCAAAAGCCCCGTGAGGCAACATGCCTCTATGGCAAGATTGGCTGTGCACGATGGTTCGTTCACCCTCGGCAATGGAGCATTCACCGTACGATACGATTAGCGAAACGATATTAACAATTGCTCCTTCCGTAATAAAGCATATGTTGAAGGCATGGAGCCAATCATCCCGGCACGTGCTGCCCGCCCATCCGTCGCTCTGCGCCACTCCATTGGACTGCTCGGCGCAGCACTTTTCCTCGGTGCGGCCGCTCCGCCGCTAAAGTCGCCGAGCTTCGCGCCCTGGATCGACGGAACAACGACAAGCGAACCGGAGATGCAGGTCCAAGCGATCGATGCCGACACATTCGTGATCCGCCAATCCGTCCGCACCAATTTCGAAGCGCCCTTCCTCTACTTGCTGTTCGGCAGGGAACGCGCCCTGTTGATCGACAGCGGGGCGGGAGGATTGAAGATACGGCCGACCATTGATCGGCTCGTAAGCGAATGGCGCGCAAAGCACGGTGGCCGTCCGATGCACTTGGTAGTCGCGCATTCGCACGGCCATGGCGACCATCATGCCGGCGATGATGAATTTCGTGATCGGCCGGATACCAATGTGGTGGGTCTCGCCCCCGACGACGTATCGGCGTTCTTTCACATTCGGGATTGGCCCCGCAATATCGGCCGCTTCGATCTTGGCGGGCGCATTCTTAACATCATCCCGACGCCCGGCCATCAGCCGGCGCACATCATGGTCTACGATGCGCGCACGCGACTGCTGTTTTCCGGCGACATGCTCTATCCCGGAAGGCTCTACTTCCCGCTGGACAAGTTCGGCGATTTCCGTGCGAGTGCCGACCGGCTTGCCGCCTTCGCAAAGACGCATCCGATCCGCGCGCTGCTCGGTGCGCATATCGAGATGACCACCACGCCGGCCCAGGACTATCCTGTGGAGGCCGCCACGCATCCATCGGAACATCCGCTGCCGCTCGCGCCTGCCGTCATCGAAGAACTTCAGCAGGCGGTGACAAAAGCAGGCTCCACGCCAACGATCGACGCGCACCCTGATTTTATCCTCCACCCGGTGCCTCCCAGACCCGCGTCCTAGCGTCAGCCTACGACTATCCCCTGCTCTTCCAGCCAATTACGTACCGGCGTCAGCGCGACGGCATACGCCTTCCATCGTGCCACGGCGTCGGCATTGAGCGGACGGCGCACCTGCGCAGCGCTGGGGGTCGCGACAGCCGCCTTGTTCTCGTGGAAGGACAGGCAGGCGTCCTGCCAATCAAGGCCGCAATAACTCAACAACCGCCGCGTCTCCCGTTCCTGATCCGCCACCAGGGCCTCATAGGATAGCTGTAGCACCCGGCCGGGGAATACTCGCTCCCACAGTGCCATCAACCGGTCGAAACGCGCATAATATTGCGCGGTATCCATTAGGTCGTAGGAATAGGCGTAATAGGCCGACTGGCTGGCAAACAGGTTCTTGTAATTGCTCCAGATCGTATCCATCGGATTGCGGCGCAGGCAGACAATGCGCGCCTGCGGCAACGAACGGAGGATGTGACCGACATAGAGGAAATTGGCGGGAAGCTTATCGATAAAGCGCGCCTTGGCGTGCGGACGGTGATGTTGCGCGCGTGCGAGGTACGCGTCGCCTATCGCAGTCGCATCGACATATGCGCTCGCCGCTATCGTCTCGGAATCTATGACGAGGCGCGAACGCGTGCCGCTCAACTGTTTGACCGCCAGCGGCATCGCCTGAAGCTCGCCGGCCGATCCTACATCGGAATGTGAAGAAAGGATGCGGTCTACAAGGGTCGTACCCGTGCGCGGCATACCGACGACGAAGATGGGCGTAGGATCGGGATTGCCGTTGCCCTGCAGAATGCCGTCGTGCCGCCCGAACAGTTGCTCGATCGCATCGAAGATCGCGGCATCCTGCGCGAAGTCATAGCCGATGACCTGCTTGTGCGCGCGATTGGCGTCCGAGAGATAGCGGAACGTCTCGTCGGCATGGCCAAGATCCTCATGCTCCTTGGCCAGGGCATAACGGATGCGCAATGCGTCGGCCGGATCACAGGCCTTGGAAAGGGCCACTTCAAGCCGTGGAATATGGTTCACTCCGGCGGTCTGGCGCGTAAGAATGGCGAGCGCATAGTGGACACGCGCGTTGCCCGGATCAGCGGCGAGGATTGCCTCGTAATGCCTGTGCGCTTCTGCGATCCGACCGGTGAAGCCGCAGGCGGCGGCGAGATTATAGCGATAGTCGAGATTGTCGGGCTGAGCGGCGACGGCAGCTTCGAATGGCGCCACGGAGGTTTCATGATCCCCAAGCCGCGCCAGCACGCAGCCTACGGTGTCAAGCGTCAACGCATCCGTGACACCCAGGGTCAGCGCTCGCCGAGCCGCCTCCCCTGCCTCGCCGTCACGGCGCACGAGGATGAGAAGCTTCGCGTGTTGCGCAAGATGTTCCGGCTCCGGTCCGCGCGCTACGGCGGCTTCCAGCATCGGCAGTGCCTTGGCAATCTGCCCCGCTTCTGCGGCCGCCATAGCTAGCAGGAAATAACCGGCAGGTTGATCCGGCTCCGCATGCACCAGTGCCTGTGCCGCCTGCGCGGCCAAAGCAAGATCGCCCCGGCTAAGCGCAGCCCGCGCCTGCGCCTCAAGGTTCATGCCGCCAAACTGGGCACGATCGGCCGTCTTCATACCAAGGAGATCAACATATGTGGGCCAGTTCAGCATAACGGCTGGGTGGTTCACCGCCGACCAACCGCCTTTGTTTATTCGCCGTAAAGCCGACTGCCATCTGCCTGTTCCCCTTTCGCGCGATCGACAGTCACTCAGCCCATTTCGCCTGTCCAGCATGAATCGACATTAATCTCCCCGATGACAATTATATGTCGGGAGTGAAACGACATCTCGACTTTTTAAAGCATTCACAGCGTGTTTGTATCGTCCTACAGCCAACAGCCGCACTAACGCGACCACCTGCCCAAGCAGAGTTCCGACCTGCGGCATCTGACGGATCGTTACGCATCGGCACCAAAATATTGATCGAAGTTGAACCAAAGTACGATCTTGACGTTTTAATTCGGCTTCTCAACTTATCTGAGTAGCTCATTCTGAAAGACTGCCATGGCCCCTAATAACGACGATCCGTTCAAGCTCTTGATACACAAGCTTGAACGGCTGGCTAAACTTGACGAAAAAGATGAAGCGGCCATTCGCACATTGCCCTTTCGTATTGTAAGGTACACCGCAGGACAACATCTGGTGCATGAGGGCGATCGTCCGACCGACTGTTGTCTTCTGCTTGAAGGCTTTGCCTGCCGTTATAAGCTTACCAATTCTGGCGCTCGTCAGATCGTCTCCTTCCACATGGCGGGAGACATCCTGGATTTGCAGCATCTCATGCTTGCGCGCGCCGACCATAGTGTTTCGACTATTACCGACGCCGTGGTCGCTTGGCTGCCGGCCGCGAACATTCGTGAGATGCTGACCCGTCATCCAGTCATCAACGAAGCATTGTGGCGCGACTCGTTGATCGACGCGTCGATCTTCCGCGAATGGGTGCTCAATGTCGGGCGCCGGGACGCGAAGGCCCGCGTCGCCCATATGCTGTGCGAATTTGCCGCGCGTCGCGAGGCCGCTGGCCTGGGCAGTGCCGAACGGTTCGAACTGCCGATGACTCAGGAACAGATAGCGGACGCCACCGGCATGACTCCCATCCACGTCAATCGTATGCTGCATGCGCTGGCCGAAGACGGCGTGATCGCGCGCGACAAACGGTCCGTCCAAATTCTCGATTGGGAAGGAATGCAACGCGCCGGTGATTTCCGTCCAGCCTATCTTCATGCGGCAGCCTAGTACATGACGATGACCATTGAATTTAAAGCAGTAACTTTGGACAGCGGCGCGCATGACAACAAGGGTATGCTCGTGTTCCGTGATGGACGCCTGATGGCCGTGCTCTCCTGCCTCAGCGATATTCATGGGGCCAAGGAAGGGCAGTGGTTCGTGGAGATGACCTTCACAACCGAATGTGAGCTGACAGGCCGGACCTTCGATACCCTTGGCGAGGCGGAGGTGTGGGCGAGTAGTTGAATGGTGGGCTTCCCGGCGTGCTCTACCGGGACGGGAACGCCGCGAAGGCCACAGTGCCCCTTGAAAAGCAAAGGCCACCGGTCCATTTCACCGCCGTTTCAACCTTAGCCTTTGAGAAGCGGACGATGACAGACACTGCCGTAGCGCCCGAGACCCACGCCTTCGAAGCGGACGTCTCGAAACTCCTGCACATGATGGTGCATTCGGTCTATTCGGACAAAGACGTCTTCCTGCGCGAGTTGATCTCCAATGCGGCCGATGCGTGCGAGAAGCTGCGATACGAGGCGATCAGCCATCCCGAAATCCTGAGCGAAGACAGCGCGCCGCGCATCACGATCACGCTCGACCCGGACAACCGCCGCCTCACGCTGGAGGACAATGGCATTGGCATGACCGCCGCCGACATGGGCGAGACGCTCGGCACCATTGCCCGATCCGGTACGAAGGCGTTCATGGACCGGATCGCAGCCGACAAGGGCGGCGAAGGATCGCAATTGATCGGCCAGTTCGGCGTCGGTTTCTATTCGGCGTTCATGGTGGCCGATCGCGTCGAAGTCATCTCCCGTCGGGCAGGATCGGACGAAGCGGCACGCTGGTCGTCCGATGGTCAGGGCACTTACACGATCGAGCCGGTCGCCCCCGAGGAAGCCCCGCAGCGCGGCACTCGCGTGGTCTTGCATCTGCTGGAGGATGCCAAATCCTATGCCGAGCAGTTCACTGTCGAGCGGATCGTAAAGGCGCAGTCGGGCCACGTGCCCGTGCCGATCTTCCTGCTGGAAAAGCCCGATGCCGAAGCGAAGGAAATCACAGATGGCGCGGCGCTGTGGACCAAATCCAGGTCCGACATCAGCGAAGAGGATTATGCCGACTTCTATCGCAGCGTCGCGGGGCAGTTCGACCAGCCTGCGCTGACCATCCACTATCGCGCGGAAGGGCGTACCGAATATTCGGTGCTTACCTTCATTCCGGAGAGCAAGCCGTTCGACCTGTTCGATCCCGACCGCAAGGGCCGGATCAAGCTGTACGTCCGCCGCGTCTTCATCACCGACGAGGCGGAGATCCTGCCGCGCTACCTGCGCTTCGTGCGGGGCCTTGTGGATTCGGCCGACCTGCCGCTTAATATGTCGCGCGAGATGATCCAGGACAGTCCTATCCTCTCCGCGATCCAGAAGGGCGTGACGGGGCGCGTGCTGTCCGAACTGGAGAAGCTCTCGAACAACGATGCCGAGGCGTATGGCAAGGTCTGGGACAATTTCGGCGCGGTGCTGAAAGAAGGGCTGTACGAGGATTTCGAGCGGCGCGAGGCGCTGCTCAATCTCGCGCGGTTCAAGACGACGTCTTCCATGGAGAACTGGCGGTCGCTCAAGGATTATGTCGCCGACATCAAGGAGAACCAGACGGCGATCTACTATGCGGTCGGCAACGATCTCGCCCGTCTCGCCACGTCGCCGCAGATCGAGGGCTTCCGCGCACGCGGCATCGAAGTCCTGCTGCTCCCCGATCAGGTCGACAGCTTCTGGACCACCATCGGCGTCGATTATGAAGGCAAGCCCTTCAAGTCGGTGACGCAGGGTGCGGCGGACCTCAGCCTTATCCCGCCCGCCGACACGGGGGACGCTCCGAAGGCCGAAGGGGGCGAGACCATCGACGCGCTCGTCGCATTCGCCAAGCAGACGTTGGAGGATGTGGTGTCCGATGTCCGCATATCGGATCGCCTCACCACCAGCGCAGTGTGCCTGGTCGCGCCGGAGAGCGGGATGGATCGCCAGCTTGAGAAACTGCTTGCCAGCGCCGGGCAACTGCCCGCTGCCGCCAAGCCTGTGCTGGAGATCAATGCGGGGCATGGCCTGATCGCCAAGCTCGCGAACGCCGCCGACGGGAGCGACGACATGAAAGCGGATATCGCCCATCTGCTGCTGGATGAAGCACGGATTGCCGATGGCGAACCCCCTGCCGATCCGCGCGCTTTTGCGGAGCGGCTGGAACGGTTGATGACAAGGGCCTTAGGTTAAGCGACCCTCCGAAGGCCACGTCTGGGATAGGCGTGGCCCCATGCCGACTTTAGATTGGCAGGTCGCTATCGGCATAGTATCGGCAACCGTAGCGCAACGGTATCGGAACCCTCCATGGCCCAGGACAACGAAGCAATCTCCACTCAGATGCGGGCGGGGCTGCGTCGCTTGGCCAAGGCCGTGGTGGTCATCACGACCAAGAAGGATGGGCAGCGTCACGCGATGGCGGCGACCGCCGTCAGCGAACTGAGCATGGACCCGCCGAGCATGTTGATCTGCGTCAACAAGACGGCGTCAATGCACCCGGTGCTGGCCTCCGGCGCGGATTTCTGCATCAACATCCTCGACGCGGACCATATGCATATCTCCGCAGCGTGCAGCGGCAAGGTGAAAGGCGAGGCGCGTTTCGAGATTGGAAGCTGGGCGGACACGTCGATCGACATTCCCCGCCTCGACGATGCGCAGGCGAGCTTCGTGTGCCGTCAGACGCAGCAGATCACATACGGATCGCATTCGATCTTCATCGGCGATGTCGTGGAGGCATTCAGCAGCCCGGTTGTCGATCCGCTGGTTTATGTCGACGGGCGCTATACGCGAGTCGGCCCGGACATCGTAGCAGACGCAGCCTAAAGCTCTCGCAACGCTCGCGCAGGCCGTGCGGCCAGCGCGGGCAGCGATCCGAGAAGCCCCAGCGCGAGCGTGAGCAACGCGCCTGCCGCCAATGTGCCCAGCACCACCGCCCAATCCGGCGTCCATTGCAGGCCAAGCGTCTTCGTCGCGAGATACCACCCTGCCCCGGCCGAGACGGCAAAGGCGATGCCCGACACCAGCAGCGCCAGCAGTGCATATTCCATCGCCTGCACCGCCAGCACTTGCCGGCGGGTTGCGCCCAACAGCTTGAGCAGCACCGCGTCATAGGTGCGGGTACGGCGCGCCGCGGCTATTGCGCCGACCAGCACGGCGATGCCTGCGGCTATCGCAATCGAGGCGGCAACCCGCACGGCGGCGGAGAGTTGCCCCAAGAGGTTGCCCAGCGATGTGATGACTTCCTTCACCCGGATCAGCGAGGCGGACGGAAAGGCGCGGATGATGTCGCGGTTGATCGCCTTTTCCTGCGCGGCCCCTGCCCCACCGGGCAAGGCTATCGTCGCAAGATAGCTATGCGGCGCGTCCTTCAGGGCATTGGGCGAAAAGATCATCCCGAAGTTGAGGCCCATCGTATCCCAGTCGATCTCGCGGAAGTTGGCGATGCGCGCGGGCACTTCGACCCCGAGGACCGACACCGTCAGCATGTCGCCCACTTTCAGGTTCAGCGCCTTCGCTGCGCGGATATCGACCGAGACAAGCGGTTCGCCACTGTAGTTCCTAGGCCACCATTTGCCATCGACGACCGTATTGCCAGTCGGGAGCATCTCTAAATAGGTAAGTCCGCGGTCGCCTCGCAGTATCCACGCGTCCTCGGGGATCTCCTTCATATCGGCGACGCGTTGATTGCGCACTGCTACTACCGGGCCACGCAACGAAGGCACCGTCACCACATCTGCACCCGGCGACTGGCGCGCAATGATGGTACGGAACTGATCGACGCCTTCGGACGGGATATCGAGGGCAAAGAAGCTGGGCGACTTGGCCGGGATGCTGCTCGCCATTTGGCCTGAGAGGTTGGTCTCCACGACCGCCAGCGTCGTGAACAGCGACAGGCCAAGGCCCAGCGCGACAATCAGCCTTCCGGTCTGCGCACCCGGACGGTGAAGATTGGCGAGCGCAAGGCGGGCCAAAGGGTGGCGTGGGCGCGGCAACCGCGCGGCTACACGTTGGATCAGGACGCCGAAAAGCGAAAGCACCACCAGCAAGGCCAGCGCCGCAGCGAGGAATATCGCGGCAAGCCCCGGCTCGCGCGCGGTCGATATGGCGAGCGCCGCAATCAGCGCTGCAATGAAGATGACGGCAAACCAGACGCCTGATCCGCTTTTTCCGCTCTCCCCAAGTCCGCCTCTAAACAGCGCCGCCGCCGCGACATGGCGGGCGCGCACGAGTGGCACCAGCGCGAACAGCAGTGCGGTCAACAGGCCGTAGGCCGCGCTGATCGCGAGCGCAGAGGGATAGACGCCAAGGCTCGGCGGGACCGGCAGCATGTCGCCCGCGAATAGGGTGACGAGCCATGGCAGCAACCCGCCGACTATCAGTCCGAGCGCTATGCCAACGGCGGATACGATGATGATTTGAAGTAGATATGTCAGGAATATCGTGCGGCTGGATGCCCCAAGAGCCTTGAGAGTCGCAATGCCGGGGCGCTTACCGTCGAGGTAGCTGGCCACACCATTGCCGACGCCGATGCCCGCCACGACCAATGCGGTCAGGCCAACCAGAGACAGAAATTGACCCATGCGATCGATGAAGCGCCGCGTGCTGGGCGAGCCATTCGTGCGGTCGCGCGTCTCCCAGCCTGCGCCGGGTGTCGCGGCGCTGACGGCGGCAATGGCGGCGGTGGGGTCGACATTGGCGGGCGTGCGCACGCGATATTGCGTTTCGTAGATGCTGCCGGGCTGCAGCAGGCCCGTCGCATCAAGGCTCTCCGCCGCAACGATGGCGGTCGGGCCGAAGGTGAAGCCGGAGCCGACGCGATCGGGCTCCTGCGCGATGATGCCGGAAATGCGGAACAGCTTGTCGCCGATGCGCACCTGCTCGCCTGCCTTGACGCCGAGGCGGTCGGCAAGCGCATCGGCGATGGCGACTTCGCCGAACCCGGGGCGGTCGCCGCCGCGCGCCAGCGTGAAGCTGCCATAGAGCGGCCAAGCGGCATCCACGGATTTCAATTCGCTGAGTACAGCGTCCGCGCCATCGGGCCGGGCGATCATCGCGCGCAGGCGCGTGACTTGCGAGACGCGACCCTGCTTCTCCATCGCGGCCCATTCGTCAGGGGTGGCGATGCGCTGGTTGAGGTCGAATGCTAAATCGCCGCCGAGGATCGTCTGGCCCTGTTCGGAGAGCGCGGCGTTGATCGAGGCAGTGAGACTGCCGATGCCCGCCAGCGATGCGACGCCCAGGAACAGGCAGATGACGAGCAGCCGCAGGCCAGTCAGGCCACCGCGCAAGTCCCGCAATGCGAACCGCAGCGCAAGGCTCATACAGCGTCATCCACGATGCGGCCGTCGCGCATGGTGATGATCCGGTCGCACCGGCGGCTGAGCGCCACGTCATGCGTGATCATCACCAGCGTCGCGCCGGTCTCCTTCTGGCGCGCGAATAGGAGGTCCATGATCGCCTCGCCCGTGGCGGCGTCCAGATTGCCGGTCGGCTCGTCGGCGAAGAGCAGTGCAGGACGCGGCGCAATGGCGCGGGCTATGGCAACGCGCTGCTGCTCCCCGCCCGACATTTGCGCTGGATAGTGCGTGACGCGATGACCGAGACCTACTGACGCAAGCTCCGCCTGCGCCCGGGAAAATGCCTCAGGTTCACCTTCCAGTTCGAGGGGGACGGCGACATTCTCCTGCGCCGTCATCGTCGGCAGCAAGTGAAACGCCTGCAACACGATGCCGATGCGGCCACGCCGGGCGAGCGCCAGGCCGTCCTCGTCCAGTGCGCCGAAATCCGCGCCCGCGACATGGATCGCGCCGCTGGTTGCACGCTCAAGTCCGGAGAGCACTGCCATCAGCGAGGACTTGCCCGATCCGGACGGCCCCAGCAACGCGACGCTCTCGCCCGCCGCCACCGAAAGGCTGACGCCGCGTAATATATCCACCCGCGCGGCATCCTTGCCCAGCGAAAGGGTGACATCGCGGGCGTCGATCACGATATGGGATGCTGTCATGGGCGATGGAGACTTTCAGATGCAGGCGAACGCGCGCGGAAGCGACGTGAAAAAGCTATATGGTGCGGCGCGGCATCTTGTCCAACTCGCGGCGGCAATTGGATTGCTGACGGCCATTCCGGCGCAGGCGGCGGAGAAGCTGATCCTTGCGTTCGGGGACAGCCTGACGGCGGGATATGGCCTCAAACCCAATGAGAGTTTCCCGGCGCAGTTGCAGGCGGCACTTCGCAAGGACGGGTTGCAGGTGCGGGTTCATAACGCGGGCGTGTCGGGCGACACGACGGCGCAGGGCAAGGCGCGGCTGAATTGGGTGCTGCGGTCCTTCCCGCGCGCGCCGGACCTTGCGATCGTGGAGTTGGGCGGGAACGATATGCTGCGTGGCATAGATCCGGCGCAGACGCGGGCGAATCTCAACGCGATATTGGCGGAGTTCAAGCGGCGGAAGATCAAGGTGCTGCTGGCGGGTATGCTCGCCGCGCCGAATATGGGCAGCGCCTATCGGGCGAAGTTCGATCCCATCTATCCGATGCTGGCAAAGCACTATGGCGTGCCGCTCTATCCGTTCTTCATGAAGGGCGTGACGGGGAACCGGAGCCTGCTGTTGCAGGATAACATGCATCCAACAGGGCAAGGTGTCGGCATCGTTGTGCGGAACATCAAGCCTCTGGTGAAACCGCTGCTCAACTAACCGGCGCGCGCCTGCGGTAGCTGAGCGCTTCGGCGATATGGACGCGGGTTAGGCCTTCGCTGGCGGAGAGGTCTGCGATCGTTCGCGCGACGCGCAGGACGCGCGTGTACCCTCGTGCGGACATGCGCATCGAGGAGGCCGCCTGCGCAAGGAGTTGGCGGCCCGGCTCGTCGGGCGTCGCAACCTCCTCCAGCAAGTCGCCATCCACTTCGGCATTGGTGCGGATCGCGTGATCGGCATAGCGCGCCGTCTGGATCGCGCGTGCGGCGGCGACACGGGCGGCGACCTGCTCGGACCCTTCGGCTGGCGGCGGCAGGACAAGATCGGCGGCGGTGACGGCATTGACGTCGATGTGCAAATCGATGCGGTCGAGAAGCGGGCCGGAAACCTTCGCCTGATAATCCGAAGCGCAACGCGGCGCGCGGGCGCAGGCGAGCGCGGGATCGCCCAGATGCCCGCAACGGCACGGGTTCATAGCCGCGATCAACTGCACGCGCGCCGGGAAGGTGACGTGGGCATTGGCGCGGGCGACGCTGACCGTGCCGGTTTCGAGTGGCTGGCGGAGGGAGTCGAGGACGGCGCGCTGAAACTCGGGGAGTTCGTCGAGGAACAGGACGCCGAGATGCGCGAGGCTGACTTCGCCGGGTTTGACCCTCAGGCCCCCACCCACCAGCGCCGCCATCGACGCGCTGTGATGCGGCGCGCGGAACGGGCGTGCGCGGCTGAGGCGGCCATTCTCCAATGTGCCCGCGACGCTCGCCACCATGGAGACTTCCAGCGCCTCGGCAGGGCTGAGTTCGGGGAGGATGCCGGGAAGGCAACTTGCCATCAGCGACTTGCCGGCACCGGGTGGACCAGCCATCAGCATGTTGTGACCGCCTGCCGCCGCGATCTCCAGCGCGCGCTTGGCGGTTTCCTGCCCTTTCACTTGCCGCAGGTCGGCGGTGCGGACAGGTGTCTCGACTTCGCCCGGTTGTGGGGCGGAGAGCATTGCGGTGCCCTTGAAGTGATTGAGCAACGGCAGCAGTCCCGGCGCGGCGACGACTTCGACATGACCCGCCCATGCGGCTTCGCTTCCTTGCGCAGCGGGACAGATGAGGCCCAGCCCCTGTTCCCCGGCATGGAGCGCCGCCAGTAGCACGCCAGGCGAAGGCGCGACGCGGCCATCCAGCCCGAGTTCTCCGACGACGACATAACCACTCAGCGTCTCGGCATCGATGACTCCCATTGCGCAGAGCAACGCCATCGCTATGGGAAGATCGTAATGCGACCCTTCCTTCGGCAAATCGGCGGGCGAGAGGTTCACGGTGATCCGCTTGGGCGGCAGCGACAAGCCGATGGCGGCGATCGCGTTGCGCACGCGCTCCTTGCTCTCGGTGACGGCCTTGTCGCCCAATCCCACGACGATGAAGTTGGGAAGACCGGGCACAAGCTGGCACTGCACTTCCACACGGCGCGCCTCCAGCCCGAGGTAGGCGACCGTCGATACTGTTGCGACCAAGCCGAACCCCCAAAGTTGTGCCGCTTTTGTTCGCGCCCTTCTGGAGGGGAGTTGCCCAAGAGTCGAGCGGTTTTAGTCCGAAATGGATGGACGTAGATCAGGGACGACCGACGGTAACGGAAAGAGGGTCAGGAATTTGTCCGCCAAAGCGCGATCGCCGGTAACCTGAAGCCGGTCCGCTAAAGCATCGAGAGGCACGCCGCCGTAGAGGCTCTCGATCAACGCGTTCTGATCTCCATCGAAGAGGACAGCGACATCGGCAACATCGCCCCGGCCTGCGGAAATCTCTCCCTTGTTGATGTCGGCGCGGAATGTTTCCGGACCGAAGCGAAAGCCGATGGCCGCCTTCATGGCCCCTGCTCGTTCGGGTGAGAACATCGTGCGCATCGACATGATGAGCGAAACCGGACTCATCGGACCCGGCTCCTTATAAGGCGAGCGCGCCGCCCAGCGGCCCAGCACCTTGAAAAGTTCTTCCGATTCCAGCCCCCACTGCGTCAACTCATACACCTGCACCGAGGCTGGCGGCGGCAGCTTGCGGCGCTGCACGATGCTGACGGCCTCCAGCTCCTCCAGCCGCTGCGTCAGCACATTGGCGCTAAGGCCCGGCAGCGCGGCGCGGATGTCCGAAAAGCGGCGTGGACCCAGCAGCATTTCGCGCATTACCGGCATCGCCCAGCGATCTCCGATAAGATCGAGCGCGTGCGCCGCCGCACAGCCATCGGAATAAGCTCTTTTCCTCAACATTGCGTCCTTGGTTACTTTTTATAACTTTGTAGTTGTATTAGATAATCATTGAAGGCAGGCTGTGCAACAGGACGACTCGCAGGCTGGAGCACAATATGAGCAAGATGATCTTCGTGAATCTTCCCGTCACCGATCTGGCGCGATCAATCACCTTCTACGAAGCGGCAGGTGCTGTTCGCGACGACCGTTTCGCTGACGAAACGGCGCAATGCATGACCTTCTCCGACAGCATCCATGTCATGCTGCTGACGCATGAGAAGTTCAGTACGTTCACCAATCGATCGATCGTCGACGCCAGAACGTCCGCCGAAGTGCTGCTGGCGTTGTCGCAGGATAGCCGTGCCGCCGTGAACGCGATGGTGGATGCGGCGCTTGCAGCTGGCGGCAGCGAAGTGCACGAACCGCAGGACCACGGTTTCATGTTCGAGCGCGCGGTCGCCGATCCGGATGGCCACGGATGGGGCGTGATGTGGATGGACATGGCGGCGTTCGAGAAGATGAACGCAGGCCAAAAAGCAGAAGCAGACGCCTGACGGCGCGAAAAGGAGAGAGACGATGCCAATCGATCCACAATCCGAAATCGAAGTGACGGGCTTTTCCTGGGTGCCGCCCTTTGCGCAGGGGCATGTGCGCGACCTGCGCGTCAGGTGGGCGTTGGAGGAAGCCGGGATGTCCTATCGCACCCGCCTATTTCACGCCATGGAGCAACGTCCGGATTATTACTTCACTGAACAGCCGTTCGGTCAGGTGCCGGCTTACGATGACGGCACAGTGCAACTGTTCGAAAGCGGCGCGATCGTGCTGCATATCGGGCGAGATTGCGAAACCCTGCTGCCCACCGATACCGCATCAAGAGCGCGCGCCACTGCATGGCTGATAGCTGCGCTCAACAGCGTTGAGCCGATGATAGGCGAACTGAACACGATCGACATCTTCGCCTCGGGGGAAGAGTGGGCGCGGCTGCGTCGCCCAAGCCTGGAAGAGCGAGTGCGCGGCAGGCTCACGCGTCTGTCCGACTGGCTTGGAGAGAAGGATTATCTCGAAGGCCAATTCACCGCGGGCGACCTGATGATGGCCAGCGTCCTGCGCGGCTTGGAGAGGAGCGGCTTGATGAACGAACAGCCTCGGGTAGCGCAATATTACGAACGCTGCCTCGCGCGGCCCGCTTTTAGCAGGGCGCTGGCGGCTCAGATGGCGGACTTCACGCAGGATGCAAAGGAAGGAGTGGCAGCATGAGCTACATTGATGGGTTCGTGATTCCGGTGCCGACCGGCAACAAGGAAGCATATCGTGCCATGGCGGCCAAAGCTGCGCCGGTGCTGCTGGAACATGGCGCGTTGCGCGTTGTGGAGGCTTGGGGAGACGATATCCAGCCGGGCAAGACCAACGACTTCCGTACTGCGGTCATCGCAGAAGACGGCGAAAGCGTGGCGTTCTCCTGGATTGAGTGGCCGTCCAAAGAGGTACGTGATGCAGGTATGGCGAAGGTTATGGATGATGAGCGGATGAAGCCCGACGGCGACCTTCCGTTCAGCGGCGCGCGCATGATCTATGGCGGCTTCGCACCCCTGATCGACGAAAAAGCCTGAAGGGAGAAGTGGTTATGACAGGAACATCATACCCCGCAGGAAATCCGTTCGTCTGGTACGAATTGATGACCAGCGACGTGACCGCCGCCAAGCAGTTCTACGGCACGCTCATGGGCTGGTCGATGTCCGAGGTGGAGGCGGGCGGTGAGCCTTATACGATCCTGTCCGCTGACGGTCAGGGCATTGGCGGCATCATGCGCATCCCGGCCGTAGCGGCAGGGTCCGCCAGGCCCGGCTGGTTCGGCTATGTCGGCGTACCCGATGCAAGCGCGGCCGTGGAGGCGATGGCAGCGGATGGCGCGAGCGTGCACATGCCGGTGACTCATATTCCCGAAGTAGGGCACATCGCCATGCTTGCCGATCCGCAGGGCGCGACCTTCTACGTCATCCAGCCGGAAGGCGAAGGTCCGGCCACGTCTTTTTCCGCCATGCCGAGCGCGGGCAAATTCGGCTGGAACGAACTGCACGCGGGAGAGCTGGCAGGTGCCCTCGCCTTCTACACACGTCACATGGGCTGGAAGGCGTTCGACGGCATGGATATGGGTCCGATGGGCACCTATCAATTCTACGGCCTCGAAGGCACGACGCTCGGCGGAATGATGACGAAAACGCCCGACACGCCCCGGCCCGAGTGGAAGCATTACGCTTGGGTCGACGACATCGACGCCGCCGCCAGCCGCGTTACCGAGGGGGGAGGGCAGATCGTGCATGGCCCCTCCCCCGTCCCCGGCGACCTGTTCATGGTCCAGATCACCGACCCGCAAGGCGCGGCATTCGCCATGGTGGGGCATCGCAAGAACTGAAGCCGGGAGAGATCGCATGAATGACGACACGCGCGAACTGAAGGTGGAAAAGCACATTGCCGCGCCGACCGCCAAGGTATGGGAAATTATGACGGAGCGTCTCACCGAATGGTGGTGCCCCAAGCCGTGGACGACCGAGATCGTCGAGATGGACCGGCGTCCTGGCGGGCGGGCCGCAATGGTGATGCACGGCCCCAATGGCGAAGCACATCCAAGCGACGGCATCTATCTTGCCTACGAACCGGGCGTGCGGTTCGCCTTCACCGATGCACTCAATGCCGATCTGACACCACAAACGCCCTTCATGATCGGCATATTCTCGATCGCGGCGGATGGCGATGGCACACTGTACACCGCTTGCGCGCGCCACTGGACCGACGAGGCCATGCAGCAGCACAAGGACATGGGTTTCGAGCAAGGCTGGGGCGCGGTCGCCGATCAGCTCAAGGCGCTTTGCGAAGCCGACTAGGGCCGATTGCAGCGCATCCCCGGTTGACTTGGCGGCGGGTCTTCTCTATCGGACCCGCTCGACATGCGGCTGCCGGTTTTGGCGGCCCTTTTTTGTCTTGCCGATTTTTAGAACTAGTACCTGAGGAATGAGCGATGAAGCGCACCTTTCAACCGAGCAATCTCGTCCGCAAGCGTCGTCACGGCTTCCGTGCGCGCATGGCGACGGTGGGCGGCCGCAACATCCTGCGCGCCCGTCGCAGCCGCGGCCGGAAGAGCCTGAGCGCCTGATCGAAGCGTCCGGGAACGACGGCGCCATCGCGATCCTCGCGAAGCGCGCCGACTTTCTGGCGGCGAATCGGGGACGCAGGCAGCCGATGCCCGGATTCGTCCTGTTGGTCCGCGACCGGCAGGATGGTGATCCGACCAAGCGAATCGGCTTTACCGTTACCAAGAAGATTGGCGGCGCTGTCGTCCGGAACCGGATGAAGCGCCGTTTTCGCGTTCTGGCGCGAGAGCTTCTCCCGACCCTGGGCATTGCGGGCGCGGATCATGTGCTGATCGGGCGCGAGGGCGGAGTCGAACGGGACTTCGCGCTGTTGCGGGGCGAGATGGAAAAGGCGCTGCGCAAGCTAGCGAGTGGCGGCGGTCAGGCCCCTCGCCCGCCGCGCGCAAAACCCGGTAAGCAACGGGGATGATCGCCCGCCTCCTTCAGGCGATTGCCCGCGGATGGCAGCTTGGCCCGTCGCGCATATTGCCTCCCTCCTGCCGCTACGCCCCCAGCTGTTCCGAATACGCCATAGAGGCGCTCGGCAAATATGGTGCGATCAAGGGTAGCTGGCTGGCGACGAAGCGGCTAATGCGATGCCACCCATGGGGTGGGTCGGGGTACGATCCGGTTCCCTGACATTCGGGTAGCGGCCTTTCAACACAGACTTTATCGGCGGGAGCCAATCTGACGTGGACGACAAGCGGAACATCATTCTCGCGGTAGTGCTGAGCGCACTGATCCTGTTCGGATGGCCTTACATCGCGCAGCGGTTCTTCCCCGCCGCAAATCCCCCTGCCACCCAGATACAGGGCGGCAAGACAACGCCGGTGGCGAGCCCCAATGCCGACCCGGCAGCGGACAGCCCTACCGCGATCCGCGACCGGGGCGCCGTGCTGAAAGGCAGCCCGCGCGTCGCCATCGAAACCCCGAAGTTGCAGGGTTCGATCAACCTGAAAGGCGCGCGGATAGATGATATCGTGCTGCCGACCTATCGCGAAACCATCGCCAAGACCTCCCCTGCGATCCGGCTCTATTCGCCGGGCGGCACGCGCGATGCTTATTTCGCGGGGTTTGGCTGGTCAGGCGCGGGGCTGAAAGGGCCGGATGCGAACACCGTCTGGACTGCCTCGGGCAGCAAGCTGACGCCGACGACGCCTGTCACGCTGTCGTGGAATAACGGTGCGGGACAGTTGTTCGAGATCGGCCTCTCGGTGGACAAGGACTTCATGTTCACCGTGAATCAGAAGGTCATTAACAGCAGCAGCGGACCCGTGGCCGTGCAGCCCTATGGCTACATCAGCCGCGACGGGCATTCGAAAGACCCGAGCAGCTGGACGATCCACACCGGGCCGATTGGCGTCTTCAACAACAAAGCCAATTATGACGTCAACTTCCAGGATCTGGATGAGGATGGCAATCAGTCGTTCCCGAGCACCGGTGGCTGGATCGGCTTTACCGACAAATACTGGTTGTCGGCTCTCGTTCCCGATCAGAAAACGGCATTCACCGGCCAGTTCCGTAAAGGCGCGGGGTCGCAATATCAGGCGGATTACAGCCTGACGCCCGTCCTCCTCGGCGCCGGCAAGGCAGTGTCGCAGACGTCTCGCCTGTTCGTGGGCGCGAAGGAAGTGCGCACGCTCGAAGCCTATCAGGATGCCCCCGCACCGCTCGGCATATCGCTGTTCGACCGCGCGATCGACTGGGGCTGGTTCTACTGGTTCGAAAAGCCGATCTTCTCGCTGCTGCACTGGCTGTTCACGCAGATCGGCAATTTCGGCGTGGCGATCATCTGCCTGACGCTAATCGTGCGCGGCATAATGTTCCCGGTCGCCCAGCGCCAGTTCGCCAGCATGGCGGCGATGCGCGCCGTGCAGCCCAAGCTGAAGGCGCTGCAGGAGAAATATAAGGACGACAAGCCCAAGCTCCAGCAGGAGATGATGGAGCTATACAAGCGCGAGAAGGTCAATCCGCTCGCGGGTTGCCTGCCGATCTTCCTCCAAATTCCCATCTTCTTCGCACTTTACAAAGTGCTACAGCTAACAATTGAGATGCGACATCAGCCGTTCGTGCTGTGGATAAAGGACTTGTCCGCACCCGATCCGCTGCATGTCCTCAATCTGTTTGGGCTGCTCGACTTCCAGCCGCCCGCCTTCCTCGCCATCGGCGTGTTGGCGATCCTGCTTGGAATATCCATGTGGCTCCAGTTCAAGCTGAACCCGGCACAGATGGACCCGATGCAACAGCAGATCTTCTCCCTGATGCCGTGGATGATGATGTTCGTGATGGCGCCTTTCGCCGCCGGTCTGCTGGTCTACTGGATCACCAACAACCTGCTGTCGATGGCGCAGCAATGGTGGCTGTATAAGCGGCACCCCGTGCTAAGCACGCCGGCGACCGCGAAGTGACGCCTGAAGACGCACAGGCCGAGGAGGAACGGCAGGCGCTGATCGAAACCGCGCGCAAGATCTTTGCGGGGCCGATCGCGTTCCTGAAATCCGCGCCGGACCTTAAATTCCTGCCCGATGCGTCGGTCAACGAAGTGGCCTTTGCCGGACGGTCAAATGTGGGCAAGTCGTCGCTCTTGAATGCGCTGACGAACCGCAACGGCCTTGCCCGTACATCGAACACGCCGGGACGGACGCAGGAGCTGAACTTCTTCGATGTAGGCACACCCCCGGCGTTCCGGCTCGTCGACATGCCCGGCTATGGCTATGCGAAGGCGCCCAAGGATGTCGTGCGGAAATGGCGGTTTCTGGTGAACGACTATCTGCGTGGGCGGCCGGTGCTGAAGCGGACGCTGGTGCTGATCGACAGCCGCCATGGCATCAAGGATGTCGACCGCGACATCATGAAGATGCTGGACGATGCCGCCGTCAGCTATCGCATCGTGATGACCAAGGCGGACAAGGTGAAGGCGACCGAACTGGACGCCGTAACCGCCCGGACAGCCGAGGAAATCAGGAAGCGACCGGCGGCGCATCCCGACATCATCGCGACGTCCAGCGAAGGTGGAATGGGCATTGCGGAATTGCGCGGGGCGGTGCTGGAAGCCATTGGCTGAGCAATCCGCGACCAATAGGAGAAAGCCCATGTTGAAGCTTATCATCGGCAACAAGGCCTATTCGAGCTGGTCGCTGCGGGGATGGCTTGCCGCCAAGCAATCGGGATTGCCGTTCGAGGAAGTCGTGGTCCCGCTCTATGACGAGGCCTGGACTGCCCGGAAGGCGGAGAACGACCTGCTTCCCTCCGCCGGTAAAGTGCCGACGCTCTGGAATGGCGATGCGGTCGTTTGGGACAGCCTGGCGATCATCGATTACCTCAATGACCTGACCGGAGGCACCCGCTTCTGGCCGCAGGATTTGGCGGCGCGAGGGCTGGCGCGCTCGATCGCGGCGGAGATGCATGCAGGCTTCGTGCCGCTGCGGCAGGCCTGTCCGATGAATACGCGGCGGCTGTTCGATCCCGTCGCGCCGAGCGAAGCCGTGGCCGCCGATCTCGCGCGTATCCAGACGTTATGGGCGCAGGCACGCGCCTGCCATGGCGGCAGCGGAGACTATCTGTTTGGAGCCTTTGGCGCGGCGGACATCATGTATGCACCGGTGGTAAGCCGCATCGTCAGCTATCAGTTGCCAATCGCACCCTTCGCGCGCGCCTATGCCGACGCCGTGATAGCGCACCCGTGGATGCAGGACTGGATCGCGGCAGCCCAAGAGGAAGACTGGGTGCTTGACCAATATGAGCAACAGCCGACTGGAAAGTCCTGATCGCTACTCTGGAATCATGCCTCTACTTCAGCGGCAAGATAGACGCGATTACGGCCATGTTCCTTCGCTAGGTACAAGGCGCGGTCGGCCGCTTTGAGCGCGGCGCGCGGGTCATCATAGGCAAGGACATTGGCGACGCCCGCCGAGAAGGTGATGCGGTCCATGCGCTCGCCGGTCGCACGATTGACAAGGCTGCGCTGCGACAAATCGGCGCGCGCGGCATCCACCATCTCGCACGCTTCCGCCGCTGTCTTTCCGCGAAAGAGCATGACGAATTCCTCGCCGCCATGTCTTGCCACATGGCACTTGTCGCCGGAGATTTTGGCAAGCAATCCACTGACGAATTTTAGAACACGGTCGCCTGTCTCATGGCCGTGGCTATCGTTGACCAGCTTGAAGTGATCGATGTCGCAGAACGCGACGCTTAAGGGTTCACGGCAGTTCTGCGCCTTTAGCGTCTCCGCCGTCAGCGTCGCTTCGAAAGCGCGCCGATTAGGCAATCCCGTCAGATGATCCTGCTCAGCGGCGCGGCGCGCACTTTCCAGGCTCTGCTGGAGCGCCTTCGTCTGCTTCGCGCTTTCCCGCATCTGGCTTTCTACCTGGCGGGTCTTTTCCACCATGTTGCGCGTAAGGGTTATCAACCGGCCCAGCACCGGCTCTGCCTTCGCCTCATCGGAAAGGTCACGCACCTGCTCCTGTAGGGCAGCGCCATAATCTTTCGCTGAGTTACGAGAGTCGTCGACCAACCCAGTGAATTGGTTGAGGTTGTCCTCAACCTTGCTCAACATGTCATGCAACGTGTCGGCCGTTACATCCTTGTTCGGCGCGCTGGCGACAACAGACTCGACCCAGCTATTGGTGATCTTGCCACGTTCCGAAAGCACCGCAGCCACGGCTTTTTCGATGCCATGGTCGTTGCCCGTCAAATAGTCGTGCGCCACACCGAAGTTGAGCGGCGTAAGATCAAGGTCATGCGCGAACAGGAATGCGCCGATATCCTGATAAAGCTGCCGCCGGCGGTCGACTTCCCGATTAAAGGTTTTGCCCGGAGGCGTGCGGGCGGACACAGATTCCTCGGCAGCTTCATCAGCCTTCCCGCCGAAGCGCGTGGCCCACCGGGCAAGCCGCTCGGTAAGGCCTGAATGCGAATCGTTCGCCTGTGACTGTGTAGCTGCATTCCTCATGAGCGCCATAACGACACTATTGCAGTGAAGTTTAGGTTAAGGACCGCAAAAGATCAGATATCTACGCCGATCAGCCAGTCGTGAAAAATGCGCACGGCCCGGTTCTGAAGTGCTCGCGGACGGCAAACGAAGAAATAACGGTAAGGGCTTTCAACATGTTGGTTGAAGAGGCGCATCAGCCGGGGGTCACGTGCGTCATTATAATGGCTGGCATGCATGACTGCGACACCGAGCCCTTGTGCAGCAGCTTCCAGCATGAGCGGCCCCGAATCATAATTGTCGATCGCAGCGGGCTGGATGTTGGGCAGCCCGATCGCTTCCTTCCAGGCATCGAAGCTTGCCGACATTTCGCGATGGAGCAAAACGGTGTGCTGCGATAACTGCTGCGGATCGGTAATGGCCTTCGGACCCTCGACCAGCCCTCGGCTAGCGATCAGATACACCTCGTCGCGGTCAAGCTCATGCGCGTACAAAGAAGGGTCGATATCTTTCGCCAGTACAATGGCGGCATCAAGCCCCTCGCCCAACCGCGCAACCGCATGCGGTGTCGTTTCGACATCCAGATGCAGCGTAGGATGCAGCGTCCGCAGTTCGCCAAGCCGGGGGAACAGCCGCTGGCTGGCGAACAGTGGCAGAACCGCTAGACGGAAACGCAATTGATTACCGCCGCTTTGAATGTTCTCCATCGCCGTGGACATAGCGTCGAGCGCGGGAGCAATATCGTCCAGCAATCGCTGCCCCAGTCCATTGATCTCCATGGACTGATGCTTTCGGTCGAATAGCGATTTGCCGATGAACCGCTCCAGCGCCTGCACGCGTCGGCTAAGGGCCGGTGTCGAAAGAGCCAACTCCTCAGCAGCGGCTTTCACGGACCCCAAACGCGCAACCTGCACGAAAGCCTCGAGGGCTGTGAGGGGCGGCAAACGGCGCATCAGCTTTTATCTGTACCGATATTTTTGCGCTGCACCATAATCATTTCTCCACTTTCATGCCCGACGTTCTGGGGGATGGCCTTGGAAAGAAGCAACGGTCAGGGATATGCGCAAGATGCAGAATTTGCAACCGTGGTAACATTCTTCGCAGTTGCGGAATTTTTGGAGTCGCTGCAAAAGGGCTGTGCCTTTCAGGCATCCTCTCCTAAAACTCGGCGGGCTGGTCTTCGGACCGGCCCCTTTTTTTGTATCTTAGGTTCATCACCCCCCGTTGAACCAGCTTCACTTACAGGCGTTGTTCCGATCGACAGCGTAGCGACTTGCCAAATTGCTACAATTTTGCGACGCGCTGTTGATAAGAATAACGGCAGGATTTGAATGGCGACCGTACACCTCAAGAAACTTCGCAAGGCCCACGGCCCGGTGGCCCGGTTGCTGAACAAGACACGGCCCTTGGCCACGTTCTTCGGCCAATTTGTGAAGCATCCCGCGATGATCGGGTCGATCATCCCCTCCTCGCCTTCCCTCGTCGCTTCGATGTTGAAAACCGTTGACTGGTCCAGCACCAGACTGTTTGTCGAATATGGTCCTGGCGTCGGCACCTTCACTCGCACGATACTGGAGAAGATGCGCTCCGATGCGCTTCTGATAGCGATCGACATCAACACTGATTTCGTCCGGTATCTAAGCGCTGACATCGCGGATCACCGTTTCCGAGCCGTCCATGGATCAGCCGTCGACGTGCGCCGGATCATTTCTGAGCATGGGTTTTCCGAAGCCGATTACATCTTGTCTGGCCTGCCATTTTCCACTCTCCCCGCTGGCGTCGGAGACGCCATTACGACGGAGACTCATGCAGCGTTGCGACCCGGTGGGTCATTTTTGGTCTATCAATATTCAGGGTTCGTGCAGAGGTTTCTTGTGCCCAATTTCGCGGACGTCGAAACGGACGTGGAATGGTTCAACATTCCCCCTTGTCGGTTGTTCCGGGCAAAAAAGGCGGAGTCTCTCGCGCAAGCAGCATGAGTTGCTCCAGGTAATTTGAATTTTAGTAGATAAAGTATTTGGCGCGAACGGCGGCGGGGCCATGCATCGCAGCCTAAATCAATATAGTATCATTTGACACCATTGTTGGGCTGAAGGATAAGCAGGAAACATTTCTGCCGGAGAGCCCCATCGATGACTGATGCGCATGACAATCCCTTGGGACTGGATGGCTTCGAATTTGTGGAATTCACAAGCCCTGAGCCGCAGGCATTAGCCGACCTGTTCGTCGCCATGGGTTTTACGCATCTTGCCAATCACCGGTCGAAAAATGTTCGTCGCTATGCGCAAGGTGACATCAACTTCATACTCAACATGGAAACTGTGGGTCAGGCGGCGGAGTTCCGCAACGCCCATGGACCATCCGCCAACGCAATGGCGTTCCGCGTACACGATGCCCGCGCCGCCTTTGAGGAGGCGGTCAAGCGCGGCGCAACGCCGGTCACGGGACCGGTGGGACCAATGGAACTCAACATCCCGGCTATAGAAGGCATCGGCGGGTCCAATCTCTATCTGGTGGATCGCTACGGCGCGCAGGAAATCTATGATGTCGATTTCGTCCTGCTGCCGGGCGCTGAGCGCAACGGGCATGACGCCGGGCTACACACGCTGGATCACCTCACGCACAACGTCAACCGCGGCCGCATGAACCACTGGGCGCAATTTTACGAACGGATCTTCAGCTTCCGCGAGATTCGGTATTTCGACATCGAAGGACAAGCCACGGCTCTCCTCAGCCGCGCTATGACAGCCCCGGATGACAAAATCCGCATTCCGCTCAACGAAAGCCAGGATGAGCATAGCCAGATCGAAGAATTTTTGCGCGAGTATAAAGGCGAAGGCATTCAGCATCTCGCTCTCGCTACGGACGATATCTTCGCGACGGTGGACAAACTGCGCGCTAAGGGCGTGCGGTTTCAGGACAGTCCCGACAGTTATTTCGACATGATCGACGCACGCCTGCCGGGGCACGGACATGACATCGAAGAAATGCGCAGGCGCCGTATCTTGATTGATGGCGCGCCGGAAACCGGGGGCGGACTGCTGTTGCAGATATTCACCGAGAATATGGTGGGGCCGATCTTCTTCGAGATTATTCAGCGCAAGGGCAATGATGGCTTTGGCGAAGGCAACTTCAAGGCTCTGTTCGAATCCATCGAGTTGGACCAGATTCGCCGCGGAGTAGTCAACGTTGGAGCGTAAGGGGGTGCGCATCGGGATCGACGAGACTCACGATCCTGCAAGAACAAGTTGGGTCGTCAGCGCGAACGGCCACGGCGACTTCCCGATCCAGAACCTGCCCCTTGGCGTATTCAGCCCAGACGAAGGGGAACCCCGGATCGGCGCAGCAATTGGAGACGACATCCTGGACTTGCGCGCGCTTGCCGATGAGGGGTTAATGCCGGAAGCCACGAAGAAAGCGCTATACAGCCGGACGCTGAATGCACTTTTCGCCTTGCCGGGGGACGCGCGTAATGATCTTCGGAAGCAACTGAGCGCATTGTTGTCCGACGAAGCCCACCGCCGTGCTGTAACGCCGATGCTTTATCGTGCTGAGGCATGCGTGATGTACCTGCCTGCCGTTATCGGTGACTACACTGATTTCTACGTCGGCATCCATCATGCGAACAATGTGGGCAGGCTATTCCGCCCGGACAATCCATTACTGCCTAATTACAAGCATGTGCCTATTGGCTATCATGGACGCGCATCGTCGGTTCGCCCTTCTGGCGTGCCGGTGATAAGGCCGAGGGGGCAGCGCAAACCTCCGGACGCAGAGAACCCCGTCTATGCCGCCACAGAACGCCTGGATTATGAGCTGGAACTCGGCATCTGGATTGGCGCGGGGAACGAGCTGGGTGATCCCATCGCAATATCGGAAGCGGGTCGCCACATCGCTGGTTTCTGTTTGCTCAACGATTGGTCGGCACGTGATTTTCAAGCATGGGAATATCAGCCGCTTGGGCCGTTTCTCGCCAAGAATTTTCACTCCACCGTTTCGCCTTGGGTGATTACAGCAGAAGCTCTGGCGCCTTTCCGGACTGCACAACCTCAGCGAACGAACGGTGATCCTGTGCCACTGCCTTATCTTTGGAATGACAAAGATCAGGCGTCGGGGGGGCTGGGAATCGAGTTGTCGGTCTCGCTATCTTCAGCCGCGATGCGCAAAGCCGACCTGCCCGCCTTCCTTCTGGGGAAAGGGCCAGCCTCCAATATGTACTGGACTGCGGCGCAGATTGTAACTCATCACGCGTCCAACGGATGCAATCTCCAGCCCGGTGACCTATTAGGCACGGGAACCATCTCTACACCTGATGATAGCGGCTTGGGCAGTCTTTTGGAGCTTAGCCGCGGTGGTAGCCAGCCAGTCGAGCTGCCCAATGGAGAGACACGAACATTCCTGGTGGACGGCGACCATGTAATCATGAAAGCCAACGCCAAGGCTGAGGGGTTTGTCTCCATCGGCTTCGGCTCATGCCATGCAGAGGTCTTGCCCGCGCACACGTGAGTGCCGGGAGGCCCTTACTTACTATGAGGGTGTCCTGCCTAAAGCGGCTTCAGGCCCAGCGCGTCTGTCGTGATCTTCACGATATGATCGAAGATGGCGGGATGCAGGGGGCGCTCGAAATTGCACCCCGCTTCATGGTCACGCACCCACATGACTTCGGCACGGCGGCCTTCGAAACCCGGCAACATGATCCAGATGTCCATGCCGGGCTTCAACTTGACAAAGGTCTGCACGCGAAACCCCGTCGCCGACAGATCAGAAATGCGGCTCGAAAACCAGCTTTCTCCGGGTCGGCGCAACTTGACGCCAATCTGCACATGGTGACGGGTGTCCGTCCGCTCATATCCCGACTTGATGTTTTGCCTGGCGCTCATGGTCCGTCACGTGATGCACTGGAATGATGAACAACGGCTACACAGGAAGGATGACCAGCCCGTTAATTGCGCTTCTCAATCAATAAAAAAGGGCCGCCGCAGCAGCCCTTTTTCATGAACATCGATGTTATTTCAGACGCTTGGGTCAGAACGATCCGTATTGTTCGTTACCGACAAAACCGAGCTTCGTCACGTTCGCGCGCTTGATCTCGGCCAGAACCTGATCGACCACGACATAGCGGGTCTGTGCGTCCGGCTGAAACTGCAACTCAGGCTCTACCGGCAAAGCTAGCGACTGCTTGAGGTAGAGGCGCAGGGTCAGCAGATCGATCGGTGCACCGTTCCAGGTGATCGTTCCGGCGGCATCGATAGCCACCTTGTTCTTGACCGGGTCAACGACGCTGTCCGTCGGCGGCGCGTTCTGCGGCAGATCGATCTTCACCGCGTGGGTTTGGATCGGGATGGTGATGATGAACATGATGAGGAGCACGAGCATGACGTCGATCAACGGCGTCGTGTTCATCTCCATCATCGGCTCGCCATCTTCAGAGGCAGCAGCCATTGCCATTGTCTAAACTCCTGTCTGGTCTCGATCAGAGACGCTGGATGTTGAGCGAAGCCGGATCGGGTTCGGAGATGAAGCCGACCTTCGGAAAGCCAGCACGCTGCATGGTGTAGATCGTGCCGCCGATGCACCGGTAAGGCGTATTGATGTCGCCGCGGATATGCACTTCGGGCAAATCCTCTGGCGTCATGTTCTCGATGCCGCCAACCTTTTTGATATCGGCTTCAAGCTTCGCAACTGCGCGATTCAGCAGGTCCGTCGAATCAACCTTGGTCATGTTCCAGTACACTTCGCATGCCCCGTCGGCAGCGGTCGTGATGGACAGCGACACATTCTCCGGCTTCGTCGTCGTCGGCTCGAACGCCACCTTGGGCAGTTCAAGATCGACGGTCTGAATGACGACAGGAACGGCGATCAAGAAGATGATGAGCAGCACGAGCATGACGTCAACGAGCGGCGTCGTGTTGATCGTGTTAATCGGCTGGTCTTCGCCGCCGGGTCCAACACTCATTGCCATTTATCAGTATCCTAACATGTCTGTCTTTTTTGACTCCGGCCTGGAAGGCGGGGCCAGGGCCCGGACGCGGCGCAGCCCGCCGCTCCGGGTCACCTTGTGCAATCAGGCCTTGGTGGGCGTTGCAGCAACCGGCTTCGTAACCGGAGCAGCGGCACCAGTCGTAACCACCGGCTTCACGGCGCCGTTCGACACCATGTAGCCGAGCAGGTCGGTCGAGAAGGAGCTGAGATCCTCCGCGATCGCCTTGTTACGGCGCTGCAGGAAGTTGTATGCAAGCACGGCGGGAACCGCGACGACCAGACCAAGGGCGGTCATGATGAGCGCTTCACCGACTGGACCGGCAACGGCGTCGATCGATGCCTGACCCGAAGCACCGATCTTGATCAGAGCGCGGTAGATACCAATAACCGTACCGAACAGACCGACGAACGGCGAGGTCGAACCAACGGTCGCGAGGAACGCAAGGCCGCTGCCCAGCTTCCAGTTGATGGCGTTTTCCGAACGGGCGAGCGAACCGTGCAGCCAGTCATGCGCTTCGACCGGATCGGTCAGTTTGCCATGCTGTTCCTGAGCGGCAATGCCGTCGTCGACGAGCTGCTTGTAAGCCGAGTTCTTCTCCAGCTTGGCGGAGCCTTCACGCAGGTTGGCCGAACGCCAGAACACCTGACGGACCTTCTTGTACTGGTTGATCACCTTCTGCTGTTCGATCAGCTTGGTGAACAGGATGAAGAACGTGCCGACAGACATGCCGACCAGAATGATGAAAACGGTCCAGGCGATGACACCGCCCTGCTCGAGCGCTTCCATCAGGCCATATGGGTTTGCCGCCTTGGGGGCTGCGGCGGCTGCGATAGACATCAACATGTTCGTGACTTCCCTCTCATTGGGTTCAGTAAGAGTGGCGGCCCCGCGCTAAGGGGGCCGGACCGCCACAGAATATTCAGATCACCGACTTCACTGCGGCAGTTTCCACACGATGCGGCTGCTGAAGCTGTCCGCCATCGGCTGACCATCCGCACCGACCGCAGGCTTGAAGCGTGCGCGGCGAGGCAAAAGACGGCACGTTTCCGCGTCGAGATCGGGGCTACCGCTCGATGAGGTCACCGTGCAGTTGGTCACCCGGCCATCGGGGCCGATGTCCAGCTTGAACCCGGTCGTACCCGAACGCTCTTCGCGCTGTGCACGGCTGGGATAGTCAGCGTCGGTGACCCAGCTGCCCGGAGATCCGCGTGGCGCGGCCCGACTTGCCGCTACCTTTGGAGCTGGCGGCGGAGGCGGCGGAGGCGCCGCAACCGGAACGGGATTGAACACCGGCGGAGGCGTGCGAACCGTCTGGATCGGCGGCGCAGGCGCAGGCGTTTGGACGATCGGCGGCGGCGAGACTACCGGCGGCGGCTCGATCGGCTGATCTGGCGGCGGTGGCGGCGGTTCCTCATCTGGTGGCGGTGGCTCTTCCTTGACGTCTATGACGTTCAGCTGCTCCGCCGCCTTTTTGACATATTGCATGCCAAGACCAGAGACGAATGCATAACCGAGAACAGCATGAATCAGGGCAACGATGACGATCGATATCGTGCGACTCGAACCCTCTGAGTGGTCAGCATAAGCCATTCAGCAACGACACTCCTTAACTCGGCTTCTTGAAAAATGACGACCTATGGACAACATGGACCATAAGATGATCGGTGATGCCCCGCCCATCTTTATGGCCCTAGTCCGCTTTTTTGCTATCACTGCAACTCCTATCGCGGCCAAACGCGTGACGCAAACGCTTTATCAAAGGCACCTCTTGCTTTCGCAAGTTATTAACGAAATTACTTGCCTGTGGCGTGGATGCCACGGGTTCAGCAAGGTCGAACGAATATGAAGATGATATCCTCCATTGCCATCACCCGAACCTGCGCTGTAGCTTGCCTTGTTTTAGCCGCAAATGCCGGTTTTTCAAAGTTTTCCGCACCCGCCACCGCGCAAGCAATAAACAATAAGGCAGTTAACTCAAAGATAGTTTTGCCTCCGTCCTCCTATGCTGATCTTGCTGATCTTAGCGCAGTTGCGCCGGTTGTGCTCATTGGTGAAATTTCATCAGTGATTCCCCTTAAGCCCGTACAGGCACCAGGTGTAGCGGCAGGGTATCGAAGGGCTTTTATCACCACTAAAGCAGCCGGATTGATTCGCGGCGAAGGCGGAGTGGCCCCAACTTTGTCGTATTTATACGACATTCCTCTCGATGCGCGGGGCAAGCTCCCCAAGCTTAAGAAACGGCGTGTCCTGCTGTTTGCTCGGCCCGGAGCTAGACCGGGTGAAATCCAGCTTGTAGCTCCCGATGCACAAATTGACTGGTCGCCGGAGCGGGAAGCGACCGTAAGAAGCATCGTTTCCGAACTGCTTTCGGCAAAGGCTCCACCCAAGATCATAGGGTTGGGAGATGCCTTTCACGTTGCAGGGACGGTCCAGGGTGAAGGCGAGACGCAGATGTTCCTGCGGACCGACAGCGGCGAGCCGGTGTCGCTTTCAATTGTCAGGCGGCCGGGAGAAGAACCGAAATGGGCAGTCGCCTTGGGCGAAATCGTGGATGAGGCAGCGGCGACCCCTAAGCCAGGGACGCTGCTGTGGTATCGGCTGGCCTGCGGCTTGCCCTCTGCCCTGCCTCCCGCTGCAGTGAGGACATTAGCGGTCCCTGACGCGGAAGCCGCACGCGCGGATTACCAGCTGGTGGTGGATGGCCTCGGCCCCTGTGGACGGACGCGGATGCCCCGGTGATTCGGCTGCCCTTCCGACGCGTGGATTGGGCTTGGAAATCGCTGCCCCCCCGGCTATCAGCGCCCCTCTTCGGAACATAGCGTACGCGGGGCAGTAGGATGAACACAGCGGATCAGCGGCCGGATCAGAAGCCCCTGCGGGTCGCCGTCGTGGGTCTTGGAACGGTGGGCGGCGGCGTGCTTCGCCTGCTAGAGACTAATGGCGCACTAATTGCACGGCGCTCAGGACGCCCGATCCAGATCGTAGCCATTTCCGCGCGCGACCGCTCGAAAGATCGCGGCATCGACCTTTCGGCTTATGAATGGGTCGATGATATGACGAGCCTTGCCCAGCGTGATGACGTCGACGCAGTGGTGGAGTTGATCGGCGGTTCCGATGGCCCAGCCTTGACATTAGCCCGCCAGTGCCTTGCGGCGGGCAAACCATTCGTGACAGCTAACAAAGCGATGATTGCACATCACGGTCTTGCCCTCGCAAGCGCGGCAGAGGCTGCGGGCGTTGCGCTCAAGTACGAGGCCGCAGTTGCTGGCGGCATTCCGGTCATCAAGGGGCTGCGCGAAGGCGCCGCGGCCAATGAAATCGGGCGCGTCTATGGCATATTGAACGGCACCTGCAATTACATCCTCACAACCATGGAGAAGGCGCAGGAGGCGGGACACCCGCGCGACTTCTCCGAAGTCCTCAAAGATGCCCAGTCCCTTGGCTACGCAGAAGCCGATCCCAGCTTTGACATCGACGGCGTAGATGCGGCGCATAAGCTTTCGATCCTTTCGAGCCTGGCGTTCGGTACAAGGCTGAACTTCGAAGATGTGGACATCACTGGTATCCGCCACGTCATCGCGGCCGACATCGCCGAAGCGGCAGTGCTGGGCTATCGTATCCGCCTCGTCGGCATGGCGGAGAACAGTGTAGACGGCCTGTTCCAGCGCGTTCATCCGATGCTGGTGCCGCTCAATCATCCCCTCGCACATGTTGACGGTTCGCTTAATGCTGTGGTGGCCGAAGGCAATTTCGTTGGACGGCTGTTCTTTCAGGGTGCGGGCGCAGGAGACGGACCTACGGCTTCTGCCGTGGTGGCGGACCTCATCGACGTGGCGCGCGATGAATATGGCGATGCCTTCGCCATGCCCGTCGCATCGCTTGTGGCGCAGAGCAAAGCCGACACCGGGGCGCGTATCGGACGCAGTTATTTGCGGTTCCAGGTAGCTGACCGTCCCGGCGTTCTCGCTGAAATCGCCGCAGCGACGCGCGACGCGGGCGTATCGATTGAGAGTATGATCCAGCGGGGAACGGCCTCCTCTAACGCATCGAGCAAGGACGGCGTGCTGGTAGCCATCGTGACGCATGAGGGCGCGGAACGCTGCGTCGCTGACACCTTGGCCCGCCTCGCCGGATCGGACAGCTTGCTCGATCAGCCGATGGTCATGCACATTCTAGACTAACCCTAGGGATTAGCTGGATCGAATTAGTCCTTTTCCCGTGACATCTTATCGTTACGCTTCTCGACAAGCCCACATCCACCGCCTATCGCACTGTGCACGCGCAGCAATGACATTCACAGGACAAAGGGGTTTTCGATTATGCAGGCGAGTTCGATCCTGGATCGCGTATTGGTGCTTGAAATGGTGCGTGTCACCGAAGCTGCGGCTATCGCCGCGTCCAAGCTGATCGGCCGTGGCGACGAGAAAGCCGCAGACGCCGCCGCCGTCGAAGCCATGCGAATCGCTTTCAACGACCTCTACATGGACGGCACCGTCGTCATCGGCGAAGGCGAGCGCGACGAAGCGCCGATGCTCTACATTGGCGAGAAGGTCGGCAACGCCATTGGCACCGGGCCGAAGATCGACATCGCGCTCGATCCGCTGGAAGGCACGACGATCACGGCGAAGGCTGGCCCCAATGCGTTGGCGGTGCTGGCGATCTCCGAAGAAGGCGGCCTGCTTAACGCGCCGGACGTCTACATGGAGAAGCTGGCGGTTGGCCCCGGTTATCCTGAGAACATCATCGACCTCAACAAGTCGGTGAAGGAAAATGTCGAAGCGGTAGCGGCGCACAAGGGCGTGGCACCGGGCGATATCATCGTGTGCGTCCTGGATCGCCCGCGTCATGAAAAGCTGATCGGCGAGTTGCGCACCATCGGTTGCGGCATCATGTTGATCCCAGACGGCGACGTGGCTGGCGTGATCGCGACGACGAACCCCGAAACGACGATTGACATGTATATGGGATCTGGCGGCGCTCCCGAGGGCGTGCTGGCTTGTGCAGCCCTCCGCTGTGTGGGCGGCCAATTCAAGGGCCGCTTGCTGTTCCGTAACGAGGACGAAAAGCAGCGCGCTTACAAATGGGGCATCACCGATCTCGACAAGGTCTATGATCTCAAGGAACTGGCGATCGGCGACTGCATCTTTGCAGCGACCGGCGTGACCGATGGGTCACTGCTTGCGGGCGTGAAGCGCCTGCCCGGCGGCAAGATGACGACCGAGAGCGTCGTGATGCGCGCCAGCTCCGGCACGGTCCGCTGGGTGAAGGGTGAGCATCGCTCAGCCTGACGTTCTCAAATATCGTACTTACAGCGGCGCTTTCCCACCGGGGGGGGTGCCGTTATTTTTTAAGTCGATAGCCCGTGCTGAACATCCAGCTTATGATACCTAGGCACAGCAGCAGCATCGCTGCTATGATTGTGGCGCTCCAGCCGATGCTCACGTCACCCTTGTCGAAGAACGTCCAGCGGAACCCGCTGATGAGATAGACGATTGGGTTGAACAGCGTGATCGTCCGCCACGGCTCAGGCAGCATGTGGATCGAATAGAATGCGCCGCCCAGGAACGTCATAGGCGTGACGACCAGCAGCGGGATCACCTGCAACTGCTCGAAACTCTGCGCCCATATGCCCAGGATGAAGCCGAACAGGCAGAAGGTAACGGCGATCAGGGCCATGAAGCCGAACATCCAGATGGGATGGGCGATGGGTAGATCCACGAAGAGATGCGCCGTGGCGAATATGATGAGGCCAAGGATCAACGACTTGGTGGCAGCGGCTCCGACATAGGCAATGACTGTTTCCAGCGCGGACACAGGCGCGGACAGCAGTTCGTAGATCGTCCCGGTGAACTTCGGCATGTAGATGCCGAAGCTCGCGTTGAAGATGCTTTCAGTGAACATCGAGAGCATGATGAGGCCCGGCACGATGAACGCGCCGTAGGCGATGCCATCTATCTCCTTCATCTGACTGCCGATCGCCGAACCGAACACGATGAAGTAGAGCGATGTCGTGATGACCGGCGTAGCGAGGCTGGTGAGGATCGTGCGGCCAAAGCGCGCCAACTCGAAGGTGTAGATGGCGCGCACGGCGTTGAAACTGAAATGAATCACGCGGAGGCTCCCTCTGCAGGGGCATGGACAAGACTGACGAAGATATCCTCCAGGCTGCTCTGCCGCGTATCGAGGTCCTTGTAAGCAACGCCAAGATCACCGAGCCGCCGCAGCAACGACGCGACACCAGTGCGCTCCGCATGGGTGTCGAAGATATATTCGATCTCGTGTCCCTCCCCTTTCAGCGAAACATCCCAATCGGCGAGTTCCGCCGGGATTGCGGCGATCGGCTCCGCCAGCTTCACGGTCAGCGTCTTCTTACCGAGCTTGTGCATCAGCGTCGTTTTATCCTCGACAAGGATCAATTGCCCACGATTGATGACGCCGACGCGATCGGCCATTTCCTCGGCTTCCTCGATGTAATGTGTGGTGAGGATGATCGTGACGCCGGTCTCCCGCAGCTTGCGCACCAGCGCCCACATGTCGCGGCGCAGTTCGACATCGACGCCTGCCGTAGGTTCGTCAAGGAACAGCACGCGCGGCTCATGGCTCAGTGCTTTTGCAATCATCACGCGGCGCTTCATGCCGCCGGAGAGTTCCATGATTTTGGCGTCGCGTTTTTCCCAGAGGGAAAGGTCGCGCAGAATTTTCTCGATCAGCGCGTCATCGCGCGGTTTGCCGAACAAGCCGCGGCTAAACCGGACGGTGGAGATGACTTTTTCAAACTGATCGGTGAAAAGCTCTTGCGGCACCAAGCCGATCGCGGAGCGCGATCCCCGGTAATCCCGCACGATGTCGTGACCCGCCACGAGCACTGTGCCTTCGCTCGGGTTCACATTGCCGCAGATAATCGAAATTAGCGTCGTCTTGCCCGCGCCGTTCGGCCCGAGCAGCGCAAAGATTTCCCCTTCCTGTATGTCGAGATCGACGCTGTGCAGGGCGACATGGCCCGACGCATAGCGTTTCGTCAGGCCCGAAATAGTGATGATGGATGCCATGGTGCGGCGAATGCCCCTTATCTGCTGTGTCGGAAGGTAGGGCGCGGGCTGCGCTTTGCAAGCAGAACGCGACTTTCCTGTCGATGAGGTCCGCTACAAACCGATTGCGTCAAACGCTTGGGGTCATTACTGCGCTGACCCCATCGACCAGCATAGCGCGGTCCCTGCGCTTCCGATCCATGGAGAGATTTTTATGGCCTCTGCGCCGAGCAACGCACTGCCCGTTTTCTACAACGACCTTATCCCGCTCAACAGCCAGGATCATGCGGACTTCCGTTTCCGAGCATCCGATTCGGCACCCTTCCTGACGAACCAGCATGCCGTGCCGCTGACGGTAGACGAATTCATTAGCGCCCAGCGGTTCGTGCCTATCATCTTTTCATCGGGCGACAACGCTGTGCCGCTGGCGCTGATGGGCCTCAACGAGGGCATCAACACGTTCCTTGATGATGAAGGCAAACTGCGCGGGCCGGTCTATGTTCCCGCCTACGTCCGTCGCTATCCCTGGATGCTTGCGAAGCTTCGTCCGGACAGCGACGAGCTTTCGCTCTGCTTCGATCCGACCAGCCCCACGATTGGCCTGTTCGATGAAGGCGAAGCACTTCTTCAGGACGGCAAGCCGACCGAGATCACCACGAATATTCTGAAGTTCTGTGAGGATTTCGAGCAGGCAGCAGCGCGCACTGGGCAATTCATGGCAGACCTGAAATCCATGGACCTGCTGATGGAAGGCGAAGTATCGATCCAGACGCCCGGAAACGAGCAGCCATTCGTGTATCGCGGTTTCCAGATGGTGAACGAAGAAAAGCTGCGTGACATGCGCGGGGATCAACTTCGCAAGATTACACAGAACGGCATGCTGCCGCTCATTCACGCGCACCTGTTTTCGCTGCAATTGATGCGGGAAATTTTCCAGCAGCAGATAGAACAGGGGAAAATGCCTTCCGTTCCGAACACGTAACGAAGCCTATTTTACTCGGTTTAAAAGAAGAAAAGAGTGAAGGGTTGCCATTGCGCACTTATTTTTATCTTTCACCGCTTGAAACTTCGAAAGCTTGCCCTTAATTTAAGGACATACGGTGCACCTGCCCCCCTTTCGGGTGCGCTGTATGGATGTCTCCTTCTGGAGACGTCTCCTCCCTGAACCTTGGCCACCCCGTGTTTACACGGGGTGGTTTTTTATGTGCCGCGTGTCATTCGGCCGCTTGCGCGAAGTCGGGAGTTGGCCATTCGTCCGCTAGCGCCCCGGCCAATTCCACAAGCAGGGATTGCAGCGCACGCACGCCGGGGCCGAGGCGGTCCAGTGCGGCATCGAGATAGAGGCTCCGGTCGACTTCCACCTGCATCGCATGCATGTTCCAGTTCGGCCTGCCATGACGACCAATCAGATAGTTGCCGGGATAAGGATTGTTCTGCGCAACCTTCAGGCCGTGCCCCTCGATCAACTCGGCGGCGCGTGCAATCAGGCGCGGCGACGCGCTACGCCCGAATGCGTCGCCCAGCACGATCTGCGGCGCGACGTCGGGCGGTATCACTGTAAGAGGCGGCATCGAATGCAAGTCGATGAGGATCGCATACCCGAACGCATCGCGCGCACGGCGCATCATCGCTTCAAGGGTCTCATGATAGGGCGCGTGATAATCAGTGATGCGTGCGTGCAATTCCTGCCAGTCGAATGGCCGCCGCCAAAGCTCGTTAGCGCCGTGGAGACGACGCGGGAACAGTCCAAGACCGCCGCGTAGCTTTGCGCTGGCGGACAAAGGCGTACCATGAGGCAGATCGCGCACCATGGCAGGGTCGATTTCCCGCTCGTCGCGATTGAGGTCGATCAGTGCGCGGGCGGCACGAGCGACCAGCACCTGATGGCCGTAACCGATCAACCCGGTGACGAGGACATCGACATGGCGATCCTCCAGCCGCCGCAGCACAGATGGGGGCACTCGCGACTGGGCGAGCAGCGTTGCAGGGTAGAAGCGACCCGCATGGGGAACCGATATGACGACAGGGCTGGCTGGCGCTTCGCCAGCGGCCACGCCGTAGCGATTGAAGGCGAGCGCGGACTCCACCGGATCGGGCAAGTGTAGGGCAACCCGTTTGTCCGTGTCCGTCATGAAATTCCCTTCATGGCCGCCTGAAAAACCTCGAACGGCTGGAAAATATTAAGTCCTTGTCGCATAAGGTCACGGTTCATGCCAAGCCCCGCGCTCTTGCGGGTGCGGCACCGTACCCGGTAGGAAAGCCGGGGCGGAACGGAAAGACTGATGGCGAATATGGTTCGGATATTGCTGGCGGAAGATGACGATGCGATGCGGCAGTATCTCGCGCGGGCGCTGGAGAAATCGGGCTACGAGGTCGTGGCCGTGGATCGCGGTACGGCCGCCCTCCCCCTGATCCAATCGGAGCGATTCGACCTGTTGCTGACCGACATTGTGATGCCCGAGATGGACGGTATCGAGCTGGCGCAACAGGCAGCGACGATCGCCCCCGACATGCGCGTGATGTTCATCACGGGCTTTGCGGCCGTGACATTGAAGGCGGGCAAGACGATGCCGCAGGCCAAGGTGCTCTCAAAGCCCTTCCACTTGCGCGACCTGGTGCTGGAAGTGGAACGGATGTTCGGCCCGAACAGCGCAACCGGCCTGATCTAAACAGGCAATCAGTCTGGTATGATTTCCTGCGTGCCCGGCGCAGGGTTCAGTGGTTTGCCCGCCATCGCAGCCTTCAGCCGGTCGCGATCCAGCCCGCCTTCCCATGCCGAGACAACCACCGTTGCGACGGCATTGCCGATGAAGTTGGTGAGGCTCCGGCACTCGCTCATGAAGCGATCGACTCCGAGGATGAGCGCCATGCCTGCAACGGGAACGCTCGGAACGATGGATAGCGTCGCCGCCAGAGTGATGAACCCTGCCCCAGTAACACCGGCAGCGCCCTTGGAACTCACCATTGCTACCAGCAGCAGCGCAAGCTGCTGTTCCAGATCGAGATGCACGTTGGTTGCCTGGGCGATGAAGAGGGCGGCCAGCGTCATGTAGATATTGGTGCCGTCGAGGTTGAAGCTGTAGCCGGTCGGCACGACAAGCCCGACGATCGACTTGCGACAGCCCGCCCGCTCCATCTTCTCGATCAGGCTGGGCAATGCGGCTTCGGAGGACGATGTGCCAAGCACCAGCAGCAACTCGGCCTTCAGATAACGAATGAGCTTGAGGATGTTGAACCCCGCGAACCATCCGACCGCGCCGAGCACGACGAGCACGAACAGCAGCGATGTCAGATAGAAGGTCGCAACCAACTCCGCCAGATTGGCAAGCGTGCCGATGCCATATTCCCCGATGGTGAACGCCATGGCTCCGAACGCACCTACCGGCGCGGCCTTCATCAGGATCGAGACGAGGCGGAAGATCGCGTGGCTGGCGGACTCCAGCACCGCCATCAGGGGCGCAGCTTTCTCGCCGATCAACGTCAGGGCAATGCCGAACAGGATCGCGACGAAGAGGACCTGCAGGATATTGCCTTCCGCAACGGCGGAAACGAGCGTTGACGGGATGATGTTGAGGAGGAACGCGGTCAGCGTCTGGTCGTGCGCCTTATGAGCAAAGTCCGCGACCTTGCCGGCATCAAGGGACGCGGGATCGATGTTGAGACCGCTGCCCGGCTGCACTGTGTTTGCGACGATTAGCCCCACGAACAGCGCAAGAGTCGAGAACGTCAGGAAATAGGCGAATGCCTTCGCCGCCACCCGACCAATGTCACCCAGCCCCCTCATGCCCGCGACGCCGGTAACGATTGTCAGGAATATCACCGGCGCAATAATCATCTTGACCAGCTTGATGAAGGCGTCGCCAAAGGGTTTGAGGCTGGCCCCCGTCTCCGGCCAGAAGTGGCCGATCGTGACGCCCAGCGCGATCGCGATCAGAACTTGAACGTAAAGATGACGGTAAAACGGGAGTCGTTCGGCAGGTTCATCGACGGATTGCGGCAGCATATGTTCAGTTCCCCCTGCTTCCATTACCGTATCCTGCCGGGCTGTCATGTCCAGCGTCTTATATGATGCTTATGTTTCAGCAGCGCGATTCGCGCTTGCACGCCTTTCCAACCCTCGCTAATGGCACCCTTCCTCGTGGGCGTGTAGCTCAGTGGTAGAGCACTGTGTTGACATCGCAGGGGTCGCAAGTTCAATCCTTGCCACGCCCACCATGGCAAAGCCCGGATAACCCCCCGTTATCCGGGCTTTTCTTTGCCTTACGCCGACTTTGCAGCGCCTGAGAACGGGATGATCGTTGCATCTTCTCCGGTGCTTTTCCGGTGAAATGCACCTGGCGACAGGGTTTCGATCTCGTCAATTATGCGCTCGATCTCGTGCCGCGCGGCGCGCAAATAGTCCGGGTCGAAGGGTGCATAGATGTCGGAGGTGCTATCGAACTTGTCGTGGCCCAGCATCATCTCGATCTCTTTCCAGTCCGCCTTTGGCAACCTGTCGCGCAGCAGTTTGGCCATGGACCGGCGGATCAGTTTCATTCCGCCTTCGCCTTCACCGGGCAGGCCGATGTCGGCCGCCATGGTTTCCCACGCGGACTTCACGGATGCCACGCCCACATAAAAATCTGTGTTCGCATCGAGGTGCAGGGCGAACTGCCAAGGCACCGGGACGGTTGGTCGATACTTCTTGGTCTGCCGCCGCCCCCGATAGTTAAGGTCGAGGATTCTCGCTTTGCTGTTCCACTGTGAGCGCGCCGGGGCGGTGTTGATGTCGTGCACGGCGTCAGGCCGCGCCAAAGTCGCAACGGACGCAATCAGGAAACGGTGTAGCGCTCCGCGCTTTACCGGGAACCGAGGGTCGGCGGCGAACGCAAACATGCGCGCCAGCTCCTTCAAATCGCTCCGGTGTTGAGGGGTTCGGTTCAAGCTCTTCGTGGGAATCGGCTTGAACTGCGCGGGACGGATAGTATCGCCGCGCGCCTTGGAAAAGTTGATCGCGGCGGCGAGCTGCAGAACGCTGTTTTCAATCGTCGACAGTGAGCGCTGCCGCTCCTTGCCGCCGGGCGACTTGATTGGCTGCGCTGCCGCCCATGCACGGAAACCCGCGATCCATTCTTCGTTTGCCCTCTCGCAGATCAGCGCAAGGTCGCCTTTATGTGCAATGTAGGCCGTAATGTGGGCGAGGCGGTGGCCTATGGCCTTGTCGCCGTTCGCTTTCATCGAGAGATAGTCTTGAATGGATTGCAGGACGAGGAAACCACTGCCTGCTACCCGGCGTTGGCCGCACGTGGGGCAGATCGCCGCCCCTTCGCTGTGTTCGAGATAATGCCGGTCGAGCGCGGCTTTGCCTTTGGCAACATCTCCCTCACCCGTTGAAGTGCTTCTTGTCCGGCCTCGATCGGCGTCATACCAGAAGATGGCGATGAAGGGGGAGCGGAGGGTTCCGTCGCTTCGGCGATCCCAATCGAGCCAGTATCCGCCGCGCTGATACAGTCCCTTCGCCTTTGCACGTCTCGGCATCTTGCCTCTTTCTTCATGTCCTTCGCCGACATCGCACGGACTGCATCAACTCCGCCAGATGCCACGAGCAAGTCCAGCTCGGCAGCGGACAACTTGATGCCCCTGCCCGTCTGCACCGCCCGTGCGAGTCGCCGATCGAGGTCGATAGCACTCATGCGGCCTCCAAGCGCAATTGCGCCACCGCCTCACGATCGCGCGGCGGTATCCAGTAAGTGGGCACATAGGGATTACCGTAACGGTCTTCCGCCGGGATGACGCGCTTGTCCCACACCACCCACATATAGTCGATTTTGCCATGCGCCCATGCGTCCTTGCCCAGGGCGGCGATCTGGTCGCCGGGCGGCATGGAGGGGCGCTCGCACAGGATGTAGGTTGCAGCGGGCCGTGTCGCCGGATCGGTGAACAGGCGATAGCGCCCTGCGCTGGCTTGCCATTTCAGCGGTAGTAAGGCCGCGACCTTGTGCGTAGCGATAGAGAGGGCGCGGCGGATGCATTGTTCTGCGAGGCCCCGCACCAGAGCGCCCTCCTGATAGCTGAAGGGCGGGTTCATGATTATCGACAATTCCGGTTCAGCTTCGAGCAGATGCACCTGGTCGCCGAGGAAATCATGCAGGCCCATGAAGCACCGGCTTTCGCCGCGGTCGAATTTATCGGTACCAAATGCCGTTAAACCACGTTCCGACAGCGCCTCGGGAATCGTGCCCTTGCCGCAGAATGGATCGAGATACGTAACAGCGGGGTCCATATCTACAAAGTCGCACAGGCGGTGGGTCACCCACGCCTGTTCAACGTACCAGTCCCACGGATGCCGCTTCGGCTTTTTCTCTCCCTTGCGGCGTTTAGGTAGCGATGTGAGTTCGCCGCTCATGGCTGCACCGCCTCTCGACCTGCATCCGTGATCGTCCACCAATAGACGTTGCCGGACCGCGAGGCTGACACACCTCCGACAAGGCCCCAGCGTTGAAGGCGGCGGAGCATCGTGCGTGCCTGCGCCGTCGCCCGGTCGCTGGTGAAACCGCAGGCCCGCGCGACCCAATGCGTGGCGGTGCGGTTTCCGGTGAACAGATACGTCAGCGCCGTATGGTCGGCGAGGGATAGGTTCCTGCTCATGCGGCATTCCTCTTCGGTTCGTCGGTGGAGGCGCTGTGCAGGGTCGGAATCGTCCAGACGTAGACGAGCAGATGGAGCCAGCGCCAAAGAGGGTGGAGATCACGGATCATGTCGTCAGCGCCGCGCTGTATCGCCTGATCCAAGGTTTTGCGGACGGTTGCGGGCAGTGCCTCCCAGTCCGCCGCTGTGGCGGGCAAAAGGGGCCGTGCTTCGCGCAGCAGGGCGTCGCGCTGCTCAGGTTCTACGGGCGCGCGCTTGGCCACGATAATGGCAATGCGATGCCAGAGCAGCATGTCGCTATTCATCTGCTCTGCGCGCTTCCAACGCTGCTCGGGATCCTCGGCGGCGTCGATCGCACGCGCCCAGGCATCGTTGCGACGCGTGCATTCGGTGGCGACGGCCTGCCACAGTTCCGGCGACGCCTTCACTTGCCGTCTCCATAAGCCATGCTGGCGAGCGCTTTTGCGACCAAGTTCCAGACGTGCTGCGCCAAACGGGGATGGCCGCGAACCTCTCCTTTCCTCTGCGGCGTCGCGCGATCGAGGTCAGCGGTGGACCGGCCTCGCAAGGTCTGACAGTCATAGTCGCCACGCTGAACGGTGCCGCCGACATTGCAGATGTGCATCCGGGCAAGCTCGGTCGTTTTCCCGTCGATGGCGGAAAGAAGTTCTACACGGACGACGATCATGGGAAGCGCTCCCAGCTATCGAAGGCAGAAAAGGTTATCAGCGCCCACAGGATGGCGGTTGCGCCGAGGGTGAAGCCGAAGAAGCGGCGCGGGGTGGGTTCGGGACTGCGCATCATTCCATCCCCAGCGCGCACTGGTATGTCTCGAGCAGGCCCTCAAATTCGCGAAGCGCGTGGCCTTCCATCCGGCGGCGCTTCACGATTTCCTTCATGACCTTCGTGTCATAGCCGGTGGACTTGGCCTCGCCGTAGACGTCCTTGATGTCATCAGCGATTCCGCGCTTTTCTTCTTCGAGGCGTTCGACGCGCTCAATAAAAAGGCGGAGCTGGTCGGCGGCAACATTGCCGGTCGACTCGCTACTGCTCTTCGTGGTGCCGACGCATGTCACACAGACGGGAAAGCCATCGGCGAACATGGTGCTGGTGTGCTTCTGCCAGCCTTCCGGCAACGCATCGAGCGTGCCTGCGGCTTCGGCGTCGCATTTCGCGCAAGAGAGCGTCATGCCGCACCTCCGCGAGAGATCGAGCGTGCGATGTGTCCGGAATACACTGATACGGCCTTCCAATAAGCGGCCATCGGCGCCTTATGCTTTCGCCAGCACTCATTAGCGCGATCTCGCGCATCGGCTTGGATCGCCCGCAAAGCATCTACCAACTGCTGCCGGGGCTGCTCATCCAAATTCCTTAGCGCAGCAACAGCAGGAAGCCGCAGCACCGGGTTACGCACGCTGGCACGTGATGAACGCTGGATCATGCGACCGCTCCCATGCTGGCGGGAAGCGTGCCGGGGTGTTCGGCAAGGTCAGCGTAGCGGATCAGCTCGGCGGCGGTGGCGCGGGCGCTGGCGGGATCGAGGTAGAAACAATGGGGAAGCCAGCGCATAAGCACCGCTTCGGGATGCATAGCGATCTGGTAGGAACCATCGTTTTGCCGCTCCAAAAACAACTGGAATGCGGAGGATTTGGGCGGACTGATGAAATCTTCCGCCGTGGGACGAACGCGATCTGGTCCACTGGCGATGGCGGCGAAGTGCCGTTGCTCGATCGCTTCCATGCAGTCGGGGCAGCGCAGGAAGGGTGTTCCGCTGCAATCAAGCTCGAGAGCGTCCCATCCTGCGGGCATGATATTCAGCGGCCTATTCTCCTGACGCTCGCAGTCTCCGCAAATGAAGATGTAGGACGTTGTGGTAAAGTCTGGCGCCGTAGAGAAGTCGACGCCGATGAAGACGGGTTCGGGAAGGGTCTGCAACTCCATGTTCAAGCTCCGGGTTCGAGGGCGAGGAAGACGCCGATCGCGAGCAACACCATCGGAATGATGATGACGATTGCGGCCATGGGTTCGCGGGACAGCAGCGTGAATTGCCGCCGGTGCGGGTCGTAGGTGGGCGTGGCGAGTATCTGGCGGACGTTCCGCACCGCAGGGCGCAGCATGGCCTTGGCGGCGCTCAGCAGGCCCGGCATGGCGCTGGGTCGGCAATTCTGACATCGGCATGCCATCGGGTGCAGGCGCACGGCGTGGCGCAGGCAGGCGGGATCATTACGCATCACGCGTTCCTTCCTTGGGAATTGCGGCCGTCTGCCGCTTTGGGTTGTTCGAAAATCCAGCAATGGATGTGCTTGCCGCCGACGCCATTGACCGTGTCGGCCTTGAAGAACCGGCGGCGCTTCGACGTTTTCAGATACTTTTTGAGATCGTCGGTGGAGGGTGCGGTCAGGCCGCGATGGCGGCACTTTTCTTCAAAGTGCGGGAGCGCGACGGCAATATAGTCTTCCGGCTTGCGGTGCTGATTGATGTGGTGCTTGGGATCGAGCGTGTCTTCCTCGTTCGACTGTATCCAATCGAACAGCTCCCAAAACTTCTGCACCACATCATGATCGGCGCTGATCGCGGCCTTGCGCTCCGCTGCCATTTGGAAAATGCGGTTGCGGGTCTGCTCCAGGGCCGTGTCCGGAATGGGCAGGATGCTGGCCATGGCTTCCAGCGCGCCGACAAGCTGCGAATGGTTTTTGATGATACGGACGTGGCGAACCTCGCCGCGCTGCTCAAATTCCTTCTCCGCCTTCAGGAACGATTCCCGGAAAATCTTCATCACATCGGCTTCGCGCCGGGCGGCATGGACGATGAAGCCGGAGATATCATCCATCGGCCATTGCTCGATCCGCTCGGCGGCGGACTTGGTCGCGGCGCTGAAGTGCGACTTGTCGAAGCGCAACTGCATGATGCGCTCCAGCACCGCAGGCGAGGCATTCACCGCATTATTCTGTTCGATGATGATCGCGGCGCGGAACGGCGGTTCGTAGGTCTCGTTGCCGCCACTCTTGACGCCGCGCGACCGAACGGATCGGCCATTATAGGCGGTCTTCAGCTCTTCCCATTCGAAGCGCTTGGCGTGCACCGCCTTTTCGTCGCGGTCGCCCTCGATCAGAACCACCGGCATGTTGGCGACCTTGCCAAGGTTGCGGGCGAGCGCCACCGTGGTTGCCTTCTGCGGGTCGAAACCTTCGTAGTTTTCGCGTCCGAGCAACTTCCACAGAAATTCGATCAGGGTGGATTTGCCGGTGCCGGGATCCCCGGTCATCTCCAGAAAGGCGAGGCTCTTTTGCTGGGCGCGGATTTGCTCTGCAAAAAGGGACATGAACCAGAACGCCACCGTGACAAGACCGTTGGTGCCCCATGCGACCCAAATGTCGACCAGCCATTTCGCGTGAAAGCTGTCGGCATCATAGTCGATTGATAGGATGCGCTCGTTGCTGCGCAGCTTCAGCGACATCTTCCCGAAGTCGAAATAGTCCTCTTCGTTCACGCGGACGACGCGGCCATCCTTGATGCCGATATCGCCAAGCACCCATGCGGCGTGGTCGCGGCTGTAGCCGGTGAAATCGAGTGTCTCGACAATCTTGATCCGGCTTGTCTGCCCGGAAATCAGGCGATCGAGCTGCTCGGTCGTTCCAGTCCATTGACCGCCCGGCGATACCGCGAGCAGGCGCTTCTTGAATTCCGCACCGGCTGAGAGCGATGCCGGTGAGAAGGCAGCTTTGGAGGGCGGGCGATCGGACGGGGAATCGACGCGCAGATAATATTGGCTTTCGTCAGTCGCATCGTCCCGCTGGAAGTAGAGGACGCGGAAGGCGCAGTTTGCGATTTCCTCAACATTGGCGCAGCCCTTTGCCGCCGCCTTTTTCGTGATGCCTTCCTTCACCTGCACCTCGGCGATCCGCGCCTCGTTGAAGTGCGCCCACCAGGTGCGGCTGTTATGGACGAAGGAGAAGCTGGACCAGCCTTTCCGGTTGTAGATTAGGCAGGCTTTTTCGGTGGCGTTGGGCGCGATCAGGACTTCGCCGTTCCACAGATATTCGGTCAGGTGGTCGGGTTCCAACCGCTTGCGCGAAAGCAGATCGTTCCAGTCCCGCTTTTCGCCCTCGCCTTCCGGGTTCACCTGTGCAGCGGTTGCGCGCCAGCCCTGCTCACGCGCCAGCTTCACGAACTTGCGGGTATATTCGACACCGGCCTTGCCGACATCGAAGGCGAAGATCAGCTCGGGGCCGCCGGTAATGCCGAGGTCGGCAATCGCCTTGCGCAGTTCTTTAAGGAAAATGTCCGGATAATTGTTGCAGGACATGGCGGATGCGGCGAATTCGCCGACTTGACGGAAGGAGAGCGCGTCGAAAATGCCCTCCACGATCCAAAGCCGCTCGGCATTGGCGATCGATGGCATATGGTGATCGGGCGCAGTCCAGGCATGTCCCTTCCATGGCTTGCCCCATGCGAAATGCGCCTTCTTGTCGAAGCGGCCCGGTTGGTCGATCAGCCGTTCCCAATAGGAACCGCCGGGGAGCTGGAATCGAACAGTGGCGCTGGTCAGGTTGCGCTGACGATCCTTGTAGATTTCCTCGGTGTAGCAGCCGCGCAGACCGTCCAGCTCGAAGCCCCGCGCATAGCGCAAATAGGCATCGGCGGCGGCGGTCGGGTTGTTCTCGGTCGCCCTGTAGCGGCTCGACCAGTTGTCGAAGATTTCGGAATAGAGTTCCTTGACGTGGCCGTCCCAGCCACACTTCTCAAGCCGCCCGCATTTCAGCACCCATGGTGCGTCGGCGCGGGTGAAGACTTCCTTGCGTCCGCACTTCGGGCACTTGCCCTTCTGCAGCCAGTTGCCCTTAACCTCGAACCGGAATTCGTCGGCTATGCGCTCGCTAACTTCTTTGAATATGTCGTCGCGCATTGTGTAATATCAGGCCCTTGTTCGATGATGCTCGCAGCGGAGCGCAGGCAATGCGGAGCCGATCGCGGCCAAGGGGTCGCGTGGCGGGTAACATGCGGATGCTGGTATTCTTCCCCGGATCAGCCGGTGGCGGTGCGCGCCTGATCGGTGATGTCGAAGATGTTCATTTGTCCAAAGTCACGGCCCGGCGGCTTGGCGTCGCGCACTACCGGCTCCCGGAAATGGTCGCCAAGCGCGCTGGGCGAGATGGTGCTCTCGAAGATCAGCGATGCCCGGAAGGTCATTCCGCAATGGAAGTTGGTGCACGCGTAGTAAATGCGGCGCAGTGTCGGATGCACCTCATCCGATGAACGCACGTTCGCCTTTGCCCCGCATGTAGGACAGTTCATCACAGGCTGCTTGTTGTTGCGCCTGACTGCCCCGCTCGTGAATTCTTTCAAGCCCCCCGGCTGTATCACTTGCCGCCGCCTCCCCTCGTCAGTTTGCGCAACAGCTTCGTCATGACGCTGATTGCCTGTTCCGTCTCGATAACCGCCAGCTCTTGCGCTTTCGGGTCATCCATGTGCCCAATGAGGTGCAGCGTTGCCGCTACGGCCTCTCCGGCTTCTTTCGCCACGTTCCCGGCGGCTACCAACACGCTCGTGTCCGTTGCCGCCTCGACCATGCCCGGCGCTTCGAGGCGCAGCGTGTAGCATTCGAACAGCGGCGCGCCCTCGCCGCCTGCGCGGTAGTAGGCATTGTCCAGACGCAGCGCGTCCTGCAGGCTGATTTCCCGCTCGGTGTCGGGATCGCTGAGCTTGCGCAGCAGGGATTCCGATTTGCCGACGACGGCGGCGCAACCGTCCCAGCCCAGTTCGTCCGCTATGAGCGACAGCGAGCGCTGAAAGGTCAGAGGTTTGCGGACCTTGGTCATTGCCCGTCCTTTGCGAAGAATTCATCATGCGAGACGACGCGGCCTAACCGGCCAGAAAGAAAGATCGTGCCCGGACGGGGGTTCAAGCCTCCGGGCACGGCGGCGTCAGGCGCTAATTTGGGGGCAGCTTCCTGACGTCGCATCTCGTCTTCCGCGACTTCTTCGCGCACGATATGGGGGGGTGCTTCTTCCGTTTTTTGGGCGATGCTCATGCCGCCTTCAAAAGCAGCCTGCATAATGCGCTCGGCTTCGGCAAAGCGATGCGGATCATTCTGGCACGGCCCATATATAAGTGATGTAGCGAACGGCAGTCCGGTTTTTGGATCGCGAGCGCTGTAAAACCACTGCCGATAGGCATCCTGCACGTCCGTCATGCCGCCTCGACCGGGCGCTGGACCGCCGCGCGGGCGGCGGTGATGGCAGTCCTTGCCGCTGGGCTGAGCGCGATCGGCTGATCCTTCATGTGCGGCATGATCGTACCGACCAGAAACTGCGAACGGAGCAGCGCGAACATTTCGCGGGGCGCGGCACCCAGCTGCTTACGTAGCTTCTCTGCCGGGACGCTGCCGCCAGCGTCATGCAAGGCATTGAGCATCGCCATGGCAAGAGCGATTTCACGCGCCGCTGTGCTGCCTGTGTTGCACGCCGGGATGATGACCACGTGCTTCATGCCGCTCGCTCCTGCTGAATGTTTCGGCTGTGCAATTTGCCGATGTGATTGGACTGTCCGGCGACGATGTGCGCCGATAGTACGGGGCCACATTCGATCTCGGGTTCGACCGAGACAGGGGGAGGCATGTCCGCGGGGTAGATGTCGGGGCGGAGCCAATGACGGGGAATTCCCGTCGCGGCTTCAACGCGAAGAACATATTCAGCGGGAACACGCTTTGAAGATTGCAACCACTTCCAAACAGCCGTTTGGGACACGCCACAAATTCGCGCGAGCGCAGACTGCGAACATGCTGTTTCGACTGCCTTTTGCAGTGCCTCGAAAGGGGTGATTTGGCGTTCCATGTGCGCCACCTACAACCATGGTTGCACCCTCGTCAAGTACCATAAGTACCTTTCCCTATATAACTTTGGTTGTAGGGACGTTGCATGGTGATTTCAGATCGGCTGCAGCAGTTGATGGTTCAGCGAGGGCTGAGCCAATCGGAGCTTGCCCGCCGCGTCGGGTTGACGCAGCAGAGTATCGGGAAGCTTGTGCGCGGTGAGTCTGCAGGGTCAGCGCATCTTCACAAAATAGCGCGCATTCTTCAGACAACAGCAGCGTATTTAGCGGGGGAAACCGACGATCCGGCTGAAGGAGCAGTTATCCCGCCAACCAAAGAAGAAATTGCAGAGCAGCTCGGACTGGTCGAGATCGAAGAAATTGACCTGTCGATCGGCATGGGCGCGAGCTATCTAGATGAGGCGGCAGTCCAGACAGTGTCCCGTTGGATGCCTGAGGACTGGGTTCGCCAGTTCACCGATGCGCCCGCAAGCATGCTGACGATAGCGCGTCCTGTTGGCGATTCGATGTATCCCACGATCAATGACCGCGACATCGTTCTGATCGACCGCTCGTTGCGACACATCGACAGGCAAGAAGGGATTTGGGCGCTTTCCTATGGGGGCCTCGGCACAATCAAGCGGGTCCGCGCTATGCCTGACGGAAGCTACAAGCTCATGGGTGATAATGCCAGTATTCGGGAAGAAACAGCGGTCGACGGCGAAATGTTCGTCATTGGGCGTGTAGCAGGGGTGATAAGGAGAACTTAGCGAAGTTGTCGAGACCGACTTGGCCTGGTCCGCCCAATAAAAAGAAAACGATGTTTGAGCGTTACCAAGCCGTACGCTTATTTAGCCTCTTTGAGAAATTTAGGATCGTCGAATATGTGGTCGTGTATATGTAGCGTGTGCAAACATTGTGCTGCGATTGCTCATGCGGGTGCCTGTGAGAAAATAATCTGACTGCTCGTTCCAGATCATTAATGATTATACGTAAAAATCCCGTGTTCGTTTCCTCTGTGGTGGTGCAGGCATTCTTATGATAGCGACGCGCCTAGTTGGCTCACCAGTGGTGCAAAGTTATTCTGCGATGAGTTTGATGCGGGGATGTCTGTGACCGAATTGCGAGACTTTACAGCATCGACGGTTATAGTCGGTCGGTTGAATCCCCTGATATTTTCGCCGGAGTGGCTGCAATCAAACAATGTCATCGGGCCACAAGAGGGTTCTGAAGCGAGAGAACACGGCATCGAGGTTATGGCGCCAAACATTGCCGCCATCTCCATAGGCTCCATCAAACTTATTGTGGAAGAGGCGCGCTTCTCGCTGCATGTGTCTGACGAACCTTTAGTGCGAGCGAAAGACTTCGCAGCGGGGTGTTTTCGACTTCTGGCACATACCCCCGTTTTCGCAGTCGGATTGAACTTCAACGCGACGCTTCAAGGCACAGAAATCGAACGGTGGCACCGATTTGGCGACACGTTGGCTCCCAAGAGCCCGTGGGGATCATTTGTTTCCGACGAAGCAGGAGCGAGAAAGGGCGGAATGCGCACTCTGGTAATGGAACGGCAAGTTGACGCTGACCGAACTAGGGACTTTGTCCGCTTTTCTATTCAAATTGCCGAAAATTCAGAGATGGAAGCCGCCCTTCAGGTCAACAATCACTTCCATCTAGGCACACCAGAGCAACCTAAGACGGGAATGGAAGCTTACAAGTTGATCGAAGAAATATGGGATCAGGCGTTCGCAGACTCACGTGTTCGACTTGAGGAAATTAGGGGCATAGCTAATGCTGCTTGATGCGATGGAGCAATCAACAGGATGGCAACGAGTGTCCGCCGCCACGGCACCGATGTCGACACCCAACTTCACCAGGCCGATCCTTCAGCCATTAGACGACTCTCCGGATACGCTTCTAATTAGCCCTGACCAACGTATCGGCAGGCCTATCACAGAAAGTCAAGAAGTCGACGGGATACGTATCCTTGACGCTATCGCGCCCCTCGAGCGTGCTAAGTATTTTACGCATAATGTGGCTTCGCGCCTGGAAGTGCTTCAAGCTTGGGAGGGAGCTGTCATTGATGTTCGTCGCAATGAAGGCACGTTCACAGCTCAATTATATGACCTTAATAACCCCGGCGAAGCAATTTCCGAGGCAGAGTTCGATATTCAAGACGTTAGTTCCAATGATATCGGCCTGCTGAAGGAAGGCAGCATCTTTCGCTGGATGATAGGGTATCGCATGCACAGTTTTGGTCAGCGTGAGCGCGTGTCGGCAATTGTTTTTCGTCGGCTTCCCAATTGGTCTGCAGAAGATATAAAGGCTGCCGTGGCCGAAGGGGGAAGAATTGCCGAAGAACTTGTTGTACTCTAAGCCTTACTCGACGGCTCCGAAACCAGACGAGATTGAAGTCACAGTTATTGGCCCAGGCTTCGGCGAAGCGATATTAATTCACGCAGGTGATGGCAAGTGGTGCTTAGTAGACTCGTGCGCCAAATCGACAAAATCTGAACCGGAATCTCTCCAGTATCTTAATGCAATGGGCATTAATCTCGATCATGTTTTCGCAGTGTTTGTAACGCACTGGGACGACGACCACTGCAAAGGTCTAGCGAAGGTCGTGAAGGCATGCACGAGCGCCAACTTGGTGATGTCAACCGCTTTCACCAAGCGGGACTTCATTTCATTTACTCAAGCCTATGCGTCTCCGATGTCTCAGAACGTCAGGGCTGGCGTGAAGGAGATCAATGAGGTCTTGAAGGAACTGGCGGATACTAAGAGGCCAGTCTACTCTGCATATCCTGGCCGACGGTTATTTACCGCTAGTGATGTAGGTCTTAGTCCCGGTCAAAGGATGGAGATTTGGTCGCTGTCGCCAAGCGATGAGGAATATCAAAATTTTATTGCGTGGGTGGCCACACAAATGCCGCAGGCCGACACGACGCGTCGCGTTGCTATGAAGAGATTGCGGAACGACCTCTCTGTCGTACTGCATATTTCGTTAGGGGAAGACGTAATCTTGCTTGGCGGTGATTTAGAGGAGGAGGGGAAAGCTACTACAGGCTGGAGCGCCGTCCTGAATCTGCGCGGTGGCCCGACGGCGTTGGCGGACGTATTCAAGGTTCCGCATCATGGATCAATTACAGGTCACCACGACGACGTCGCAGCGCAACTTCTATCGTCGGATCCGCTCGCCTTGGTCGCGCCGTTCAAAAATGGCAAGGTAAGCCTCCCGACGAAGGCTGATGTTACGAGAATTTCGGGTTACGCCGCAAATTCTCACTCAACGGCTAATCTGTCGAACCATGCCAGCCCCCGTCGGGATGCTGTTGTGGACAAAACCATCCGCGAAGTTACGAAGCGCTTTTCCACTATAAAGCCCGACGTCGGCATGGTCAGGTTACGAAAAGTGCGGGGCTCCGGCTCTGCATGGAACGTGGAACACTTCGGAAGCGCCAGTCCGTTATCTGACATTCACCAATAGATGAGACGCGCGGACCACTGTCATGACGACTCGAGACTTATGGCAGAAGTTAGCCCACCCTGCCCGTCCATCCTGTGGCTGCACTCCGCCACAAGCCAGTTATGCTCGGCGATCTCTGCTTTGACACCGGTGAGCTTGACTGGCCGCTCCGGAAAGATGTCGGGTCGACCATAAGCCAGCGTATAGCTCGCCTTCGCCTTGGCTCGGTTCATGCGTCCGTTTTCCGCCTCCGCCGCCTGCTGCGCGTCCGTCTCACTAGCATGGGTCTTGCGGATGCGCTTCGGTTTCCCCTGCCCTGTGTGACCGGATTTCACCGTCTTGCGGGTGCCTGTGGCCTTGTCATGCCATGTCGCTTCCACGCCATCATGCTGATCGCGTTCAACACGGCTGTATTCGATCCGCTCCGTAGGCTTGCGATCAAGCGTTTCGGTTGGCAGTGCGGTGCCGCCACTGGTCGCGCCCTTGCCGATGGGCGCGAAGATCAGCGTCCCCGCCTTTACCGTCGCCACGGCGTCGAACCGCTTTCCCAGCGCGCGCAGCAGCGCGGCATCGCTCTTAGCGCCAGCGCCCAGCGCCGGAATGACCTTCGCGCCAAGCGAGTCGTCGATCTTTGGCGTCAGACCGTTGTCGCCTGCAATGGCGCTGACGATCGTCTTCACCGTCTTCCCCACAAAGCTGCGCTCTTTCCGGACGCGGAAGTTGTCTGTCAGGTCGGCTGAGCGGGCGCGAATCGTGACGATATCGGGCGGTCCAGAGAAACTGGCCTCGTCCACCTTGAATTCGCCCTTGTCGATCAGGCCGACGGGCAGTCCGGTGCCCTGTTTCCATCCAAGCGCCACGCGAAGCTTCGCGCCGGACTTCGGGATTTCCAGCAAGCCATCGGCGTCATGCAGGACGATATCGAGCTGATCGGCTTCGTCGCCGCGCTTCTCCGCGATCGTTAGCGATATCAGGCGCGGACCCATCTTGTCGGTCAGGTTCTGCCCGTCGAGCGTCACGCGCCACGCTGCAATCGGCATTCGCGTCGAGCCAGTATCGCTCATGCCGCGCGTTCCAGATTAAGGGTGAAGTCCGCCCTGCGCGCGACACCGTCCTGAAAGAAGGTGTCGGCATCCAGATCGAGACTGCGAATGTAGAAGTCCCCGAGCACTTCGCCGACGCCGGACGCCATCGTGAAGGCATCGCCGCGGTTGCCCATGGCCTTGATCGTCTCGATAGAGCTGTAGTCGCCGATCACGCCGGGATAGAGCGCGCCGGACAGCGTGCAGGTTTCCGGTCCCGGCCCCACGAACTGCGCCGCCGGTAGCGCGCCGAAGCGATCCGACGACGCATGCCGCCATTGCCAGCTGCGACGGAGCTGCTGATAGGGCAGCGTGCCGATTTCGAAGATGAACAGGCCAAGCGCCATCATCATTGCGAGTGTCCTTTAATCATCGACATAGGCCGAACGGGCCGAGGCGGCTTGCTGACTAGCGACGGCCTGCAGCTCGGCACGGACGGCGGCGGCGATATCCTGCGCATTCTGACCAGGTGCGGCATTGATATGGATCGTGATGGGACCGAAGCCCCCTCCGCCGCGACCTTTGCCACCGCGCGGCGTCCCGCCAGCGCCTGCTGCTGCCCGGCTGATCGGGGCCAGCTGCGGCATGTGAGACCCTGACCCGCCGCCGGAAGCCATTGCAGCGGGGCTGACCGCCATGGAAACGCCCGCGACGCCAGTGGCGATACGCTGCACCGCCTGCATGGCCGTCCCCTGCCCGCGCTGGAGGCCGATTGCTAGGCCATCGGTGATGTGTCCGCCCATCCCCATGAAGACGCGCGACGGCGACTTGATGCCCAGCACGTTCTTGAACCAACCGGCGACCTTGCCCGCGATCCCGGTCACCATCGAACGGATCGCCGCGACACGCGAGCTGATGCCGTTCACCAGCCCGTCCATGATCGCGCGCCCGAAGCTCATGAACCGCCCGGCAAGGCCGCTGAGATAGGCCACGCCCGAGTTAAACGCCGCCTTGATCGTTCCCCAATGCTTGTAGACCATGTAGCCAGCGAGGGCCAAAGCAGCGACGATCGCGGCTATGATAGCCACAACGGGATTGGCCAGCATCATCAGGCCTGCCTGCATAATGCCCCTTGCGAGCAGCATCGCACCGGCGCGCATGATGCCGAACGCGGACAACAGGCGCGGCGCGAAACCAATGATGCTGCCGAGTGGTCCTAGCAGCCCTCCTACGATGATCTGGCCAACGCCCAGCGCAATCTTGAAGGCGGCCAGACCGGCAACCAACTGGAAGATTGTTTCTGCGGCGCGAGGGTTCGCCTGCATCCAGGCGCCGACCCTGTCCGTCACGGTGATGAGCATTTGCGTCAGCTTCACCAGTCCGGGGAGCAACACCGGCCCTGCTGTAATGGCGAGCCGCTGAAGGTTGCCGACCAGCGAGCGCGTCTGCACGGCGGCGTCCTCACTCCGGCGCGCAAAAGCAGCATCGACGGCTCCCTTGCTCGCCAATGCTTCCGAACGGATGCGGCGATATTCCTCCATGTTCTGGATCAGGGGGCGCAATGCCGATTGAGCCTGCATGTCGCCGAACAGGAACGACAGCTTAGACAGGTCGCCACCCACCGCCTTGTTACTCAGCTCGGCAATGGCTTCGAGCGGCGTCTTGCCCTGCGCATAAGCCTTCTTCATCGACGCTGGCAGATCAATGCCGAATTCCTTGAACTTCTTGATGGTGTCCTCGGTATTGATCTTGGCCATCAAGTTTTCGAGGTTGTTAGCCGCGCTGCTGGAATCGCCAGTCGCCTTTCGCGCGATCTGTGCCGCCGCAGCAAGGTCCGCGACTGCGCCGACGCCATGTTGCCCGAACGCCTGCGCCTGCGCGGTGAGCGACGGGAAATACTGCGCCATGTCCTTGATTTCGAAGGCACCGGCATTGCCTGCAGACGCCATGACCTCCAGCGCCTTGGCGTTATCCGATATAGGCACCTTCAGGTTCTGGAAATTGGCGAACGCTGCGGCGGACAGGTCGGCGATTTCCGCGCGATAGGCCGTCGCCACCTTGCCGATCGGCCCGACCATCTGCGCAGCCTGCTGAGGCGTCATGCCGAACCCTGCCAGCACGTCGACACCGGCGCGCATGTCCTCGGGCAACTGCCGTGCAGCGCGCGCGGCCCCAAGTATGTTGGCCTGCATCAACGCGGTTTGTTGGGCCGTCAAATTCGCCTTCAGGGCGATGTCTGTCATGCCCGATTGAAAGTCCATGCCGCCTTTCGCGGCCAGATAGAGCGAACCGGCAAGGCCGACGCCGCCCGCCACATTGCCCTGCCCACTGGACTTCAGGGCATCGCCCTTCGCGCGCACAGCAGAGGCGCGGTTCGACGCTGCGAGCAGCCTGACCTGACGCTCCATTTCGCCGTTCGTTCGGGCGATGCGCCGTTCAAGGTCCGCCTCCCGGTTGAGCAACTCGCTGACATTGCCAGTAGAGGCGCGCATTTCCCGTTGCACGCCGCGCAGCTCGCCTTCCAGATCGCGGGCATTGCGCTTCATCAGGGCGAGCTTCTGGCTTCCGGTCTGCCCAAGGCCAATGATCGAGCGCAAGGATCCCGAAAGCTTATCATTGCCGATGAAGCTGACGATCATGCGCAGGTTCTTGTTCACTCGATCATCCCTTGGTTCGTTCGCCGTACATGCGATTCCATCGATCGACCGCAAGGCCGCGCCACATCAGCAGCTCTTCCAACGTCATCGCTTCGAGCCTTTCGAGCGGCCAACCGTTGATGATGGCGAGGTCGGCAATCAGCCCTTCAATAGTTCCGCCACCATCACCCGTTGTTCCGATGTCAGCAAAAAATCGATAACGGCCCCGCAGCAGGAGCTGAGGTCTTCCGGCTCGAGGGCATCGGCTTCCTGCTGCGTTATGAGCGGTTGCGTGATGCGGGGCAGCAGGTTGAGGACCGCCGTCACGTTCGCGTTCTGCAGCTCAGCGAGGGAAAGTCCGCGCAATTCGCCACTCTTGGGCTTGCGCAGGGTGAGCTTGTCGATCGAGGTTTCGCCGCGCACGATCGGCTCGCAGAGCGTCACTTCGTGCGTCATGCGCTTCTTCGGTTCTGCCGGGGCAGAGGTGATGTCATTCATGCGGATTTCCTTGTGGCCATGCGGATATCTTGGTCTCCGCCCCGGCGCGTCCGCATGATTGCACGCCGGGGCGAAGTTCGGTGAGCCGTTACAGTCCTATGGCGTTGCGCTGCTCGGCGAGGATATCGACGCCATTGACGATGAAGATCATGTTGAGGTTGTCGATCTCGATCAGCGTCTGACCGTCCTGCTGAAGCCTGTAGTAGCTGGCGATCGTCTTGATGGTCTGCTCGGTATCGTCGCCGGGCTTGCCGGTGCCGGGGTCAATCTCCTGATGGCGACCGCGCACGAGAATTTCGACGGCGCGAACCTGCCCGGTGTTGTCGTCCTGATAAGCTCCCATCCAGCGAAGCTGCACGGCGTCGTGCGTGACCGCGCCAAACTGGCGATACACCTGGTCGATCTGGCCACCGGCCTTCCATTCAAATTCGATCTTCTCGCCGCCCATGTCGATAGCCATCTCGCTATCCATGCCGCCGCCGCGATAGTCCTCGAACTTGCGCGCCACTTTCGGGATCGAGACTTCGGGGACAAGGCCGACATAGCTTTGGCCGTCGTTGAACAGGTTCATGTTCTTCAGTTTGCTGGGCAGGCCCATGGCTTATTCTCCGGTGTATAAGGTGCGGTTGCGAATCAGCCGAGCTGGGCGAGCTGATCGGACAGCGACGCATAGAAGCGGTCGGTAATCCGCTGATTGAGCAGGATCGCTTCCGCAGGCGCGCAGGGCGTATATTCATAGTCGATGACGATCGTCCCAGCGGCCAGCGAGGAAGGCGGATTGGCCGCCGGGTCGTAGGTAGCCTTCGCGCCAATGATGCGCCCCTGGCTTTGCAGCTTGCGGAATTCCGCGTTGATCGTGTCGAGGATGTCCTTCACGAGAACGGCGGTAATCGGCTTGTCGATCGCCCACAGCAGCCCGTTTGCGATGGTGTCCTGAAGCACCTGCGCGGTTCGCGTGGCGCTTTCGAAGGCGAACAACGGCTCGGACGACATGGTCCGGTTGCCCCAGAAGCGAAAGCCGTCCGAACGGATAAGCGTCGTGATGTTGGCATCGTTCAGCAGGCTCGCTTCCGATGCGCCGCCGAGCAGATCGAACTGCACGGGTCGGGCGAGTCCGGTGACGCCATTCACCGGTACGTTGGAGAGCGTCTTGTGCCAACCCGTCTCGCTGTCGATCCGGGCGCGCAGCCCGAGCGCGCGGGCCACGGCGCTGCCGGTCCAGTCAGAAAACTCCGGCCAGATCAGCATGATTTCGCGCTGTCCGAACCCATCGGCATAGGTGATGGCCTCAGCCACCGTGTCGGCCTGCGCCGCGCAGTAAGCAAAGCCGCGCAGCTTTTGCGCCACGGTCACCAGCGCCGCCGCCACGTCTTCATCGTCATAGCCGGGCACGCCTAGGATGCGCGGGCGAACGCCAAGCTGCGATTCCGCCGCGAGCAATGCCTGCATGCCGGTCTTCTGCCCTTCAGCGGTTGTAGTGCCGATGATGGCGGTGCGCGTTGCTGCAGCATCCACGCCGGGCGCGACGCGTACCACGATGATGATCGGGCTGCACTGATCGGCGATGGCATCCAGCGCCTTTGCAAGCGTCCCCTGCGCCCCTGCCTTGCCGATAGCAGCGCTGACATCGGTCACCAGTACCGGGGTATCGAGCGGAAAGGCCGTGGCGTCGGCATCCGTCGCGATCGCAACCAGGCCAATGATGGCCGTCGAAAGCGCAGCGATGGCGCGTGCGCCGGTGTTGATCTCAGTGACCTTGATACCGTGAATGATAGGCATGGGCGTTCCTTTACCTTGACGCTAAAGCGCGATCTGAAGTTGCAGTTGGGGCGAGAGCGGCAAGTCGGTGCGCGTGCCGGTAAGCAGCACCGCCATTGATCCATCCGCTCCGCCGGACGTGAGCTGCACGCGGGAGAGGCGCACGCGCGGTTCCCAGCGTCGGATAGCGCCAGCGCTCGCGGCCGCCATTAGCAGGCGCGTTGCCGCGTTCATCGGCTTGTCGATCAGCTCAGGCAGGCGTGAACCATATTCGCGGCGCATGACGCGGGAACCGACAGGCGTGGTCAGGATGTCACCGATCGACTGCGCTATGTGCGCTTCGTCAGTCAGGCGCTTTCCGGTGCCGCGATGCATGCCGCTCATGCCGGTGCACCAGTCTGCGCGCCGCCAGCCTGCACGCCACCGTGCTTGTGGTTCTTCAGGCTAATGCCGCCGCCGACGACATCAGTCGTTGCGGTTATCTTGCCGGTCACGTCCAAGTCGCCCGTGACGGAGACGCCTTCCGGAGCTGTGATCGAGAGCGAACCCGCTGCCAACACGATCGTCATGGCATGCGTCGCCGGATCATATTCGATGGTAGTGCCGTCGGGCGTGGCGAAACTGAGCCGTCCATCGGTCGCGAGCGGCGGAAAGACATCCGAATAGATGCCGCGCAGGATGACTGCGCCAGCGATATCGCCCTCTGGGCAGATCAGAATAACCTGTTCGCCGACCGTGGGCGGTATCCACGTGCGAAATCCGCCCGCCAGTTCAAGCCAGTGGCAGGGCGGCGAAACGACCTCTCCGGTCTTTACCGTCGCATGGGCGTGCGCAAGATCGACCGCCTCGACAGTGCCGAAGCGGATCAGGTCACCCAGCAGGCCGGGGATATCGTCATCAGCTTGCGCCATGGGACCGAACGTTCCACGTCACGCCCGCCCCTGCCAGCAGCGCCATTTGTGATGGCGCGCATTACAAACCCATGGCCGCGATTATTCGGCCTCGGTAGGCAGTTCCAGCACGGGCGGCGTGCTGATCGCGCCGACCGAGATTTTCACCGCGACGCCGCGCGCCACTTCGGCGACGCGCTCCTTGGTCGCGATCTTGTCATAGTTGCCGTCCTTCATCACCGCGTTGACGGGCCGTTCGTGGCGGATTTCGCCTTCGGTAAAGATGACCTTCACCTGCTTCGTAGCGGCGTCGAATGCGCCAATAGTCGTTTTCATAATCTTGCTCCTACTGCTGGCGATTAGACGCCGATAGTCCTGACCCAGATGGTGACGACGCGGTCATCCGCGTTCCAGAATGTGATGCTGCTGGGCGGCGCGCCGTTGATCGACGTAATGCCAGTGTTCTGCTGGATTTGCGTGTTGCCGCCCTGCGAGGAGAGGCCAAACGTCGGATGAACCCAGCTGCTATGCCCGACAGGCAAATTGTAGGTCGCATACTGATCCTGCCCGATGGTCAGGGTGCCCCATGTTTCCTTTCGACCCGAGGCAAATGCGATGTAGCCGTTGCTCGAAAGGTTTATGGCAACGATGGGATCGAAGGATGATGCGTGGTAGCCGTCGAGCAAATCGGCATCGAGGCCTGAGCCAGAGCCGTCATTATTGCTGTGCCAGACCCGCCCGCTGTTCAAGAACATCTCGGCACCGGGCATCTGATAGCTGCCGCCGTCGAAGTAGAGATATTTGCCGGTGCCGCTACCCAGAAAGATAACGCCGGTGTTAGTCGCTCCGGTGCGATATGTCGTGATGTCGCCATAGAAGACATCGCCGGATCGGCGTGCAGGCTCATAGCCAAGACGCGCCGGGATGTTCGTGAAGAAGCTGCTGTCCTGTCCGTCCAGCAAATCGGCGTCTAGGCCTGATCCCGAGCCATCATTCCCCTCATGCCATAAGCGGAAAGTTTGTGCTCCCATGCTCCAACCGCCCACGCGCCATGCGTTGTCCATGTCGAGGCCAAAGTAAGCGGCGAAAGATCCGGGGCGATGGAACGTCATCATTGCCGCGCCGACGCCGTTGCCCTGGACTTCAACTTCGCCAAGACCACCTGTGCCCGTTGACATGCCGAAGTTACCCGTTCGATTCGCTTTGAGCGTTTTCCGGCCCGATACCGTTTCGTCGCCAGCGAGAATCATGAAGTCGGACGCATGCCTGCCATCGACCATGTCCGCGTCCAACCCGGAACCCGCTCCATCGTTTCCTGCATGCCAAGCGGAGTTGCCGCCCGCCCGGAAACCTGCGCCGTTCCAATATCCATCGCTTCCCAGCGAACCTCGGGCCACTCCCCCGATTACCCATTGATAAGAGTTACCTCCGCGGTCGAAATACTCATAATCGTTAACATCGAAATTGATGATCGGATTGCCGCCTGAGCTGAATATTCCAAAATTGGAAATGCCAGTCAGGTTGAAGGTTGGGGCGCTCACCAGACCCGTGAACGTCTCGCCCGCCTTGTTCGCGGGCGTGAAGCCCAAGCGAGCGGGAATATTGCTATAATAGCTCCCCTGCTGACCATCGAGCAGATCAGCGTCGAGGCCGCTACCCGCGCCATCATTGGCAGGGTGCCAGATGCCGGAATTGTTCGCTCCGAAGCGCGCATCTAACCAGGCAAACACCGCGTCCTTGATCGTTTTAGAAGCGGGCACTCGCTCGGTATCGATCCCCGCCAACAGCTCCGCAGCCGTCGCCAGCTCTACGACGCCGATCTGCTCTGTCGTCGCCGGAGGATTCAGGAAATTCGTGTTGCCGAACGTGAGGCTGCTCGCGGCGACATCGGCGAACCGCACGTCCAGCGCGAGCAGCATCTGCGACTGTGCCGACTTTTCGAGGATGACGGCCGCTTGGCCATAGATGGCGAACAGCGTGCCGTCCGCCAGATACAGCGCGAAGCTGCGCAAGGTAAAGACATCAGCCCCTGCGTCACGGACGATAAGATGGATCGTGTCATCCGCCACGACATCACCGGACAGCGTGCTGATGCGCTTGATTTCGCCCGGTAGCGCAGTGGCACCGGCCCCCGGCACGACCGCCGTGGCCGAAATTCCGCAGCTCGCGATCGTCACGGGCGCAGTGCCGGTGTTCGCTGCATTCACGAGGGCGGCTCTGCCAGCATTGGTGACTACGATCGTGAGGCTCATCAGGCGGCTTTCCTAGGTTCGGGCATTCAGGCGGCGCACGACAGGCGCGCGTAGACGGTGGGTCGCGCCACAGCGATCAGGCCGACCTGGCCCACCGCATCGAGCGCGAGCGTGAAGGTGAAGTGCGAGCGGACCGGCTTGGCGCGGGAGACTTCGGCAATGATCGCGTCGATATAATCCGCAGACACCGCGCCCTCAGCAGCACCGGTTAGCGCGAGCAGCAATGTGAAGGTGTGCGGCGTCCCGCGCGGCGAAGTCTCCCACCATTCTCTCAGCGAAATAGAGCCGCCGAAGCTGGCAACGGCGCGGCGCACCGCGTCCACGGTGCCCTTCTTCCGCTGCAGCAGGATGGCGTTCGCCACCACGGCACGCTGTACCGGCTCGGGCCATGTCGCGTCCCAACTGTCGATGGACAGCCCCCATGCCAGCCAAGGCAGCAAGCCAACGGGGCATGTCTGTGGCGTCCAAAGGGAACGTAGCGGAACAGGCAGTGCAGGTTCCAGTACCGCCGCCTCGATTGCCTTCTCCAGCGCACTCGCATTGGGAGGCAGCAACGTCATTCGGCAGTGCCCACATGCGTGACGCTGCGCGCTGTGCAGTACGCGGCCTGCGTCTCGCCGATGACGATATCTGCCGCAGGAAGATCGAGCGTCACATTCTGCACGCCGTCGACATGGAGAGCGGCAAAGATGCCCGAGCGCGTTATGTCGCGACCTATGCGGCGTTGCCGGGCCATATAGTCCGTCAGGCGCAGATTGGCTTCGGTGATGACGATCGTCGCATCTGGTCCGGGGTAAGTCCGCAATTTGGCGTCAATGGCGTAATTGACGATGGTCGCGGACTGGACGATCACTTCGTCGGTAAGTGGGCGCACGTCCTCTGCGGAAAGAGCTGCTGAGACCGCAGCGAGCAGGCCCGCTGATGCCGCGCCGCTGCCCGTCCTGCCCAGGACGCTCACGACCACCTGCCCCGGCGCGGGACTGGTCGCCGAGGCATCGAGAACCGCCGGATCAGCGCTCAGCGTGTGGAAGATATAGGCGCCTGCAGGTCCGGCAACAGAATACCCTTCCGGCGCAAGCACGATGCGACGGCGCAGATCGTCGTCGCTTTCCATCACCGCAGGCAGGTTGTTCGACACGTCCGCAGGCGCAATCATCAGGCGCTGGACGCCGAAGACCGCGCCGAGCTGGTCAAGGTCGCTGCCCATGGCATAAGCGACCATCACCGCCCGCGCCGCGTCATTTACCCGCTGGCGATCGAGCAGGCGATAGTAAGCCGCGACCTGAAGGATTCTCACCGCCGGATCGGATTCTAGACTGTCGTCGAAATCGGGGATGAAAGTGCGGAGCCGCGCCAGCATTTCGGCATAGATCGCTTCATAGTCGAGCGGTTCGACTACATCCGGCGCTGGCAGGCGCGAAAGATCGATTGCAGAGAAGGTCGCGTTGCCGGTCATCCGCTGAACAAACATTGCCCGCGCCGCGCTTGCATCCATCGCCATTTGTGATGGGGCGCATTACAAATTGGCGCGCTGGAAAGGTGGCCCCCGCGCGGGGATCGTCATCCCATGAGCAAATATGATCTTGCCATCCTTTGGGTGCTTTCCGGCCTTGCCGCGCTGGCAGCGGTCTCCGCCAAGCTCGGCATGGTCCTGTTCGCACTCTCTGACGATCCGCCTGCTGATGTGCAGGCGGCGCTGCACTGGCAACGCCGCCGCCGCTGGCTCACTTACTCAGAGCTGGCCGCGCTGCCGTTCTTTGCCACCACCGGCGTCTCCGCCACCGTCTATGGCGGTCTGGCTCCGGTGGTCAGCGTCATCATCTCCATGCTGCTCGGCGCGCTAGGCTTCGGTTTCTTCCTGCATGCGGTTCAGACGATCACGCGTCGACGCTTGGGGATCGAGCCATGATGGACGTGATCTTCATCGGTGGAGGCATCAGCCTGATCGTCGCGATCGGCGCTCTTTGGATCGCAAGCCGCTCCGCCATCCGCTTCGAACATGCCCGCCATTGCGCACAGATTGAGGACAAACAATCGTGAACCTCTCCGCCTATCTTCAGGGCCGTCACTTGCCTGCAGATGCAACATGGACGCCCACGATCTTCGCCGACGTCGCACGCGCGCTGAGGGATGATCGCGCACTGGCGCTGGCGCTGGCACTGACACCGCATTTCACGCTGCGCGAGCTGCTGCACAGCGACACCGCCAAGGCGCGCGGCATCGCGAACGATCCGAACGCGGCGCAGATCGCAGCGCTGCGGCATTTGTGCGTTCACATTTTAGAGCCGGTTCGGGCGAAGTTCGGCCCGGTGCGCGTCACGTCGGGTTTCCGCATCTTCACGCCCGCGAGCCAGCATGGGCGCGGCGAGGCGGCGGATTTCGAAGTGACCGGCGTTCCCAATATCACGGTCGCCCGCTGGATTCGCGACACTCTGCCGTTCGACCAGCTCATCTTGGAAGCATGGTCGCCCAGCGATCCCAATGCCGGTTGGGTGCATACCAGCGCGACTGTGCGCCAGATGCGCAAGAGCGTGCTTCGCACCCCCACCGGCGGCGCGCCCTATTTCGCGGGCCTGCCCAAGTGATCGGATCGGGCTACCTTGCCGCCGGAGCGTTGGCGCTGGCGGCAATGACCGGTGCTGCGGGCTACTTCCATGGTCTTGACACCGGCCGAAGCCGGGAGCGCCTTGCCAGCCTGCAGGACGTCGCGAAGGCTAATGCCGCTCGCGACAGGCTGCGCGGCGCGATCGAGCAGGAATCCATTCATCATCTTAGCGCCGACCAGGCGCGACGGGACACCGTTCGGGAGATCATCCGTGAAAGCCACCAAGTCACTGCGCGCCCTGTGTATCGCAACGTCTGCATTGATGCTGACGGCGTGCGTCTCCTCGACCGTGCGCAAGCCGCTGCCAATGGACGTGATCCCGGCGCACCTGAAGGTCCCGCCTCCGGAGCTGCCGAAGGTGCAGCGGAGCGCTGACCAAGACGCTGGGCAGGACGGCGGCGAACCGATCAACCGCATGACGGGCGAAGAGGCTTATGGGAGCCTGCTCGATCTCTACGATGTCGCGGGCGGCATCCGGAACACGTTGACATCGCTGCAGGCGGCCGTCGCCGCTGCGGAGCATGACACCACTCCCAAGAAGGGCAAATGATCGATGGCGAAGGCCTATATCACCAAGCACAGCGTGGGCCGTCGCGACGTTCCGGCCACGTCTTCAGGCAATATCATTGCCGCCCTTCCCGGCCATGTCGGCAACAGCATCGATCTGGATTTCTCCCTTGGCGAGCAGCACACCGCTGACCTTGGCGCTGGTCTATACGAGCTGTCGATCGACGGTGACAACGCCCGCATTGCCGTCGGCGCGGGCGCTGTCGCGACGCAGGCCAATGGCAAATTCTGGTTCGACGGTCGCGTAGGCATGATCTTCGTTCGCGAGGGACAGCGCATCTCCGTTCTGGCCGCAATTTAAGGGATCGCCTAATGAGTTTCTTTCCCGCCAATCGCGGCATGTCGATCACTGCCCTGCTCAAGGCGGGGCTTACCCATACGCCGGAATATTACGTCAAAAGCAGCGACAGCGATTTCACTGCCGCCTTCCTGCGCGCACTCGACAAGAAGCCCGGCGTGCCAATCCTGCTAACCGGCGACTATCCGACCAAGCTCACCGGAATTGACAAGATCACCGATCAGGACGTGCACCTGATCGGCACCGGCAACCTCGTGCAATCGCCGGGGTTTGCAGCGCTGACAGTCGAGCGCACCGCTGGAACGCCAATCGCGGTGAATACCGTCGACCTAAGTTCCGTCGTCGTCCTGAGCGACAGCGCCACGGATGTCTACGGCGATCGACTGACCAAGATTCAGCCGCTTAATCCGGCGCACCTTCTCGGCATCAAGGCGGGCAACGTCTTCTCGCTGTTTTCGCAAGATTATTATCCGTGGTCGGAGCAGGCGTGGAGCGTGGGGAGCAAAGTGTTCCTTTCGAACCTGATCGAGGTACGCGGCCTGGGGCTTAATTACTCGGGCGGCAGCGCATTCGCTGACTACGATTTCGTGACTGGCCAAACGTCAGGCGCGACGATGGTAGTGCGTTCCAAATGGGGTGCCGCCAGTGGCGTCATCATCGGTACGGAAATCAGCGGCACGTTTTTAAACGGCGAAAACCTGCTGGTCGGCGGATCGGTGAAGGCCGTAGCAGCCTCCACCGCCTACATCCTGACGAACGCCAAGCTTTACTATAATTTCGTCACCAGCCCAATGATCGCTAAGATGCCCGATGCGGCGTTCACGTGGGACGGCATCGGCGTGAAGGCGTTCGGCAATCCCGATGGCGTTCTTGGCGCTGCAGCACGTGTTCCTGCGGTCGACCTGTTCGGCGTCAAATCGCCCTTCATCCGCGCCACGGTCCATTCCGCCTACAGCCGGGCATTTCAGTCGAACAGCAGCTGGTGCGGCTATTTCGAGGTCGACGTGCTTTCCCTGCCCAACGATGCCGGAACGGAGAAAGCCTATGGCTACGGCGTCGAACTGATTGCCGCCGACACCAATTCCTATGTCAAGGTTTTCGCCCGCAACTGCCGCCATCCGGAGACGACGAACACCTATCCGAACAGTGCTTTCGCGTTCTCGTCCGTGTGGAAGCGCGGCACGGTGCAGGGCGGCACCGTAACAGGCAAGGCGGTCAACACCTGGTCGGCGGCATTCGATACGCATGAAGGCTGTATCGACATGACCTTCACGGATATCGACGTGCACTTCCCCTCGCATGGCAAGCGGGTAACTACTCAATCGGTCGGCTTACAAAACCGTGGCATCAACACGACCATCAAGAACTTCCGCATCAACGGCGCAGTGATCGGAGTTTATGAGGCGAATAAAGGGCTGACCGCAGGTTTCGCTTCGGGAATCCAGCCGGTCACCAACTATCAAGACGGGCTGATTACGGGCTTCGGTCTTTATGGGCTGCTGGACGACAGCATCATTGGGGCCATCGGCCCGAAAGTCGTTCTCGACAATCTGCGATTCCGCAGTGACGGGCTTTTCACCGCATCGCCATGGTCGAGCAACCAAATCTGCGTCTTCATCAGCTCCCCGGCGGAGTATGAATTGCACAACTGCAAGTTCCGTGATGCCCGTGACGCCATGATCCGCGTCGGCGCAGGGGCTAGTAAGGTGCTGATCGACGGCGGCGTGTTCGATCACCGGAACACACCTGCGGGCGTGACTTCGAGCAACATCAGGCTCGACAACGCGGGAACGCAGTTGACGATCGCGGGGAAACCCAAAATCCTGAGTGGGTCGGCTACACCGAACAGTCAGCCTCCGGCGCTGGTTCGCTATGCAGGCAGTGCGGGCGTTCCATCTATCACAATTCATGAAGACCCGATCGTTGTTGGCCGGACTGCGGCGATGCCGCTCATCAGCAATACGTCAACCGCGACCACTGCGACCCTGTCACCAAGCCGTGGCCGGAAGCTGAAGGCGAAGCTGACATTCAATCCGCCTAGCATCGCTGCCGGAGCGAGCCTGACGATTGCCATCGGCTATGCGCAGTTTATCGGATACATCAGCGCTGCCGGTACGATGACCGTGACCAGCGCCAGCGGACGGCCTCTGGAAGTAGGCGTGCCTATTGTCGGACCCGGCGTCCCGGCAGGTATCAGCATTTCGGCGCTGGGTAGCGGCACCGGGGGCGCAGGGACTTACACGGTCAGCCCCGCTCCCGGCGTGAACGTCGGCGCGTCCGGTGCGCAGATCAACATGCAGGCGAACCCGAATATCGCGGGGTTATTGCTGTCGGAGGCTTCGGAATATCGAACCACGGCGCATTTTTCAGGCGACCTTGGCGGGCTGACTATCGCGCAGGCGTGGGTATCCGCCGATGCGACGATCAGCGTGAGGTTCACCAATCCGACAGGCGCGGCGATCGATGCGGCACAAGGCGTGTTGACGGCCGATACGGAAAGAGTGGACTTCTGAAGCCTCCTTTTTATTGCTAGACCTACGCATGGTGCACTAGAAGTTGTCGCATTCCAAGTCGCCCTGTAGATTAAGCTTAGGCCAAATTCAGCGGCGGATCCCCCTTTCCTATGATCTATGCCGCCAACTTTTCGAATGCATCGCATATAGGCTTTGGACAGAACTGAGGCAGATTCTTTATTACATGCCGAACGGCTAAAGCAGGAAGTTTTCCTTTATCACTCCTCACATAACTCTTAAGCGTTGGAAAATGCAGAAGAAGCAAATCCTCGATCTCGTGACATTTCGTCCTGCAAAAGGCCTCGTCAACCTGTAGAGTAAATCCACCATGAAATTCAACCGGAACTCTACCCATGAGGCTTTCGGATGGGTACATGAGCGAATTCTGTACGGCATCAGCAACCGACTGAAGATCGCCTAAATCAGCGGTACTGAGTCCCATGAAGGTGAGATCGATTCCTGGAAGTCGTTCATCCTTATGAAGCAATAATGCTCCAATGAGGAGTGGGTTCAACACAAGGTTCTCGATCCCGTAATGCCCTCCATGATCTAGTACAGCGACACGCTCTCCTCTAAGGTCATTCGATAAATCCCAATCAACTAAGCCCCAAACCGTTTGGCTACCGTTTTCATGAAATTTATTCACTAGCTCAACGACCTTTTGACACCCTCCGTTTGTTTCATGCCCAAGCCTATCTAAGATGCCTGTGCTCAAAAATGTTAGCGAGTGCGGCAAAAGGAGCTGCCCCTTCAATCGATCTAAAATTACTCCATACAATTCCACGTCCGTGTTACTTTCAACGAAAATTTGTCTTTGGCCGGAGTATTCGATAGAAAGCGTCGGAACACCTACTGTTAGCCTATTCAGAGCATCTTGTTTCTTCACAGGCTTTGGTCGAATTTCGCCGTGCACGAGTTCGAAGATTGAGTCTTCTGGTGCCAACGCCACTGTTACAGGTGAATGGGTTGTCAAAAGACAGCATATACCAAGGCGATCAACTACTTCCGCTTGAATACCTGACAACCACCGTTGTAGCATCTCGGGATGCAGGGAGCTATCCATCTCATCCAACAACAATACTTTCGGATAAACAAAATTGTGGCGCACAGGGTCGTAGTTCGCAATAGAAAGTGCAAAGCTACATAGAACTTGTTCGCCTGAAGAAAGTTGTTGAAAACTAAGAGGCGCGCGCGAACCGACGCGTCTCAGCATCCATTGGAGCTGGGACTGTGCATGCTCAGGAGGATCAGGTGGGATTACCTCGTAATTAAGACCGAAAGACTGGATTACTCGGGTAATTTCTATCCAAGGTGGTGGCCCATACCGTTTAGCAAATTGGTCGGGTTCTAATGCCAAATTCGTGCCATTCCTTCGATCGCGTGCGGCTTGGATGTCATTCCGGAACTCAGCGTCCATGTAACTCATCAGCAAGTTGGATATATTCAACTCAAAAACGCGTTCAGTCTCCAGTTCTACAAATCCAGGACTATCCCAGATGTTCGGATCGTAAGGATCCAAACCCCTTGCAATGCATTCCTTAAGCTTTGCGAAGAACGTTATCGAGTGATGATCCCAACTTTGCGGGTCATAGTTATCTGTAAAAAATGTCGTGTCGAACTCGTCAAATACCGCCTTTGCTTTTTCAAATCGCTCACTCTTATCATTAATTGCATAATCCTCGACAAAAGCAGCAAATCCACGTCTCCACACGCTGTTTTCACGATTCTGTAAGTCATTGAGATGAACGCCAACAGCATCTGCAAGCCGATTAGAATAACTATAAAAAAGCGCCTCATGCGTTGACTTTAACTGCCGAGAAACAGAACCCGGATCTGGTAAATTCCCAAACCGTGTTGCTGCGGGCGCCATCGAGTGGCCGACCGGCCTTTCTCGACTTAGAAGAACGATTTGATCCGAACTGACATATCCATCCACATCAGTTGCCACATCTCCGCCAGCTATGGCAGCAAGTAACTGCGATTTTCCAACTCCATTTGGGCCAACCAAGATGCTGAGAGGGGCTAATGTCGTAGGTTCGAACGAAGTCACGATTCCGCAGGGATTACGATTGGTGATTATCATGGTGTTCCCTGCTAGCTTGTACATACTTTATACGTCGCGCTGCTGCTGCCAGAATGGCGCTCAACATGGAGCTACTTAGGATCTCCGATCACTCAGGCGGTTAACGGGTGCCGAAAGGCTTCAAGCTCCACCTCTAGCAGGCTTTTCTGGTGGCGTGGCATTATCGTCATCATTCTAATCGGAATATCCATTCCTAAGTCGAAGGTCGCGTACAGACTAAGCCCCGGCCCTCTTAAAATAGTGCGGTCCATGTTCTCCGACTGCAGTTTCATATTCAACGCCGCGAAACATTGGAGTCTGTAAATGCCAGACTGAGTGTGGAGGCCCAACATGGCCACTCCGAAGTGCCCTTTATCAGGCAGTATTGCTTCCAACGTCGCCGCTGCGCAAGCAATCCAAGCCTTGTCACGTAAACGAAGGTCAGCGCCGATATGAGAGTGATCTTTGGCCGCTTCATGGCTCTTCATTCCATCCATGACACGCATCACCATCTCGAATGTGAATGGCATATCATATTGACGTCGATGCTGGAACGACACCTTACTTTTAACGTCCTGTGCCGCGTTAAACAGGCAAGCGTTGGTATAAGCGTTTAGGCTCTGGCTAGTCTCATGGTCAGAAGTTTTCCTTCCTTCGGCCCGCAACCGACCCAACAAGCGGAGCAAGTCGCGCGGACTGGCTCCTATCTCGGCAAGTTGCCTCACGATGCCGCCGGTGAGTGTAGCGCACGCGGCCAGCTTTCTATGCTGAAGCGCATTCACTTGGTCGGCGTGATACTCACACCAGACATCTTCGCCATCGACGATGGAGAGTCCGACGATATGGTCAACGTCATCGAACATAAAACTATAGCTTTCCGAAAAGGAGCAACCCGTAAGTGGCTGACCAAGCTGCCATCGCCTGAGCCATCCTTTCATTTGACGTAAATTACCGTCACGCTTGTGTTCAAAGGATTTGCCGCCGGCTTTCATATACATCAAGATCGCGCAGCGGTTTGCAACCCATACAACGTCCGCAGGCTCTAGGCTGCCGTTATACCTATCAGGGCAGAACAGCGCAGCGGCTCCAAGCAAGTGCGAAGAAAACGCGTGTACGATTTCCTCTTGTAGGGAGTCGAAATGAGGCTTAAAGTCGCGCTTTCCGCCGCTTCGGCTATCATATTTACTCAAATAATTTTCCTTATTGGTACAGATTCTAGCGACAATTTACATGCGTCGTTGGTGTTTACTTAGAGCCGGTCAGGTTTTCGCTCCACTGGCGCTATTCAGCTTGCGCGAGCACATCCTTCGAGATCCATAGCGCAATAGCAGCCACTTTGGACGTCCTGTGTCCAGTCTCCTTATTCATCTGGACGTATAAGAGACATATTGCACAAGCGAAGCGGTCAGCGGATGAGATGCATAATCACCGCATCAAGGAGCCTCTGGCGATCTTCAGCGCTCAGCCCGAGCAGCTCTCGCATGGGATAGCGAACTTCCTTGCTATTCACGGACGGCCGATCCGAGAGGCCTTCCTGATGAATCTCCGCCACCGCCGCGACTCGGCCAGCAAAGCCCGCCCAAGCTTCGGCGCCGCTTGCTCCAGAGCGTAAGAACACAGCGCCCTGCAGACGCCGAAACATCGCGCGCTGGCGGATCGTGGATCGGCGGCGCAGCTTGCCCGCCGACTTGTTCTGATCCTCGGCCCGCACTCCTAGCCAATGGGTGATCTTGTCCCAGAAGAAGCTGCGCATGCCGCCCGCCTCTATGTCGTAGCCGGTGAGCAACGGGCCTTCGCGCACCCAGCTCTTCATGAACACCGCGCGTGGCGCGCCACCGCTTGGGTACAAGAATCGCACGGCGTACGGCCCTTCCGATTGAGGCTGTCGCTTTTTGCGCGGCACGAAGGACGAACCATCCGGGTTCTTCTGCGCGGCAATGCGCGCCGATTGTTCGCGCCGGATATCGCGCGCGACCTTCCGCAGGAGCGTGCGCCGGCCACTGCTGTCGAGACCTTTGAGGACGCCGCCGACGAAGCCTTCCAGCTCGGCAAGCTCGCCCGCGCCGGTCATGGCGTGGCGTCGGGATAGCCGACCAGCAATGCTCCATCGGCGTAGATGCGCTTCAGCAAGGTGATGGGATCAACACCATCCAGCGGTTCGGTGCCGGTGATGGGCAGCTCGTCCCGGATCGTCATGTCATAGCCGGTGCCGTCCTCGCGCGGCTGCACGTCCACGGCCTCGGTCAGATCAATCTGCAATTCGATATCCACCATGCCGTTATCCAGCGCATCGACCACAAAGTTGATCGCCTGTGCACCGGTATCGTGGTTGAGCAGCAATTCGGGCTGATTAACGCGCAGCCACAGTAGAACGGGCAAGAACAGGCTTTCGGGTGCCTGGGCATAGTCGAAGACGGTCATCACAAGCCGGTACCGATATTCCCAGCCAAGGTTCGGGCCGTGGCGCATCGCAAGCTTGCCGTTGGCGGCATGGATCGTGAGCAGCTCCGGCGATCGAGCGATTTCGGGAAGCGCCGCCGTCACGAACGCCCGCAGGCTATCGAGCTTCTTCATTGCATCAATCCCAGAGTTGTACAATCTTTCGTTCCTGCACCGGCGCGGTCGTCAGGCGCGGCAGCACGACTTCTCTGCCTTCAGGCAACACGGCCCCGACGCCTGCAATGTCGCGATTGAGTTCAAGCACCTGTTCGACGGTGCCCGAGCCAGCGCCGAGAATACGCCAGGCGAGCGCATCGAGCGTTTCGCCCTGATGCACGTTCGCCGTCATCGTGTCGGATGCCATCAGATCAGCTCGACCGCCGTGCGGTTCACGCCGCGAATGTCGCGAATGGCATGGATGGCGTTGCGGCGATGATCGTCAGGCGTCTCGGCCTGCGTCTCGGCGCGGGCCTTGCCATCGGCGGCGGCCGTCACGTCGCGGTGCGTTTCGATCAGATCGGCAGCGGCATAGGCAAACACCGCCCGCTGCCACAGATGAAGGTTGCGCTTCGTGCCGCCGATCGCAGGCGATGGCACGTCGGCGAGCGACGCATAGCCCAGCACGTCCTGAAAGGTGCGCCATGTGGCAAGTTCGCCGTCAACTGTGATGACCGCGCCGAGCAAGGCTTGCCGAATGCGGGCGTCCACAATCGCCTGCCCCCCGACCCGCATAGAATCGCGGAACACGTTGATGTCGATGTCGGGCCAGAACGGGCCGCATGCGATCTCTGCCCCTGCAGGCGAGGCGGGCGGCGGAGGCGACGATACGAAGCCGGTCATGGCAGGATCCTCAGAATGAAGTGGGGGGTGGGGATCAGGGCAATGGACTGACGAAAGTTGAGGTTCGTTCCCTTCACCGCCCCCCGGCGCCGGTGGGCGAGCTTATGAAGCGTGGTCGGCAGCATCTTCCGGCGGCGCTTTGTTCAGCAGAGCCGTCAGTTTTTCGATGTCCTTTTTGACGCCAACCTTGGAATCGAGGGAAAGCGCACGCTGGAAATGGGCGAGTGCCTGCCTGCGGGCAGCAGTGGGACCGCCTGCGGGTCCGTCACCCTTTTCCTCGGCCGCAGTGGCCACGCGCAGAAGCTGCAGCGCGATGGCCTTGTTGAGCTTAGCCCGCACCTGGTCGGGCATGTCATAGCCCTCGGTAAGGCCGAGAGCGCGTTGCAGGACATCAAGCGGGAAATCGGTGTCGATCCGGAACGCGGCGAACGCGCCTTCCGCCACTTCTTCGGCGATCATCGTGGCGGCGGTGCGCTTGAAACGATCGGGCAGCGTCAGGCGATAGCGCAGGACGTGTTCGGCGAGCAGCAACGCATAGTCCCATGCGCCGATGTCGAAGTTCCAGATCATCATCGTGACAAGGATTTCGTCCTGCACCGCCTTGCCGGTCGCATCGGCGGCGTGGAGCGCGCCCGCGACGTGATCGGCATAGCTGGCGACCATCGCGCGCTTCGCCTCGATCTTCAGTTCCTGTGACTGAATGTCGGAGAGTTGGCGCATATCGTTGCCGAGCTGTTGCATTATCAACTCATATTCGGTGGCTTCCGCCCCCGTTTCCGGGCGCGGAGCTGCGATGCCTTCGCTATCCGACTTCTCGGCGGCAAGGCGGGCCAATGTTTCGATGCGGTGGCGGGCAGCGGGACTTAGCATGCGGATGTCCTTGTGAGGCTATGGAAACGAATGAGGCCAGCAGGAGACGCGGTTTCGCTCGCTGCTGGCCCCCTCCCCCCGGACCTTAAGCCTTAAATTCGATGTTCTCGATCAGGCAGGAAAAGTCGTGATCCTCAATCACGTAGGCGTCATTGCTGGACTGATAGTCCTCGATCCGGTCACGCTCTGGCACGTCCTTGATGTGGCGGCGGCGCTTGCCCTCCTGCTCGTAGATTGAGAGGTTATCGAGTCGGGTGATGAACACCTTGCCCAGCGGGAAGTAAGGCACGCGCTGGGCAGGCAGGTTGCCAAGGCGCTTGGATGACATGATGACGTCGCGGGCAATCTGCTCGGTAGGATCGATAGATTCGTTCATAAGCGGGAAGTATTTGTCATGCAGCAGATCGCGCGAGACGATCGCCACCAGCTCGGTATCCTCCGCCGCCCACACCGGCAGCAGCTCGTTGACGCAGTCGTACACCAACGCATCCAGCGTGGCATAGTCGCCGCCTGGGCCGTAAGTGACCTTGCCCGCTACCTTCGTGCCTGCGGTCATCACCTGCGCGGGTTTCTGGGTGCGCATCTTCTGCAGCCAGCCAATGTTGACGTCCTGCAGGTTTGGGTTGTTTGTGGCGTTAGTGGTAGCAGCGGCGCTGGTGCCGTTGAAGCCAATGCGGATATTGTCGAGGGCCTGCGCACGAACGATGGCGTTCTGAATGCGGGTCTGGAAGTCGGGAAACTTCGCCCACATGTCGATTTTGCCATAACGCAGATGCGTATCGTAGTTAGTCTGGAAGCACTCGTAACCAAAGGAATCGAGGCCGCTGGGGTCTTTGGTCTGACGAGTGCCAGTCCCGGACGTGTCGGTGCGCGAGGCGATCGGGTTGCCGACAGAGAGGCCGAGCGTCTCGCCCTTCATCTCAGGCACCTGAACGATGTTAATGCTTTGCAGGAAAGCGCTGGTGTCCTGCTTCTTGTCGATCAGCTTCTGCTGAACCGAAGGTTCCACGGCAAACTTCTGGGTCGCATCTTCCGCACCGTTCAACGACGCGATCTGCTCGATGAAGCGGTTGAAGAGCTTGCGGGTGTCGTTACGCATGTTGGTTAGGCTCCTGCCTGAAAATCGGATGTGTGGGTTAGCGGACGCGGATCAGGTCAGCATTCGGCCATCACGACACCGTCGCCGCCGGTGGCGGGGCGGCGCGCGGTGTAACCATGCTGCGGGGTCTTCTCGAAGTCCTTCTTGAGCGCGCCGAGGTCAGTCGCCAGCTTGGTCACTTGAGCGTTGGTGGCATTGGCGGTCACTTCCATGGCGTTCGCCAGCTGGGTCATGCCCTCGCCGAATTGAGCCGCGAAGGCCGCGAAATCGGAAGTGGGTGCATCGTCCATTACAGGCGGCACAATGACAACAGGCGGCACTGGGTCGGCCTTAGGCACGCTAAAGCCTTCGAAGAACTTGCGCATCCCGGCGAAAAGGCCGGTAAGATCGTCCTTTGCCTCGCCTTCCTCGAAAGCAATCTCGATTTCCTCGACAGTGCGCAGATTGTCCTTACGCTTGTCGTCGCGGCTGAACTGCAGCATTTCGGTGCCGAGCGAGGCCGGGCTGTCGGTCAGGGCTAGGCCAACGACATAGGCCTTGTTGCTGGCGGCGAAATTCGGGACGATCTCGATGCTGCTGAACAGCTTCTGCCCGTCCTTGTTCATTTTCTTGGCCTGATCGTTCACGTCGAAGCTGGCGAACAGAGCGAGCTTCTTTTCAGTCTTCCCGCCGATGTTCAGCTCGACTTCCTCGGCCTTCATCTCGGCAATCGCGCCATAGCTATTGAAGGGCGGCGTCGGCGAATAGCCGCGCAGATGCTCGCAATTGATCGTCGCGGTGTAGGTGGCCGGATTGTAGGCGTCCGCTGCCTGCTGAATGTGGCTGCGCTCGATCACGCGACCGTCAACGGTCGGACCTTCGACGGCAACACGGAAAAATTTGGTCTTTGCCATGGTGGCTCCCTTGGGGGTTCGGACTAGCAGCGGATTACCTGCGCATTGGCCCGCCAAAGGGGGTTCAGGGCAACGCGCCGCATTTGTGATGACGCGCATTACAAACGGGACGCGGCGAACAGGACGCGCGGGTGCGTCAGTGTCCGGCGACCATGCCGCGCAAGGATATCGACACGACAACGGCCCTGATGCCGATCTTCGGGAGCATTCCCTTCGATGCACGGCGGATCGCGCGCGGCTATTATTGGCGGGGCTGGGGCGTCAGCGAGATTGCCGACGAAATAAAGCTCAAGCGGACTACGGTTCAGAGCTGGAAAGATCGCGACAATTGGGACGATGATCCCGTCATCCGCCGGATCGAGGACCATCTCGATATGCGGCTCAACTGCCTGATCTACAAAGAGCAGAAATCCGGCAGCGACTTCAAGGAAATCGACCTGCTGACCCGGCAGATCGAGCGCCTAGCCCGCGTGCGCCGCTATGAGGCTCCGGGCGGCCATGAGGGCGATCTCAATGAGAAGGTCGCCAATCGCAACGCTGGGCCTAAGAAGAAGACGCCCAAGAACCTGCTGACGGTCGCGGACGCGGCGGCGCTGGAAGCCGCGATGGTGGACGGCATGTTCGGCCATCAGGAGACCTGGTGGAAGAATGTCAGCCGCCGCACGCGATTCCTGCTCAAATCCCGTCAGATCGGCGCGACCTTCTATTTCGCCCGCGAAGCGCTCGTCCACGGCCTGAAGACGGGCAACAATCAGATTTTCCTGTCCGCCTCGCGCGCGCAGGCCAATATCTTCCGGCAATACATCCTCGAATTCGTTTTTGAGGTCACTGGCAAGCGCCTGACGGGCGAGCAGCTGGTTATCGAGCGCGGGGAGGATCCTGACGGGCAACAGCTCGCGCCCTTCACCATGTATTTCCTTGGCACCAACTATCGCACGGCGCAGGGATATCATGGCGACGTCTATATCGATGAAGCATTCTGGATATTCGGCTTTGAAGAGCTGAATAAGGTCGCGTCGGCCATCGCCACGCAAAAGCGCTACCGCAAAACCTATTTTTCGACGCCGTCCACCATTGCACATGAAGCGCATCCGATGTGGACGGGCGAGCGCTTCAACAAGCGCCGGTCCAAGGAAAACCGGGTCAAGATCGATGTCAGCAACGCGGCGCTGAAGCACGGCGTCCTTGGGCCTGACGGCATCTGGCGGCACGTCGTCACGATTGAGGACGCGATCGAAGGCGGCTACGACCTTGCCGATGTCGAGGAGCTGCGGCTCGAATATTCGGTCGATGAATTCGACAACCTCTTTCTTTGCCAGTTTATCGACGACAGCGCATCGAGCTTCCCGATGGCGCTGCTCAAGCCGTGCACGGTCGACAGCTTCGCGACGTGGCGGGACTTCCAGCCCTACGCACTGCGGCCCTTCGGCAATGGCGAAGTCTGGATCGGCTATGATCCGGCAGAGAGCGAGGACGGTGACAACGCAAGCTGCGTAGTTGTCGCGCCTCCGGAGAATGCCAAGGGCAAGTTCCGCGTGCTGGAGAAACACCAGTGGAAGGGCATGGATTTCGAGGCGCAGGCCGCGCAGATCAATAGGCTCCGGCAGAAGTATCGCGTGACGGAAATTGCCATCGACGGCACCGGCATGGGCGCGGCGGTGCATCAGCTCGTGAAGAAGTTCTTCCCGCGCGCGCGCCGGATCGATTATTCGCCGCTGGTGAAGACCCAGATGGTGCTGAAGGCCAAAAACGTCTTCGCCAAGCGCCGTATCGAGTTCGACGCCGGTTGGAGCGATCTCGCCGCCGCGCTCATGTCGATCCATCCGCAGCTTACCAAGGGCCAGAAGATGCTGACCTATGTCGCGCGCCGCTCGGCCGAGACGGGCCATGGCGATCTCGCCTGGGCGCTGCTGCATGCGATCTATTGCGAACCCATGGACGCCAGCGACGGCGCGCCGACCCAATCCAGCGTGGAGTTTTTTGGATGACCGACCAAACCCAATCCGTGGCCGTTGTCGAGAGCAGCACGGCGGACCTTGCCCAGGGTAAGGCCATCGCCTTCAGCTTCGGCGACGCGGTCAGCGTCATCGATCGGCACGAGCTGCTGAACTACATCGAGTGTTGGCACAATGGCCGCTATTATGATCCGCCGGTGCCGCTCAAATCACTGGCGCGGATATTCCGGGTGTCGCCGCACCATAGCAGCGCCATTTACGTGAAGCGCAACCTGTTGCTCCGGAATTTCGTGCCCTCGCCCCAGCTCGATCGCAACAATTTCGGCCGTTTCGCGCTCGACTATCTGACGATGGGCAATGCCTATCTGGAAGGCGTACCGAATATGCGCGGCCAGATCATGACGCTCAAGCATTCGCTGGCGCTGAACACGCGACGCGGCCTGAAGGACGGGCAGTTCTTCTTTTTGAACGGCTTCGGGCAGGAGCATGAATTCGAAAACGGGCGCGTATGCCACTTGATGGAACCCGATGTCTCTCAAGAGATTTATGGCCTACCCGAATATCTGGCGGCGATGCAGTCGGGTTTTCTCAATGAAGCCGCCACGCTCTTCCGCCGCCGCTATTATCTCAATGGGTCGCACGCGGGCTTCATTCTGTACCTGTCAGAAGCGACGATGAACGATCAGGACGTGGACGGCATCCGCAATGCCCTGCGCGAGAGCAAGGGCGTCGGCAATTTCCGCAATCTGTTCATCAACGCGCCAAACGGTAAGAAGGACGGCGTCCAGATCATCCCGGTAGGCGAAGCCGCAGCGAAGGATGAGTTCCTCGGCATCAAGAACACGACACGCGACGATATCTTGGCCTCGCATCGCGTCCCGCCCCAGATGCTCGGCGTGGTGCCGACAAACAGCGGCGGCTTTGGCGATGTCGGCAAGGCGTCCGACGTGTTCTACCCCAATGAAATCGAGCCGATCCAGATGCGCATGCTCGAGGTCAATGATTTCTTCGGCTTCGAAGCCGTCAAGTTCGATCCTTATCAGCCGGTGAGCGCACCGTCCAACTGACACCCGCGACCAGGCGGGAGGTAGAGCGCTGCAACGCTCCACCCCGGCAAATCTCCTGTACCGAACAGGATACTATATGATGTGCCAAGTTACCGTTGGATCATCATAGAAATCGGGAAAAACATTACTCACCTCTATCTGATTTATAAATGCGCTTCTTATAGAAAGGTCCGAAATGGAGCTACTCGCAAATGTACTAACCAATGCATCTACATTTTTTACCAAAGTCGATCCATTATCGAAATTCAATTTGATATTGACCTCGACTTCCCACATCGATCCATCGGGATCGGAGTCTAGCAGCTCACCGGTTTCATCTTTTATGTAGATATCTGCCCCAATATAAGTTTGCTGCGTTTCAATATAAGCGCCGATTGACCCCGTATTATTGGGGTTAAATATAATCGTGTCATTTCCACCGTCTGGGCCGAAGTAAAAGTAAAAAAAGCCAGCGTCATTTAAATCGGCCGTGTCGTTTCCTTCACCCATGTCGATGAAGTATTGCTCTGTCCAGACGCTTCCGTACACATCCAGTCGATCGTTTCCTTGGCCCGTAAAAATCTGATTTCCAGCTCGAACAGAAACTATATCATCGCCGCTGCCGCTATCCACATATATAACGTCCGTGACAGAAATTGTGTCGTCGCCGCCATCGCCATACACTTCGCCACCTCCCGAAATGATAAGATCAGCGCCTTCGCCACCATATATGTAGTTCGTCCCGGATCCACCGTCGAATATATCGTCCCCACCATCACCGAATAGATCATCGTTGCCGTCACCGCCGATCAATTCATCCGCGCCATCACCTCCGAACAAGAAGTCGTCGCCATCGCCGCCATTTAGAACATCAGCCTGCTCACCGCCATTAACAGTGTCATTGCCTGCGCCCGCCACTATATATGCACCATTTACATACGGGTTTGCTCCAGTGAGTATGCCGATATGGCTATCGTAATTTGTAAATTCTCCGAATGACGAACCATAGATTATATCTTTACCTTCAAAGGTGTAATCCACAGCTCCAGATTGGATGATATCGTTTATCATATCGGCTGCGCCGTTCACAATCCCCGCGAAGGCGCCCGCGCCCGCCGCTATGAGTGCCGCAGTGGTAGCATAAATATAATCGGGCTGAGCATAGGATGCATAATCATTTTGGGTGTACACATTGCCAATTGCACCATCCTTCAAGACTTGCTTATCGCTATCCGTAAAAATTATATTTACTTTTTGTCCAATATTATACGGATCGAAAGTCAGTTTAAATAGTTCGTTGATTGGCTGAATAAATTCGCTTTCATCTAAAGTATGAAAGTCAAAATTGTCGTCAAAAGGAAGCACCACCCCGTCTTCTACTGAGAGATTGCCAGCGCTATCCCAGACTAAGGTAGTTTGCTCACCCAACTTAAAAGATGTTTCACCCCATATGAACGCCCGCTCAGCGAAATCACCGGAAGTTTGATCTGTACTATAGTGGCTGACTACGAAAGTTGCAGACTTCTTTTGAATGTCTGTTTGCAAAAGTTCGCCCAAAGTAATTCTCGTGGTGCCATTTGCGTCAGTTATGCCCTGACGCGCGATATCCCCATCAAAAAACTCGTGTATGACTTGCGCATCGGCAAGTTTTGCAAAGCGACCGACCGTGCTCATATAGCTCGATGCATTCACAGCCACAGTAATTTCACTCACTACGCCGGGTGGCACATATCTTAACCGATCGTCAGGCAAAGCTGGCTTGTCCATTACACCGTGAAGGTACAGGTTAAGCATATTTTCTATCGTCACAGCTTCCACCATTTTATTCTCCAATCCTGACCGTTTCGGACAACTTGCTCACCATCTCTCCACAATGATTTATCTCAGCGATCGTCTTGTAACGGAGGTTGTGGGGGTTGCCCTTTTCAAAGCGCTTGTCATATGGAGCCAGCGCTACGAAGGTGTATGCCACTCGTTTACGTTGTGACGTAAAGACCCGCCTATAGCTATTAGGTCTGCCAGCATGAGTTAGTGTGCAACATCCGGTTGACACCAATTGAGCAACATCGGATTTATTCGGGCGGGCGGTCGTTTGTTGAAGCCATTGAGTCGCATTGGCTTGCGCTACGAATTGGACGTCGATCTTCTCAGGTGTGCCGTTAGGACAACGGCCACTCGAGATGACGCCGCAAGAGCTCAGCCCGCAAGCCGACAACGTCACGATCGCGCGGCGTAGTATATAGCGGTGCTGATGTGACTGCATATTCCCCCTAGATCTCGTGCCGCCAGCCTTTGACGACAGAGCACCATAAGTGCCTCTACCGCACTGACATCGCATGATGACGGTGAATAAACCAACATTATCATCAACCTAATCCGAGGTTAACGATCAATAAATTCACTGTGCTGGCGTCCACCAGCGCGTCGGTGGAACCGACGGTCGCGCGCGGCGCTCTGCTCCCCCCCTCGCCCGCACTCTTTTCGGGTCGAAAAAGACGCAACTCGCAACGATGACGCAACCTAGATGCCCTGCGCCTTGCGGAGGCGGAATAGTACCTCGCCGTCTGACGCACTCAGATGCGGCTCGGCCACTTTCTGAAAGCTCGGTTCTGTATTCATGGATATTCGCTTCGGACCAACCCCCAAAGAGGGAAACGTCTTACCTACCTTACATCCGCGAGAAAGGATGCATAAGATACTGATGTATAAAGAGAACTTTGTAAGACGACAGTCCTTACCTCGTCTTACATCAATCGCCCTGTTTCCTTACCTCATTGATTTCATTATGTTTTTGTAATTGAATTTATAAGATGAGAGGCTCCTTACTTGGTAAGGTGGAGGTAAGAAAAAGGTAAGGCCGAAAATGGCTGTTTTCCGCCAATGTAGGGAAGGTAAGAAGTTTCCCGCGCACCCCCCAACCTGAAAGAGCGATCTCCTTTTGCTTGCAAGAAGCGAGTGTTCAACCTTCGATTTCGAGGACTGCGATCGTCACCTCGGCGAACTGGCGCATCAACCGATGCCAATACGGCCCCGCCATCTCCCAGGGCGTCCATTCACCGTCGGCCGACCGTTGGGTCTCCCACATTTCTGCAGCGAACTTCTCTACCAGTGCTTCTCGGCGTTGGCGGTACAGATGCGACGCCGCTTCATGATCTGAACCTGCTCAATGCTCGCTTCCACTCCCGTTCATCAGGGAGCGGTAGCAAAGTTGTCGGTGCGTCCTTCACTAGATAGAGCGATGCTCGCCGCACCCGCTGTCCCCGCTTCTCAAGACATGGGATGCAACGAAATCGCTTTGCGGCCAGCGTAAGCCGATCGTCCCACCGCTTACGCTCGAAAAGCCACCAAAGACCGTGGGGATCAAATAAAGCATGATGGCCGCAGGTGCCGCAGACTGGCTTAAGAGTGTAGTGCCATGCCGCAGCTTCGAAAATGTTCGTAGCTACTCGTAGGCCATCCCGGTAGCGCGACATTTCATCGCACCCTACCCTTCTGCATAAGCCGCCGATTCCAAGCTATCGCTCCGGTCATGAAAGGACCGTCGTCGCGCTCGCCGCTGCGTATTTCACCTAAAAAGTGCGTGTTGCTAAAGCCGCGCTCCTCGAGCGCCTCGGCTACAGCATTCCTAATCTCTTCGATGTTTTCCATTGGCTCCTCCAAAATGAGAACATTTGGAGAACATCATGCGAGTCGGTCAAGTAAGAATTCAGCGTTTTAGCTATGCGCCCAAGCCGCTGCACAGCTGTCGCACATGTCATCACCGCTGAGGTGGGTGCATGGATTCCGCCGCGCGGTCATCCAGATCCAAAGCCTTTTTAACATGCCGCCTTCTAACGTCCTGAACCTTCGCAACTCACGGTAGGACCATCCTATCTCACGCTGTTGGCTTTCGCCACCATGTAATCTCCATGACCAAGGCATGCCTGCAAATCTCGCATGCCGCCACTTTTCAACGCCGGACGCGGAAGGAATATCGGTCCGGTGTAACTCCGGTGAAACTCAGCTGTATTCTCGATCTGTTCACGGACAAATGGCATTACATTCCCGCCTAGTCGTCCCGCATTCTCTGCGTTTCCAGCCTATCCCCTGTGTTGACATCGCAGGGGTCGCAAGTTCAATCCTTGCCACGCCCACCATGAAAAGCCCCGGAGATCGCACGATCTGCCGGGGCTTTTTATTCCTTTAGCAGAACACCTCCGAGCTACGGCGGATAAGTACAACGAAATTGCTGCTTTTTTCCGCCAATAGACCTCCGACTTCACTTCCGATACATTTCTGCCGATGCACAGAGTTCTCCCCGCGCTCATCATCCTGCCACTCACTACGGCGGCAGTCGCGCAACCGCTGTCGCGCGGTGATCGCTGGTGGGCAGACATTGCCACGATAGCCGATGACAAGACCGAAGGTCGTCAGCCTGGGTCGCCCGGATATCTGCTGGCCGCCGACTTCGTGGAGTCGCGCTTCAAGGCGATCGGGCTGCAGCCAGCAGGCACCGAGGACGGGTTCCGGCAGGACGTGGCGCTGGAAGAGCAGCGCATCGACTATGCCGGCTCGAGCGCGCAGCTTGTCGATGCCAACGGCACTGCCGCGTCCGTCGCGCTCGGCATCGACATGCTGGTTTCGGCAGGCGGAGGGCCGCGGCCGGAGACGATCGACGCGCCGCTGGTGTTCATCGGCTACGGACTGCATCTACCCGATCAGGGGCATGACGATTTCGCTGGCGTAGACCTGAAGGGCAAAATCGCTGTCGTCATCGCGGGCGGCCCGGCGTCCATTCCCGGCCCGGTCAAGGCGAGCAATCGTGCGGAGCGCGCTACTTTGCTCGGCAAGGCAGGCGCCGTCGGCATCATTACCCTGACGCCGCCCAAGCAGATCGAGATCCCTTGGGAGCGCCAGAAGCTGTTGACGACGCAGGCGGGCATGTACCTTGCCGATGGCGCGTTGCGGGATGTTCCCGACGGGTTTCTCAGCGCAAGCTTCGATCCGGACGCGAGCAATCGGTTGTTCGAGGGGTCCGGTCACCGCTTCGATGAACTCGCGGCTGCATCCGACGCATCACGACCGATCCCTGGCTTCGCCCTTCCCTATCGTCTGAAGGCGCATATCAGCGCGAAGCGCCGTCAACTCAGCTCGCCCAATTTGGTCGCCAGGCTGGAAGGCAGTGATCCGGCTTTGCGACACGAATATGTCGTCGTTTCCGCGCATCTGGACCATATCGGCGTAGGCGCCCCGATCAACGGCGACGCAATCTACAACGGCGCGATGGACGATGCGTCAGGCGTCGCGTCGGTGCTGGACATCGCGACGGAGCTGAAGGCAGGGCCAAGGCCAAAGCGCTCCTTCCTGTTTGTGATCGTCACGGCAGAGGAAAAGGGCCTGCTTGGCTCAGGCTACTTCGCCAAGCGGCCGACCGTTCCGCGCCAATCGATCGTAGCCAACCTCAATTTCGACATGCCACTGCCCTTGTGGCCACTCACGAGCGTGCTCGTGCAGGGCGACCATGAAAGCACGTTGGGCGACCAGGCGCGGTCGGTTGCGGCAGGACTTGGCCTGACACTGATCGCGGACCCGCTGCCCAACCGCAACAGTTTCGTGCGCACGGACCAGTACAGCTTTGTGCGCGAAGGCATACCGGCGCTGGCTTTCAAATTCGGTTTTCCGCCGGGCAGTGATGCATTCAGGATCGAGCATGACTGGCGCGCAAACCGCTATCACGCGCCAAGCGACGACCTGAACCAGCCCGGTGTGCTGCGGGACGAAGCCGTCAAGCTCGACCACTATGTCGCGATGCTGGCGCGCACCATCGCTGATGATCCCGCGCGACCCCGTTGGCTGGAGAGCAGCATATTCAAGCAGCGCGCCGTTTCGCGCACTGCCAAGTAAACTACCTGATAGGCCGCGCGGCGCGGAGATGATAAGTAGAAATCCGCGAGCGACGCATCGGGTGCCGCTCGTCGGTCCGAGGCAGGCAGTATGAGGCCCTACGCACGATGCTCGAATTGCGGCAACGAGGAGCCGCTGCCGACCGACAGTTGCACGCTGTGCTGGCATGACCGGCTGGAAGTGAGCGAAGCCCATGAGGATGCCTGCGCCGATTATGCGCTAACACTGGCTATGACGTCCGAACATGATGGCAAGCCTGCGCGCTGACCTTCCGCTTCGGCAGTCGCGAATGACGGCGAGACCTTCATCAGCCAATTGACTTCAGCCCTTCACTTTTGTTTATGCGCGCCGGGGACCGCGATCTCCCCTTCAGGCAGGTGCCCAAGAATCGCGTCCATTTTTGAAAAGGACGCGCCGTGTCTGTTCGATTTGCCTGCCTTGCTCTCCCGATCCTTGCCCTGCCCGCTCATGCCGGAGCGCAGGAAGCTGCCGACCGCTTCAAACTGAGCGGCAGCGTCCGCGTTCGCTACGAGGCGATCGATGGCCAGCCACGCGCCGGTTTCGACAGCGAAGATACGCTGACCAACATAAGGACGCAGATACTGGCGGAATATGATGCCAAGCCGATCCGCATCGGCGCGGAACTGTTCGACAGTCGCGCTTATGGCGCCGATCCGGGCACACCGATCAGCACTAATGAAGTCAACGCCTTGGAACTGGTGCAGGCGTATGTTGCGGCTGATCTTCCTGATGCGCTCGGCAAGGGCACGAAACTGTCGCTGATGGCGGGGCGCTTCACTCTGAATCTGGGTTCCAGGCGACTTGTCGCGGCGGACGATTATCGCAACACGACAAGCGGCTATACCGGCTTGCGTGCAGATTTCGCCGCACGCGGCCTCAAGGGGACGCTGATCTACACCTTGCCGCAAGTCCGGCTTCCCGACGATCCCGCCTCTCTGCGAGACAATAAGGTTCATTTCGACCGGGAGAATTTCGACCTGCAACTATGGGGCGGCGTCGTCAGTAAGGCCGGGGCGTTCGGGAGGACCATGGCGGAGGGTTCATACTTCCATCTGGAAGAACGCGATGCGCCGGGCCGTCCGACGCGCGACCGGTCGCTGGATACCTTTGCCGCCCGGCTGATCGCCGAACCGGCCGCGGGCAAAGTCGACTATGAAGTTGAGGCAATATTTCAGACCGGCGGGATAAGCCGCAGCCAGTTGGCGAACGCCCCGCGGCAGAAGGTCGGCGCCACTTTCATCCACGCCGACATTGGCTACAGCTTTGCCGGAGCCTGGAAACCTCGCCTTTCGGCCGAATTCGACCGGGCGAGCGGCGACAAGCCGGGCGGGCGTTATGGCCGCTTCGACACGCTATATGGTATGCGGCGCGCCGATCTTGCGCCTGCGGGTCTCTATAATGCCGTTGGGCGCACCAACATCATGACTCCCGGCGTGCGGTTGGAGATGACCCCGAACAAGCGGACCGACTGGTTCGCAGTTTATCGGGCGATGTGGCTCGCGGCCGATGAAGACAGCTTTTCGACGACCGGGGTCCGGGACGCCAGCGGACGATCGGGCGACTTTGCCGGGCACCAGATCGAGGGGCGTTTTCGATATTGGCTGCGGCCGGAGCACCTGCGTTTCGAATTTAGCGGCGTGCTCCTCGCAAAGGGCAGATTCCTGCGCGATGCCCCCAATGCGCCGCCGGAACGCTGGACCCGCTATGGCTCGTTCAACGTCACGGCCGCCTTCTGATCTTGGTGGTTAGCCCGCCATCGATCCCAATATAAGGAACCTGAGCGACTGCCTGCTCGTTGTGTCGTCATAACCTAGAACAGGCAGAACCATGGCGACCAATATCAATTTCGATTCGCGACGACAGGCGTCGCAATTCCTGACCGACAGTTTCCAGCGAGGTCTTGCGCGGTGGAACAGGGAACGGCTGGCGCCGCAGTTTCCGGAGCAGGACTGGTCGGATACGTTGGAGCGCGACACGCGTATGTTGCGGCTGGAAGGCGGCTTCGTCGAAGAAATGCGCGGCGAAATTGCCTATGAAGCCGCGCAGGTGCCGACCGATCCTGACGGCTTCGTCGAATGGTTCGAGAACCTGAAGCAAGTCGGCCCCGGTCAGGGTGATGCCCTGTTCCCATGGCTGGCGGAGGAAGCGACGCGCGACGAACTGCGTTGGTTCTTCGAGCAGGAAGCCGCTGGCGAGGCAGGGTTTGACGATCTGGTCGCCTATACGCAGGTGAAACTGCCAGTGCAGGCGAAGCTGGAACTGGCACGCAACTATTGGGATGAGATGGGCCGCGGCAATGCGAAGGGTATGCACGGACCTATGCTGGACGCGCTTGTCGAAACGCTGGCCGTAAATCCGGTGATCGAGAACACCGTGTGGGAAAGTCTGGCGTTGGCTAATGCAATGACGGCGATGGCGACCAGCCGTCGTTATGCATGGCATTCGGTTGGTGCACTCGGCGTCATCGAACTTACGGCGCCGGGTCGTTCGGCGATGGTCGCAAAGGGACTGCGCCGCATTGGCCTTACCGACAAGCAACGCCGCTATTTCGATCTTCACGCGGTGCTCGATGTGAAGCACAGCGAAGATTGGAACCGCGAGGCATTGCGGCCGCTGGTGGCGGAAGATCCGCGTCGTGCCACGGCGATGGCCGAAGGTGCGCTGATGCGATTGATGTGCGGCGCGCGGTGCTTTGAGCGATATCGGGCAGCGCTTTGGGCCGGTCGTTGATCGATTAGGGTGACGACAGCGAGCGGGAACCAGCGTTGATTGTGCGGAATGCACCGCTGCGGATGTTCGTCGCGCTCGTCATCGGGCTGACCTTCGGAATAGCGGCAAATGCGATGGGTCCGAATGTGTTGGGCCCCACCTTGGCAGTCGCACAGCCGGTCGGACAGCTATGGCTTGATGCTTTGACGATGACCGTCGTGCCGCTCGTTTTCGGACTGCTCGTCACTGGCATCGCGGGCGCCGCGGGAAGTGCGTCCTCCAGCAATATTGCGGTTCGGTCTTTGCTCTGGTTCGCGATCCTTCTCACAGTTGCATGCGCGCTGGCAGCAGTGACGGCAACCGGGCTGCTTGCGCTTTGGCCGGTGAGAGAGACCGCCTCCCTGACGGCGATACCGGGAGAGGTCCCAAAAATCGCAGCGGCGAGCGAGTGGTTCCGGGGCATCATCCCCACCAACCCGATCAAGGCTGCGGCGGACACGGCGATGGTGCCGCTCGTCATCTTCGCCCTGCTGTTCGGGCTTGCAGCGTCGCGGATAGAAGCGCGCCTTAGCGAAGCCATCATCGCCTTCTTCGACGCTGTGGTGCAGGCGATGCTGGTGATCGTCGGATGGGTGCTGTGGATCGCGCCGCTTGGAATAGTGGCGCTCGCCTATTCGGCGGCGGCGCGAATGGGCGCAAGTGCCGCAGGCACGCTGTTGCAGTACATCGCCATCGTAGTCGCCGCGTGCCTTGTCGCTACTGTGATGGCTTATTGTGCCGCCGTCATTGCGGGCCGCATGTCCCTGTTCCGCTTCATGCGCGCAGTCGCCCCCGCGCAGACTGTGGCGATCAGCACGCAGTCGTCGCTCGCCACCTTGCCAGTGATGATCGACGCAACGGGGAGGCTGGGGATCGAGAAAGCCTCAGCCGGCGTCGTGCTGCCCCTCGCCGTTTCGATCTTTCGCGCCTCGAGCGCCGCGGCGAATGTAGCCGTCGCCATTTATCTTGCGCATCTTCATGGCATTACGTTGTCGCTGCCGGTGCTGGCGATCGGCGCACTCATCGCCGTGCCCGTGAGTTTAGCGGCGGTGGGACTTCCCGCGCAGGTATCCTTCTTTGCCACCATAGGCCCGGTATGCATCGCGATGGGCGTACCGATCGAAGCGTTACCGCTGCTGCTGGCAGTGGAGACGGTGCCTGATCTTTTCCGGACGCTCGGCAATGTAACGAATGATCTTGCGGTGGCGCGGATCGTCAGCGACCAGGTGCCGCTTGCCGGTTCATCAGGCTAAGCTAAGTCAGTTCGACCGCAAAAACCGTTGCGCCCTCATATTTCGTATCGCCTGGCTCATATTGCGGCATAGGATCGAAGCTGCGCTCGGTAATCGCAACATCTTTCAGACCTGTGAGTTTGAATGTGCCCAGCTTCAGTTCGCGCGGTGGAATGCCGTCCCGAGCGACCGTCACGGCATCCAGATGAAGCTCATCATGGCGCGTGTAAAGGATATGCGGCGCAAGCGTCACAACCATCCGGTTGTATGTCGCCTGCACACATTTCTGCAGGGCAATGGCTTCGAATAATGTCCGGTTCGTATCCATACGCCCAATGTGTTCGCCGAACGATGGAAGTCCAGCCCTTTTTGTGCGCCGCAAGGTAAATGCGTCAGTATGGCGCACATTTTTAAGGCAGACTCACGACATCAAGGCCTAATCAGCCCCCGCTGGCCGGCTTAACCTTACGGTAAGGCACGAAATCCCCCAGACTCACCGAACCGCGTTCCATCCGTGCAGTCGTGTCATAGAGCCGCACGATATCCACATTGCACAACTGCGAGATGGAAGTGCGCGTCACAAGCGCCGCGCTGGAATCAAGGAAGTTCGCGCCGGACGGCCGGTTTACATATAAGGTGTTGTTCGTGGTTTCATAGATGATCGCAGTGCGATCGATGATGCGGCTGGAGCGGATGTCCCGCAGATTGATGCAGTTGACGGGCTTGCCCGCAACCCGTCCTTCCAGTGCCTTGGCCAGCTTCTGCTCGCCGCTTTCGCTGGGTTTCGCCTGAGCGGGAACACCTGCCGCCAACAGTGCCGAAGTCAGCATGAGAGTAGGGATGATACGCATGTCTACGCCTTTCCGAACGGACGGATATGATGCGACTATATAGGTGGCGCGTCATGAATACACCATGACCGGAACTTGTTCTCGCCGCCGCATCTCGTCTCCTGTGTACCTTCGGGGTAAAACCTTACGTGTTTCACCTTGCAGCGGGCGGCAAAGCAACGCTATTACCGCGCCAATTAATAAAAGACGGCGTCGCTTCACGGGCCTTTCGCAGATCATGTCTGGCGGAAGTTAGGGAGATTTGCGGTGCGGGGGTTTCGATATTCTTTGGCGGCGGGGGCCGCACTGACGCTGGCCCTGCCCGCAGGGCTAAGCGCGCAGGCGAGTGGGCCGGCGGGCCGGCCCAGCCTGATGGATAGCTTCCGTATCGGCAGCGGTGGTGGCGGTGCCTTGTGCCAGGCGCAAAGCCGGAGCAGCGATCCCACCGGCAACGGCATGTTCGATCGCGCCTGGACCGTCGCGTGCCGCGACTCGGCGCAGCCAGTGGGGCGGCTCTATGCGTTGCGGCTGGCCGCTGGCGATAGCGACGCGGCGTTGCTCGACAGGTTGGCAAAGTCGCGCGGTGCAGAGCTGTCATGCGGCGATGAAGGCGGCGCGACGCTTCCCGACATCGGGCCGGTGCTGGTGCGCAATTGCCGGATCGCGGGAAACGGCGCGGCGTATAGCATTACGCGCGTGACCAAGGGCAAGACGACCTACGTCGCGCAGGGCTTCACGAGCTACGCCAGCGCCCTGGATCTCGCGCTCCGCACGATCGTTGCCGACCGGATCGTCGACGGCAAGGTGGAGATAGCGACGCTCGGCAGTGAGGATGTCGCCGCTTTTGCGCGATTGCAGGCCGCCAGCCTCGACCCGCAGACTGTGCTCGCAGAAGGGTATCGCCGCAACAATTCCGGCAATTATGCGGAAGCCGCCGAGTTCTTCGACAGCCTGGAGGACCGGCTGGCCAATACGCCGGACGCGGCGAAGTTGAGTGCGCCGGAGCGGGCGGCGCGTGCACATGAGTATATCATCAACCGCGCGCTGCAATTGTCCAACATGGGCGAATTTACACAAGCCGACGCCCTCTTCGCGCAGGCACACCGCATCCCCACGGGCGACCGCCTGCAATTGAGCCTGCGCCGAAATTTCGAGGCTATGCACCGGCTCAACCAGCGTAATTACGCCGGCGCGCTGGTGCTGCTCGATCAGCCGTTGTCACCGCTTGCCGGACAAGTAGTGGACGATGCGAACGGCGTATCGCTTAGCCCGGAAGTATCGGCAGAAATCAACAGCGGCATCCCGACAAGCCAGGCACTCGGCACGGCGCAGTCGGCGAAGCTGACGCCGCAGGAACGCGGAGCGATCATCGACGCGCAGACTCAGCAGTTGCGCGGCACATTGCAGCGGCTGACGGGCAAGCCGGAACTGGCGCGCGTGACGCTGAATGAGGCGCTCACCGATGCGATGGCGATTCGCGACGGCCGAGTGACGTCGATCACCCGACTGCGTGCGCAATTGCTGGCGGAGATCGCGCTTACCTACGAAGCGGAAGGGAATTTCGGTCAGGCCGAGGCGCTGCTCAATCAGGCGGTAACGCTGCTTGCGGCGCAATATCCCGAGACAGTGGCGCTGAACGGCGCGCGAGCGAGGCTAGGCGCGTTTCTCGTGCGGCGCGGGCGGACGGATAACGCGATTACGTTGTACCGGCGGATCATTGCGTCGACGACAGAGAACCGCAACGCGCTGACAGGGCTTTCCAATCAGTTGCAGCCTTGGTTCGCCTTGCTGGCGCAGCAGATACCGACGCGGCCCGAATTGACCGCCGACCTGTTCCTCGCAACGCAGACCCTGGTGCGGCCGGGCGCGGCCGACACGTTGGAAGTTCTGACGCGCGAATTGTCGGCGGGCACGGGCGATGCGGCACGGCTGTTCCGGCAGTCGGTGTCGCTCTCGCGCGATGTGGAGCGGGCGCGGATCACGCTCGCGCAGTTGTCGCCCGGCAAGCCCGGCGACGCGGCGACCGCTGCACAGATCGAGGCACAGAAGCGCGACATCGCCGCGTTGGGCGAGCAGCAGGCAACGACGCTGGCGGCGCTGGCCGCCTATCCGCAATATCGCGCCGTGGCGAAAGACGTGCTTACGCTTGGCGACATGCAGGCGGCGCTGAAGCCCGGCGAAGCCTATGTGAAGATGGCGCAATTGGGCGACGCGCTCTACGCAGTCTGGATCGATGGGCAGGGCGCGACCGGCTATCGGTCGGCCATCGGTGCGGCAGCGTTGCAGGAGAAGGTTGCGGCGATCCGCGAGACGATCTCCACGACCGTCAATGGCGTGCAGGCGACCTACCCCCTCGACGTGACGCTGGCGCGGAGCCTGTATCTCGATTTGTTCGGCCCGGTGCAGGATCGGCTGGCATCGGCTAAGCATCTTATCTTCGAGCCAGACGGGGCGATGCTGCAATTGCCGGTCAATCTGCTGATCGCCAGCCAGCCCGGCGTTGATGCATATGAGAAGCACGTCGCGGCGAAGCCCGACAGCGAATTCGATTTCCGGGGAATCGACTGGCTGGGACGGACGCACAGCATCAGCACGGCGCTGTCGGCGAGAGCCTTCCGCGATGCGCGCAATGCGCCTGCGTCGGCGGCCGCCCGCGATTATATCGGCTTTGGCGAGAACGCGCCCGTGTCCGCCTTGCGCAAGGCGGCGCTGACACGCGGCACGACCGGTGAGCAGGGCATCAACTGCAACTGGCCCGCCGCCGAGTGGAACCGACCGATCCCCGCCACCGAGTTGCGCGAAGCCGCGAAGCGGATCGGGTTGCAGGGGTCGGAAGTGCTGACAGGCCCGGCATTCACCGACGACGCAATCATGGCGCAGGGCAATCTCAACGACTTCCGCATCCTGCATTTCGCAACGCACGGGCTGGTAACGGCCCCGCGTGCGCAATGCCCTGCCCGCCCTGCCCTGCTGACCAGCTTCGGCAATAGCGCGAAGTCGGACGGCCTGCTACAATTCGGCGAAATCTTCGACTTGAAACTCGACGCCGACGTAGTGATCCTATCGGCCTGCGACACGGCGGGCAAGGCGAGCCGCGAAGCCACGCAGTCGGCGGGCCTGAGCGGCGGCGGCGGTGCGCTCGACGGGCTGGTGCGCGCCTTCATCGGTGCGGGCGGACGATCGGTCATCGCGAGCCACTGGCCCGCGCCGGAAGAGTTCAAGGCGACGGAGCGGCTGATAAATGGCCTCTTCTCCGCACCGCGCGGAATGGGCATGGCGGAGGCGCTGCGTACCGCCGAAGTGGCTTTGATGGATGATGCCGACACCTCCCATCCCTTCTATTGGTCGGGTTTTGCGATCATCGGCGATGGCGCGCGTCCGCTGGCCGCGCCTGCGGCTATGGCGCAACGCTGAGACGCCGTGGCAGAAGCCTCCAAAGGTGCCAGATCGTGGCTGCGCCGGGTGGCGCGGATCGTCAAGGATGCGGGCCAGTGGCGGCTAATCTCTACTGCGGTCGTGCTGCTGGCGGCGTTACTGTGCGCGCGGTTTAGCTGGGATTATGTGCCAGTTGTCGGTGATGCGGAACGGGCGCTCTACGATCAGCGCGTCTCGCTGTTCGCGCCGCGTGTCGATCAAGACCCTCGCATCGTGCTGGTCGTTTATAATGACGAGACGCTGATCGCGACGAAAAAGCGCTCGCCGCTCGACCGCGCGACTTTGGCACGGGCGCTGCGCACGCTCGACGCGCTGGGGCCGAAATCGATCGGCATCGATATCCTGATCGACCAGCCGCAGGACGAAGACCCCGAACTCGTTGCCGCGATGCGCGCGATGAAGACGCCGACCTGGCTGGGTTATGCCGGTACCGACAGCAATGCCGAGCAGATCATCTACGATCAGCAACAGTTTCTCGACGGCTTCGTGAAGCGAGTACGCACCAATGCCATGCGGCCCGCGAGCATCCGGCTGGAAGCGGACCCGGACAATGTGATGCGAAGCTGGCCCGCGCAACTCGCTTCCCTGCCGCCGATACTGGTGCAGGCGATGGCCCCTTCCTCCGCCTTTGCACGCTATGCCGGCAGTATCCGCTATCGCCTGCCCGCCAACCCCGACCGGCCCGTTTTTGCGTCCTTTCCCATCGACCTGTTCACCGACCCTGCCGTAGGCGCGGCGTTCGCCGATCAGATCCGGGGGCGGCACGTGATGATCGGCGGCGATATCGTCGATAATGACCAGTTCGAAACGCCGATCCGCAACGCCACCAACCGATCGATGATCGGGCTGGAAGTCCACGCGACGATGCTGGCGCAGTCGCTAGACGGAGCGGCACTACCGCGGGTTCCTGGATGGCTGCTGTGGATCATCGCTTTGTTGGCGATATTGGCGGCGGTTTTCACCAGCCTCGCCGAATTGCGGTGGTTTGCCCTTGCGCCTTATCTGGTTGCCCAAGCGGTGCTGTTCGGCGGCCTGCCCTTCTGGTTCCAGCATGGCGGATGGGATACGCAGGGCGTGCCTGCCATCGGATGGGTGGTAGGCTGGGTGCTGGCCTTTGCCGCCGTCGGATCGGCGGCGCGCGCAGTGGGGTCCGAACAGCGCCGGTTCGCCCAATCGGCGTTAGGTAAATATTTGCCCCGCGACATCGCCAATCAGATACTGGCGGAACCGGAGAAGCTGGCGCTCCACGGTGAAAAGCGCTCGATCTTCGTGGTGTTCACCGATCTGGAGGGCTTCACCAAGCTCTCTCACGCAATCGCGCCGGAGATGGTGGCGCAGCTTCTCAACCGCTATCTCGACAGTCTGTCGGACGTGGTGCTGGCGCATGGCGGGACGATCGACAAGTTCGTCGGTGACGCCGTGGTGGCATTCTGGGGCGCGCCGATATCGCGACCCGACGATGGCACCAACGCCGCCAAGGCTGCCTACGCCATGTGGCAGGCAGGGGAAGCCTTCCGCACCAACGTACCCGAAGGCGTGCCGCCGATTGGCAAGACTCGCGTCGGCCTTCATTACGGCGAGGCGATTGTCGGCAACTTCGGCGGCGAGGGACGTATCCAGTATACCGCGCTGGGCGACAGCATGAACACCGCCGCACGGCTGGAGGCGGCGAACAAGTCGCTGCAAGCGAGCGTCATGGCGAGCCGCGAGGCGATGGAGCGATCCGGCCTCGACTGGTGGCGACCGATGGGTCGGATCGTCCTGCGCGGCCGGGCGACGCCCGTGGAGATATTCGAACCCGTCCCCGATTTTCCGGCCAGTGATCGCGATCACTTAACCAAAATCCTGAGTCGGCTAGAGGAAGATCACGAGGCGGCTCGGGCCGATCTGGTGGCGCTGATGATGCGCCATCCGGAGGACACCGCGCTGGCGCATCTGTTATTTCGTATCGAACAATCCGGGAATGGAGACGCATATGTTCTGGGGTAAGACTGGGTCACTGGGGATCGCCATGATACTCGCACTGGGTGCGGCTGCCGCTCCCGCCGGGGCCGAAACCATCGTCGTGCGCGCATCGGGACCTTCGGCGAAGGGCTATCCTCCGGGTAAGAAGCTGGCCGACAGCGGCATGGTGTCGCTGAAGGCGGGCGATGTGGTCACGCTGCTCGACGGACGCGGCACGCGGACCCTGCGCGGACCGGGCACCTTCGGCCTGACAGCCAATGCCTCGTCCGGCACGGACAGCCGCAACACGCTTGCCTCGCTGCTGGAAACCAAGCGCGTGCGCCGCGCCAGAACCGGAGCGGTACGCGGCGGGATCGCCGAGGATGCACCCCCGCCGCGCAGCCCAAACCTCTGGTACGTCGACATCAGTCAGCCCTCGACCGCATGCGTGCCCGATCCCGCCAACGTGCAGCTATGGCGGCCCGACATCGGCAGCGGGATTACGCTGACCATCGCCCCCGCCAAGGGTGGCGCGAGCGCGCCGGTCAGCTTTGCTGCTGGGGAAGCCGTCGCAGCCTGGCCTGCCGCTCTGCCGGTGTCAGAAGGCGCGACGTACCGCCTGAACTGGTCGGGACTCGCAAAGCCAGTGGAAATCGGCTTTGCGGTCATGGGTAGTGCCGCAGGGGGGCTTGAAACCATGGCGTCCACGCTGATCGCCAAGAAATGCGACGCGCAACTCTCGCTTCTCACCGAAACAGTAGCGCTGCCTGACCCCACTCCAGACGCGCCATGACTAGCGGCAAGTATCTAGGTATTCGTCGCATGGGATGCTTGTCAGCATAACGGCGGACTGTTAGGTCATCGCGCTCAGGAGCGCCGCCGATAGAGCGGCGCCGAGTCCCTTCACGGTCGCATAAATGAAAAGGCTGGAGCGGTGTGTCGATCGCTCGGCTTCGCGTGTGCAGAAGGCATCCGGACGGCGACAGGGGGTCGCCGGGGAGCCTCGGGGGTGTGATCGTAATGGGGCCAAGAATACGTGCAGAGCGATCCGGTTCATGCCTGCTGGCATTGATCGCGGCATCTGCGCTGTCTCCTTTGAATATCGTTCCGGGCGTTGCGATGGCGCAGACCACGCCACCGCCGGGAACCGCCAGCGGCGCGCCAACGCGTGAGGAGATCGAACGGGGCACGCTGCCGACGACACAGACGCCGGGGCCATCGCGCCTGACAATCGAGGGCGGCGTGGAGCGCGCGCCCTGCCCGCTTGCCGATCCGCAATACGCCAAGGTGACGGTGAACTTCACGGATGTTCGGTTCGATAACCTGTCCGCCGTCGACCCCGCCACCCTGCGTGATAGCTGGGCGGAATTCGCCGGTCGTGACGTGCCCATCGCCACCGTGTGTGAAGTGCGTGATCGCGCCGCGACGGCACTGCGCGCTAGGGGCTATCTCGCCGCCGTGCAGGTGCCGCCACAACGGATCGAGAAAGGCGGCACCGTCGTTCTCGACGTATTGATGGCCAAGCTCGTCGGCGTCGAAGTCCGCGGTGATGCGGGAAACGGCGAAAAGATGATCGCGGCGCACATGAACGCGCTGACCAGCCAGCCGGTGTTCAACGTCCATGAAGCGGAGCGGCATCTGCTGCTGGCGCGCGACATGCCGGGCTATGACGTGCGGCTGGCGCTGAAGCCTTCCGGCTCCGGCGTACCGGGCGAAGTCGTGGGGCAGGTGCAGGTAACGCGGCGGCAGGTGCAGGTCGACGTCAACATCCAGAACATGGGATCGAAGAGTGTCGGGCGATTCGGCGCGCTGGCCCGATTGCAGCTCAATGACATCACCGGCCTAGCCGACAGCACGGTGTTCAGCATCTTCTCGACGGCGCAGACCAGCGAGCAGACGGTGCTTCAGGTCGGGCACAGCATGGGACTTGGCAGTGACGGGCTGCGGCTGTCGGGCGACTTTACTTATGCCTGGACCAAGCCTGACATCGTCAATCGCACGCTCGAATCCGAAACGCTGATCGCCAGCCTGTCCTTGAGCTATCCGCTGGTGCGGCGGCAGTCGCGCAATCTGCTCGGTTCCCTGGGGCTGGACGTAGTAAACCAGGACGTCGAGTTCGCGGGCACGCCGCTCAATCGCGATCGGCTGCGGGTCATCTATGCGCGGATCGACGCCGACGCTATCGACGCGGCGAGCCTGACAAGCACCATCGGCTATTCCTCGGCGGAACCGAAATGGCGGATCGGCGGATCGCTGGAAGTCCGGCAGGGTGTGGACGCACTCGGCGCGAGCAAGCCGTGCGGAGCGCTGGGCGTCGACTGCCGCGCCCCGCGTGTCCCGCTCGGCCGGGTGGAAGCGGACCCCAGTGGCTTCGCGGTCCGCGTCAGCGGATATGGCGAATATCGCCCGATGCCGAAGATCGCGTTCACTTTGTCGCCCCGCGTCCAATATTCGCCCAACGCGCTGCTGTCTTACGAGGAAATGAGCGCAGGCAATTACACGGTCGGTCGCGGCTATGATCCCGGTGCGCTGATCGGCGACAGCGGCGTCGGCTTCGCGTCCGAAGTGCGCGTCGGCAGCGCCATGCCCCGTAGCGTCAGGGATCTGGCGTTACAGCCGTTCGCCTTCTTCGACGCAGCGTGGATCTGGAACAAGGACAGGGCCTTCGACGGCATCGATCCGCAGCGGCTCTACTCGGCGGGCGGCGGTGTGCGCGGCGCGTTCGGCAACCGGGCGCGCTTCGATCTTACCGTCGCCGTCCCGCTCAAGAAAACGACGTTCGAGACGGAGCGCAGCGACGTGCGCGTGCTGATGTCCGTCACCGCCCTGCTTCTGCCCTGGAGGCGATAATGCGCAAACTACCCCAACGCCTTCTCTGCACCTGCGCCATGGCCGTGGTCATGGGTACGGTTGCCGCCATATTGCCTTTGCAGGCACAGATTGGGGGCGGGTTCCAGGGCAATGTCACCTCTTCGGTAGGACTGACGGGCGGCGGCGGCCCCAGCGTTTTCCGAAGCGGCACGACCGACACGATCTCCGTCTTCGACCGGGAAACCATCATTGACTGGCAACCCTTCGACAACGGCAACAACACGGGGCCAATCGGCTTCCTGCCGGAAGCCAACAGCGTCACGTTCCAGACGGGCGTCTCGTCCACTCTCACCGACTACACCGTCCTCAACCGCATCAATTCGAGCAACCCGAACCGCATCGTCGACTTGAGCGGCCAGATCACGAGCCAGATCAACGGCACGCCCGGCGGCGCGGTGTGGTTCTACAGCCCCGGCGGCTTTGTGGTGGGATCAACGGCCGTCTTCAACGTCGGCAGCCTGATGATGACGAGCAATCAGGTCGACGTGACCGGCGGCTTGTTCGGGACCGGGAACACGATCCGGTTCCGTGGCGCGCCTGGCAGTCTGTCAAGAGTGACAATCAATTCCGGCGCGCAGATCAACGGCACTGCGGCCAATAGCTATGTCGCGCTGGTCGCACCACGCGTGGTTCAGGGCGGCACTGTCACCGTCAATGGCTCGACGGCGTATGTTGGGGCAGAGCAAGCCGATATCCGCATCAACAACGGCTTGTTCGATATAGATATCACGGCAGGCACGACCGACAGCCAGGGTGTAAACCATACCGGCACGACTACCGGCCCAGCCCCCCTCACCTTCTCCGACCGCCAGAACATCTACATGGTGGCGGTGCCGAAGAACAATGCGCTCACCATGCTACTGTCAGGCACAATCGGCTATCAAAGCGCGGTCGGCGTTACGCAGGACAGCAGCGCCGTGGTCCTGTCGGCGGGCTACAGCATCCAAAATAATGCCGTCAGCGGCAACGTCGATCTCCTGCCCCCGACAACCGCTACTGGCGCAGCGAGCATTACACTTGGCTCCGGCAATATCCGCTCGGCGCTATCGCTGAACGCACTTGACGACGCCACGATCGCGCCGACCGCCACGCTGCAATTCGACAGGACCAGTTCGATCAACGCGGGCAACAGCATCGCAATGACCGCCGCCGCTGGCGCGAGCATCACGGCGCTGGGCGACCTGAACCTGCGTGCGGGCATCGGTGCGACGGGCGGCAGCGTCACTCTAGCGGCGAACGGCGTCACGGTTACGCCATCACCCGGCGAGATCAGCGTAGTTGGCGCGCTCAACGTGAATACCGAGGGGTCCGGCAACGATGATTTCCTCGACGCGACCGGCGGACCTGTCTCCTTCACTGCAAATGGCGGCACGATCAGCGCCGGCACGCTCGTTGTAGACACGAGCGGCAACGCTGCGATGGATACGACCCGTTCCGGTAATGCGACGGGCGGCAATGTAGGACTGACCGTCTCGAATGGCGGTCAGATGACTTTCGCGACCACGACCATTAACGCGTTGGGAAATTCGATATTCAACGCCCAGACATTGCCGACCGATGGCGGGAATGCGGCAGGCGGCACGATCACCTTCAGCGGCACCGGCGGAGCGCTGAACCTCGGCGAAGTGCGGGCCACAGCCTCAGCGACGGGCGGCTCCGCCACCTCGGGCAAGGCAGGCAATGCCACTAGCGGCAACATCATCGTCAACTTGAGCAGCGGCACGCATAACTGGGCCTTGTTTTACGGCGACGTGAGCGCCACGGCGGGCTTTTCCCGATTGGGACAGGGCACGGCGGGCAGCGTCATTCCGGGAACGACCGGCATCTCCGTGGACGTCACCGGCACAGCGGCGCTCAACATCGCGCAGTCGGTATCGCTCTATGGCATGGCTTATAATTTTGGCGGCAATGATGTTGCAGGCGTCACGCGCGCAGCGCCGATCCGGGTCCAGGCACGGAATGGCGGCGCGATCAGCATTACGCAGGATTTGACCATCCAGTCGGCAGGCATCGCCAGCAACCGTTCGTTCGGTTCGGGCGGGAATGTCAGCAACAACGCATTTGGCGGCACGGCTCTGATCGGTGCGCTCGGCGGCACGTTCACGATGGCGGGCCTCAATGTCTATGCCGGGGCGGAAGGCGGCGGCGGCACCTTCAGCGGTTCGGCCACCGGCGGCAACGTGACGCTGGCTGCCAGTAATTCGAACGGTTTGCGCGGCAATCTGTCGATCACCGACTGTATCAACTTCGCCTGCGCCATCAACGTCAGCGCCATAGGCGGCGGCGGTAGCTCAAGCGGCATCGGCGGGACGATCCTTGCCTATGCCAGCGATGCCGATCTGGCGGTCAACGGCCTGTCGCTTTCCGCCGAAGGTCGCGGCGGCAACTCCTCGCAACTGGCAAGCACCGGAATCGGCGGGTCGATATCGATCGAGAGCCGTCGTGGCGCACTGAACAACGGCACCCTGTCGCTTGGGGATTTCTCCGCCAGCGCGTCGGCGACGCCTCAACTTCAGGGTGAATCGTCGAACCTCAGCAATGGCGACGCCAGCGGCGGCCAGGGCGGCAGCGTAACCCTCGCTCTGGAGGGCGGCACCTTCACCGCAAACGCCATAACCCTTGCGGCCGACGGCACGGGCGCAGACGCCGGCGCAAGCTTCGGCACCGGAACGCCGTTCGTGGCAGGCGAAGGGGCTGGCGGCACTGTCGATGTCCAGCTTGCAGGTGCAAATGCGACGATCGGCACCCTCTTCATAAGCGCCAACGGCACCGGCGGTCAGGCCGAAGGCGTGTCCTTCGACGATACCATCCCGGCTATATCAGGTACGGGGCGCGGCGGGACGGCCCGGTTCACAGCGGCTGCCGGAACCCTGAGCGTCGACACGCTCACAGTCCAGGCCACCGGGACCGGCGGCAGCGCCCGAAACAATTTCCAGGCCGACGCAGCGGACGGCTTTGACGGCGTGGGCGGCACGGCGCAGTTCGTCATGGACACGGGCAGCAGCGCCACCGTCAACGTACGGGGCATAACGACCCCGCAAGGGCTTGTAGGCCTTACCGTTTCGGCAGACGGAGCGGGCGGCGCCGGCGGCACGACCGAGGTCGATGGTAGCGGCCTCTACCGCGCTGGAATGGGCGGCAGCGGGACCGGCGGCACGGCGGACTTCCTGCTCGCGGGTGGCGCGCTCAACACGCCTGTTCTGGTGATTTCGGCCACCGGCACCGGCGGTAACGGCGGACGCAACGGCAGCGATGGTGCGGGCGGCGCGGCGGGCAATGGCTTCGGCGGCGCGGCACAGTTCACATTTGCCAGCGAAGGCCACAATATCACCGGCATCGGCGTCAGCGCAGGTGGCCGGGGCGGCGTTGCAGGAGATGCAAAGGAGATCGTCGGCTACGACCAATTCGACGACCCGATCTATGCATTCGGCATCGGCGCAGGCGGCGCGGGCGGATCGGGCACCGGCGGCCGCGCGAGCATGCGGATTGATGTGGACCCCACCTTCAGCTTTCTTCAGGTGAGCGCGAACAGCATCGGCACCGTTGGCGGCAACGGCGGGACGGGCGGCAATGGCGGCGCGGCCTTCGGAGGCGCGAACGGTATGGGCGCGGAGTTGGCCGTCAATTTCGGCTCGCTGACCGTTTCCAACTTGGAAGTGACTGCCGATGCCTTTTCCGGCGCAGGCGGCAATGGAGCAACGGGCCGCGGCGGCGACGGCGGCATTTCCACTGCTGGCGAAGCGGGCCTCATCATCACCGGCGGCAATACGCAGGTGCAAACAAATTTCGCCCGCGTCAGCAGCTATGCCCTGGGCGGCGATGGCGGCGACAGCGGCACGACGAGCGGCGACGGCCTGACCGGCGGCAGCGGCGGCGCTGCTTTCGGCGGCACGGCGGGCATCCTCGTCGCCGACAACGCACAATATACCCTGGGCCAGAGCACGATCGTCGCGTCTGGCGGGCTTGGCGGCACTGGCCGGATCGGCACACCCAGCACTATTGCCGGGAATGGCGGCGACGGCGGCAATGGCGGCAGTGCCACGGGCGGCACTGCGCAGTTCGTCGTCCAGAATGCAACCGTGATCGATGGGGCTGACGGCACCGTCGAGATCTTCGCTGGGGCGCTTGCAGGCGTCAGCGGCGGTGGCGCCTCGGATGGCGGACTTGTCGGGCTGGGCGGCGACGCTGTCGGCGGGCTGGCGCAGTTCCAGAGCGAGGGCGGTGCCATTACCCTGAACACCATGTCCCTCGACGCATCAGCCTCCGGCTCAAGGAATGCGCAGGGTGGCACCGCAAGCGCCGATTTCTTCGGCTTCGTCGGAACCGCCCTTCCCGCGTCCGGCTCTGCGACTTTCGCATCGCTGAACCTCAATGCCGATGCCTATGCCAGCGCCCTTACCGGTGGACCTGTCGGCTTGGGTGGCATCGGCGGGAATGCGGTAGGCGGGACTGCGGCGGCAACCGTGGATGGCGCAGGCACAGTGACACGCTTCGACGCGTTCAGTGCAACTGCTAGAGCTTTTGGCGGCGGCGCGAGGCTCGGCCTGAATGCAGGCACAGCGGGTGCGAACGGCGGCACGGCAACAGGCGGCCGTGCACGGTTCGTCGCGACGGGCAACAGTCAAACGACGCTGGGATCATCCTTCAGCCTCCTTGCCGACGCCACGGGAGGAGACGGCGGCGCCGGAATTGCAGGCGCTACTGGCGGAGCAGGCGGCAATGGTGGCGCGGCAATAGCAGGTGACGCCCGCTTCACGATCGAAGCGGCCCAAGTGCGCACGAACGGCGGCAGCAGCTATACGCTATCGGCACTCGGCACCGGCGGCGCAGGAGGCATTGGCGGCGACGGCACCGGTTCGGCCGGCGGTGTCGGTGGGACCGGTGGCGACGGCACAGGTGGGCTTGCCCGGTTCGAGGCTACCGACGGCGACTTTGATCTGCCCGCCATATCGATCCTGGCGAACGGTACGGGTGGCCTCGGCGGTGCAGGCGGCAATGGCCCCGCCACGCCCTCGTTCCCACCCGCGCCATCCGCTGCTGGTCTCAGCGGCAGCGGCATAGGCGGTATCGCGCAGCTATCGAACGGCGGCACAGGAAGCTTTGCTCAGGGCGCGCAACGCACGCTGGCCGAGGTGACGATGCAGGCGAACGGCATATTCCCCAGCGGATCGACCTCCGGATTTGGGCCAACAGCCGGACGCGTCGACATTACCGACACGTCCACAGCCGCTGGCGGCGGGCTAGTCGTCAACGGCGCACTTACGGCGGAGACATTTGGCGACGCATCATGCAATTGCTCCGGCATCTTCGTCAGCAGCGATGCCAATCCGATCAGCGTCGGCGCAGCCACCCTGACCAGCAGCGCGCCTATCTCCTTCTCCTTCAGCGGGGGTGGATCGTTCCGGTCTCTAGGATCGCTTGACGTCACCAGTGACAGCATGATCACCGTTGCCCACAGCAATCCGCTTGCGGCCGACAGCCTGTTCGGCGATACCGTAACGCTGCACGCGAATGGCGATGTACGGGTTGGCGCAGGATCGCTCATCAGATCAGCGGGCGCCATGGAAATCATCAGCCAGGCTGGCGCAGTGGATGTGGCGCAACTGGCATCCGGCGGCAATATTGCCGTTAGCGCCAATACGGATGCCAGCTTTGGCAACGCGGTGACGGCGGCGGGCGCGTTGCAGATCACCGCTCAGGGCACGGCGCGATTTGCCGGGCAAACAACGGCGTCGACGATCAACGTCACATCGGGCGATATCGTGATCGGCAACGGCGCGCGGCTGGGCCAGCAGGGCACGACCGGCAGCATCACGCTCTCCGCCTCCTTCGGGCAGGGCCGCAACTATATCGGCGGCGGCGATCAGGCGGGCGCGTACAGCCTGTCCGGCGACGAGATGACATGGATGTTCGCACAGAACATCGCGATCCTTCCGCAGGCGCAATCCACCATCGGCAGCTTTACGCTAACATCGGGCACCAACGGCAATCTGGGGCCGAATGGTGTGCTGACAATCGACTCGCGAGGCCGGATGGAAGTTGTGGGCGCGCTACGTCTGACGGGGCTTGGCACGGCTGGTGGGCTGACGCTGCGAGCAGGGAACGGCATGGACGTGTTCACCGATACCGCATCCATCGACCTGCGTGGCAACGGAACGGCGTTGGGCGGCGTGTTGATCATGGAAGCACCCAGCATCGCCGTCGCGACACGATCGGCGGTCGATGGCATCACCGGGGTCAATGTCCCGCTGGACACCCGCGATGCCCGGCTGGCGCAGAACGACGGCAATGTGAATGACGATGGGTTCCTGCGCGCGGGTGCGATCCGCCTTGCAGCGTCAGGCATCTACATCCAGAATAGCGGCGTAGGCACAGCCTATGCCGATCGCCGGGGATTTACCGCCAACAGCCTGTCCATAACGGGCGGTGGACCGAACACGGAGATCGTCATCAACGGACGGTTCTTGAATAGCGCTGGTGCATTCGTGACGGGTGTGAACGCCATTGCGCTCGTGTCGATTAACGGCGTCGCGGGCGGTCAAATTGGTAGCTTCGCGGCCCTCTCTACAGCCAACGGGTGTCTGATCGCAAATGTGGCGAACTGCGCGGTCGTAACGCCGCCCAGACCGGAGATCCCGCCGGTCCTAGCAGACAATCGCGACGCCATCGACCGCGTGCTGAACCCCGAAGATCCGTCCGTGGCGTTGCGGCAGATCTTCCCCGTCGCCATCGTGGAGCTTCGCGATTTCGTGGCGGAAGGCTTCCCGCCGCTGATCGATGAGCCCGTAACAGGCGCGGGCAATGAGGATCTATGGGACAGCGATTGCAGCGTTAGCGGCGATCAAGGGTGCAGCGCACCACCCGCACAATGACGAACACGAAGGGATACTCCATGACGAAGGCTTCGGACCTGTTCATTCAATGCCTTGAGGAAGAGGGCTGCGAATATATCTTCGGTGTTCCCGGCGAGGAAAATCTCGACATGCTCGACAGTTTGAGCCGATCGAAGATCAAGCTGATCCTGACGCGGCACGAACAGGGCGCGGGCTTCATGGCCGCAACTTATGGGCGGCATACCGGCAAGACCGGCGTGTGCATGGCGACCCTGGGGCCGGGCGCGACCAACCTCGTAACCGCTGCGGCTTACGCGCAATTGGGCGGCATGCCGATCCTGATGGTGACGGGCCAGAAGCCGATCAAGAAGAGCAAGCAGGGCCGCTTTCAGATACTCGACGTCGTGTCGATGATGGGTCCGATCACCAAATATACGCACCAGCTGGCCAGTGCCGATAATATACCGAGCCGCGTCCGCGAAGCGTTTCGTCTGGCCGAAGAAGAAAAGCCCGGCGCGACTCATCTGGAATTTCCGGAAGACGTGGCGGACGAGCACACCGATTCCGCGCCGATCAAACCCAGCTTGGCGCGTCGCCCCTCCGCCGATCCAAAAGCCGTTCGTGCCGCCGTTCAGATGCTGGAAAAAGCCAAGTCGCCGATCCTCGTCATCGGCGCAGGTGCAAACCGAAAGATGACGGGGCGGATGCTGCTGCAGTTCGTCGAGAAGACCGGCATACCCTTCCTCACCACGCAGCTCGGCAAGGGCGTGATCGACGAGACACACCCGAAGTTCCTAGGCTGCGCGGCGCTCTCAGCGGGCGATTTCGTGCACCGGGCCGTTGGCGCGGCGGACCTCATCGTCAACATCGGCCATGATGTCATTGAAAAGCCGCCCTTCTTCATGAAGAATGACGGCGGCTGCCCGGTCATCCATGTCTCGACTCGCTCTGCCGAAGTCGATCCCGTCTACTTCCCGCAAGTCGAAGTGATCGGCGACATCGCCAATGCCATCTGGCAGATGAAGGAAGACATCGTGCCCAAGGGCTGGGCGTGCGAGAAGATGCTGGACTATCGCAAGGCGGAAGTCGCGCACACGGCCAGCCTCGACAGCGATGATCGCTTCCCGATCTTCCCGCCCTATCTGGTGCGCAAGGTGCGTGAGGCGATGCCGAACGATGGCATCATCTGCCTCGACAATGGCGTCTACAAGATCTGGTTCGCGCGCAATTATCCCGCGCGTCAGCAGAACACCGTGCTGCTCGATAACGCGCTGGCGACGATGGGCGCGGGGCTGCCCTCCGCCATGGCAAGCGCGATGGTCTATCCGGACCGGAAGGTGATGGCGATCTGTGGCGATGGCGGCTTCATGATGAACAGTCAGGAGATGGAAACGGCGGTTCGTCTGGGCCTCAACATTACCGTCCTGATCCTGAACGATGGCAGCTATGGCATGATCCGCTGGAAGCAGGCGAATATGGGCTTTGAGGATTTCGGCCTTACCTATGGCAATCCGGACTTCGTGAAATATGCCGAAGCCTATGGTGCAACTGGCCACCGGGTGGAAAGCGCCGCGCATCTTGCCGAGGTTCTGAAGCACACGCTCGACACGCCGGGGGTCCATCTTGTCGATTGCCCGGTTGATTATGCGGATAACGACCAGATATTGAACAAGGACATCAAGGAAATGAGCGCGGCGCTCTGAATGCCGCTACTGGCCCTGCTCGCCGGAGGGGCCAAGGAGACATAATGACCAAGCTCAAGGACGTTTATCCGCTGTACCTCAACAACAAGGCGCAGCAGCCCAACACCGACCTGGAAGTAACGGACAAGTTCAGCGGCGAAGTCGCGTTCCGCGTCGCGCAGGCGGACAAGGCGACGATCGAGGAAGGCATTGCCGGGGCCGTCCGTGCGGCGGAACCGATGGCGCGGATGGCGGCCTACGAGCGGCAGGACGTGCTGCAACATTGCGTCGACCGCTTCAAGGAACGCAAGGAGGAACTCGCCTATGCGCTGTGCGTCGAGGCGGGCAAGCCGATCAAGGACAGCGAAGGCGAAGTCGGGCGGCTGATCGACACCTTCCGCATCGCCGCCGAGGAAAGCGTGCGGATGACGGGCGAAGTCCAGCCGCTGGACATCTCGCCGCGTGCCAAAGGCTATCAGGGCATATGGAAGCGCGTGCCGATCGGTCCCTGTTCTTTCATTTCCCCCTTCAACTTTCCCCTCAATTTGGCCGCGCACAAGATCGCGCCCGCCATCGCCGTGGGCTGTCCCTTCGTGATGAAGCCCGCCAGCCGCACGCCGTTGGGCGCGATCATCATGGGCGAGGTGCTGGCGGAGACGAACCTGCCCGGAGGCGCATTCTCGATCCTGCCCGCCCATCGCGAAGGCGCGGACCTGTTCACTGAGGACGAGCGGCTGAAGTTGCTGTCCTTCACCGGGTCGCCGGGCGTAGGATGGGATCTGAAGGCCAAGGCGGGCAAGAAGAAAGTCATCCTCGAACTCGGCGGCAACGCGGCCGTCATCATCGACCATGACGCCGATCTGGAAGACGCACTAGCTCGCGTGATTTTCGGCGCCTTCTACCAATCCGGGCAAAGCTGCATCGGCGTGCAGCGGATCATCATCCACGAATCGATCTACGACCGGTTCCGTGACATGCTCGTCGCGAAGACGAAGACGCTCGTCTCGGGCGATCCCAAGGACCGCAATGTGTTCATCGGCCCGATGATATCCGAAAGCGAAGCGCGCCGTCTGGACGGCTGGATTCAGGAAGCGGTACAGGGCGGCGCGAAACTGCTCTGCGGCGGCAAGCGCGAAGGCGCGATGCTCGAAGCAACGCTGCTGGAGGACGTCGATCGTTCGTCGAACGTCTATCATGAGGAAGCCTTTGGCCCCGTGGCGCTGCTCAGCAGGTTCAGCGATTTCGACGCGGCGCTCGATGAAGTGAACGACAGCAAATTCGGGCTGCAAGCGGGCATCTTCACGCGCGACCTGTTCAAGATGTTCGATGCGTGGGACCGCCTGGACGTGGGCGGCGTCGTCATCAACGACGTGCCGAGCTATCGGGTGGACAACATGCCTTATGGCGGCGTCAAGGACTCAGGGCTTGGCCGCGAAGGCATCAAGTTTGCCATGGAAGACATGACCGAGATAAGAAACCTCGTCATCCGCCGCACCTGAAGCCGTTTTCGGATTGAAAGAATGGCCCGGTCGAGGCTAGGGGTGAATACATAATAAAATAAGCGGTCGCTCGCTGATTTCGGGGACGTGTCGGGTCAATGCTCGGCGCGAAATGGGGGCGTGCAAATGACGTTGGGGGGCAGAAGTGTCCGCATATACGCCATGGCGGCGGGCATGTTGCTCGCCGCTGTTGCGCTTGCCGTGCTCCTGCTGGGTGGATTGCCTGGCGGGATAATGACCTCCGCCGATGCCGCACCCGCGCCAGTAACCGCCGCTTCGGTTTCCACGTCCTCGGCGCCGGGCGGGTTCGTCGGCGTCGCCTCCTGCGCGGGCACGACTTGCCACGGGCGGATGGAAGCCGACGGCAAAGTCGTGCGGCAGGACGAGCTGATGCGTTGGCAGGAGCCATCCACCCAAGGTGGTGCGCACAGCCGGGCCTATGCCATCTTGTCCGGCACACGCGGCAAGCAGATCGCAGCGACGCTCGGCATCGGTGATCCGGCGCAGGCTGGCGAATGCCTCGGTTGCCATGCGACACCGGCGCGTGGTGAGCGCGGTCCACGCTTCCATACGCAGGACGGTGTCGGCTGCGAGGCGTGCCATGGCCCAGCGTCCGGCTGGATCGCATCGCATTATGCCGTGGGCGCAAACCACGCCAGCAACGTCGCCAAGGGTATGATCCCGCTGGATCGCCCTGCGGCGCGAGCGGCGGTGTGCCTCGATTGTCATTTCGGCAGCGACCGGCCAGGACAGTTCGTGACGCACCGGATCATGGCGGCGGGCCATCCGCGCATCGCCTTCGAACTCGACCTGTTTTCGACCTTGCAGGCGCATCACAACGAAGACGCCGACTATGTTCAGCGCAAGGGAAAGCCCGACAGCGTGCGCATGTGGGCCGTGGGTCAGGCGCTGGCGCTGGAACGCTCGCTCTCCCTCTACGCAGGGGCGCGCGGGACCGAAGGCGTGTTCCCGGAATTCTACTTCCTCGACTGCCACAGCTGCCATCGCCGCATCTACGATCAGGATACGCGGGTGAAGACATGGGAGGGCAATCCCGGACGGCCGATCCCGGCGGGCATGCCACCCTATAATGACGAAAATCTGATCATGCTGTCCGCGGCGGCGCAAGTGGCGGCTCCGGGCCTGGCTGCGCGTTTCGACGCCGACAGCCGCGCCTTTCATGCCTCCATGGGCCGGGACCGTCCGAGCAGCGTGGCGGCAGCGCGCAAACTTGCGGCAAGCGCGGCAGCGTTGGCAGCGGACTTTTCGAGCGACCGGCTAGGCGGCGACATGGGTTTTGCGATCGTCAACAGGATCGCCAGCACCAGCTTAGCGCCCCGCTTCACCGACTATGAAGGGTCGGTGCAGGCGGTGATGGGCGTGGATACGCTGCTCAACGCATTGGTGAAATCCGGACGCGTCACCGTAGGCGCGGCGGCGGGCATTCGCGGCGACATCAACCGCGCCTATGCCGCCGTGCGGGAACCGAACAGCTATCGCCCTGCCGATTTCCGGGCCGCGCTTGGAAGCGCTTTGCGCAGCATCGGGGCTTTGCGCTGACATGAAACGCCTGTCCGCTTTCCTCGCCGGGGCTTCGCTGATCCTGTCATCCTGCGGCGGCGGCGGGAGCAGTTCGCCGACGCCGAGCCCCACGCCCTCCCCCGCGCCGACACCCACACCGGCGGGCCTCTATCCCGTGCCCGCGCAGGAATCCCTGAGCATAGCTGACGTGGAAACTATCGTTGCGCGGTCGGCAGCGGAAGCGCGGGCGCGCAACCTGCCTGCGGTGATCGCTGTGACGGACCGGGTCGGCAACGTGCTGGCGATCTTCAACATGACCGGCGCGCGGGCTACCACGACGACCGCCGCAGCCCCCAATGGCGACAATATCGACGCGCAGAACCTGACCGTCCCGGCAGCGGCAGGCGCCATCGCCAAAGCGATTACTGGCGCCTATCTCTCCAGCGGCGGCAATGCCTTCTCCACACGCACGGCGAGCCAGATCGTCCAGCAGCACTTCCCGCCCGCACCGACGACCGTGGGGCTGGAGAGCGGTCCGCTTTACGGCGTGCAGTTCAGCCAACTGCCCTGCTCTGATCTGGCCGCCCGCTTTGCCGCATCCGGCGCCGGCGCGCTGATCGGGCCGAAGCGTTCGCCGCTTGGCCTTGCCGCCGATCCGGGCGGCTTCCCGCTTTACAAAAACGGCGTCGTCGTCGGCGGCATCGGGGTGATGGCCGATGGCGTTTACGGGTCAGATCCGAACATTCTGGACGATGACAACGACCCCGAAGAGTATATCGCGCTCGCCGGAACAGTCGGCTTTGAAGCTCCAGAAACAATCCGCGCGAACCGCATTTCGGTGGACGGAACCTTGCTCCGCTACTCGGAAGCGACGTACGATCGGCTGATCGCCACCGGGACGGCAAGTTATGCCGCGACCAACCCGGCGCTCGGCGCACTGGTTACCGTGCGTGGCTATTATGGCGATCCGGCTCCGGCGATCCTGGCGGGCACCGCATACGGCAGCGAGACTTCCGGCATCCGCCCGTCGCGCACGGCGGAGTTCTCCAACCGCGACGCCTTCATCCTGACCGATGGGTCGGGGAACAACCGCTTCCCGATCCGCGCCGCCACCGATGCAGGCGATGTCGCGCAGCCGCTTACCACCGCCGAAGTCACCGCGCTGCTCGAAGAAGCCTTCGCCGTGATGAGCCGGGCCCGCGCCCAAATCCGCCAGCCGCTCGACAGCCGCGCTCAGGTCTCGATCTCCGTGGTCGACACACGCGGGCAGGCGTTGGGCGTCGTCCGTTCGCCCGATGCGCCGATCTTCGGCACTGACGTTTCCTTGCAGAAAGCGCGTACCGCCGCGTTCTTTTCTGGCGCACGCGCTGGCGAAGAGTTGTTGCTGAACCCCAGCGCGGACGTGCGCGCCTTCGTCGTCAAAGCACGGACCTTCTTCAATGACCAGACCGCGCTGACCGGAAAATATGCCTTTACCGACCGCGCAAACGGCCTGATCTCCCGCCCCTATTTCCCTGACGGCGAAGTGGGCCGCCCTAACGGCCCGTTCTCGCGCCCGATCGCGCAGTTCAATCCCTTCTCGACCGGCCTGCAATCCGCGCTGATCCTAGGCGACCTCGCCGCGCATCTTGGCTTCGTCACCAGCGCAACCGCTACCGATACGCCGCAGCGGTGCACTGCCCTCCCCGCGCCCGCGCCGAACCAGAACCGGCTCCAGAACGGCATTCAGATCTTCCCCGGATCGGTGCCGATCTATCGCGGCAATGTACTGGTCGGCGGCATCGGCGTGTCGGGCGACGGCATCGATCAGGACGACATGATAAGCTTCCTGGGCCTCAACAATGCGGGCAAGCGCGTCGGCGGCATCGGCAATGCCCCGATCGCGATCCGCGCCGATCAGATCGTCGTGCAACTGGACAATGCCAGCGTCCGCCTACGCTATGTCGGCTGCCCCTTCGCACCGTTCCTCGACACCGCTGCCCAAGATGTGTGCGGCGGGCTGTAGCGAGTGGCGATGGTGTCCCTCCTCCCGCTGATGGCGATGCTGGGCGCGCAGCCGCCGGGCGAGCCTGTGCCTCCGCCGCCGCCCGACAATTGGCAGGAGGTCATCGACGCACCGGAACATCAATCGGAAGCCGATGCCGATGAACAACTGATTGATGGCCGCCGCCGTCCGGGCTTCCAGCAGGAGCTGCCCGACAAGGTAACGCAGGACAATGCGGGCGCCCTCCGCGCGCCGCCGCCCGAGGCATTTCCGACCGATCAAGTGCCAATCCCCGACCGCTGGCGGCTTATCGAATCGCTGGGACTGGTGAAGGAGCGCTGGTTCGATCCCTATCACCAGAACACGCTGAAGGGCGACCGGCCCATCGATCGCGAGAAAGTGAAGTGGCTGCCGATCAAGGGCGAGGACTGGTTCTTCGTCGCCAGCGCCGTCAGCGACACGGTGCTGGAACCGCGCACCTTCCCCATCCCCGTCGGCGTGCAGACCACCGAACGGCCCGGCAGCCTCGACGTGTTCGGCAAAGATGCGAGCTTCGTCTTCTCACAAACCTTCATCGCAAGCGCATCGCTGGTGAAGGGCTCCACGGCCTTCAAGCCGCCCGAGATCGAATATCGCGTGGCGCTGGCCTTCAACGTCAATCATGTGAATGTGCCTGAGCGGCGAGTCCTCTTCGTGCAGCCATCGAAACCCAGCCGCCGCACCGACCATTTCCTGGGCGTGCAGGAACTGTTCGTCGATTATCACCTCGCGAACACATCCGATCGCTATGATTTCCGCTCGCTGCGCGTCGGCATCCAGCCGATGCAGTCGGACTTTCGCGGTTTCCTGTTCAACGACCAACAGCTTGGCATCCGCCTGTTCGGCAATCGCGACAATAACCGCTTCCAGTTCAATCTCGCTGCCTTCTGGCGGTTGGAGAAGGACACGAACAGCGGCCTCAACAGCGTCGTGCAGCGCCCGCGCGACGATTTCGTCTTCCTTGCCAATGTCTATCGGCAGGACTTCCTGATCCCCAGCTTCACCAGCCAGATCACCGCCGTCTACAACATGAACCGGGAGAAAAATGACGTCGAGATCGACGACAACGGCTTCCCGGTCCGCCCTGCCCTGCTCGGCGATCTGCGCGGGCGGGAATATGATGTCGTATATCTGGGCTACAACGCGGACGGGCGGATTGGGCGCATCAACCTGACCGCATCGCTCTACGGCGCATTAGGCGAGGACCGGAACAGCTTCTTCACGGGCAAGAAGGCGGAAATCCGCGCGTTCTTTGCCGCTGCCGAGGCGAGCTACGACATCGACTGGATGCGCTTCCGCCTCTCTGGACTTTATGCCAGCGGCGATGGCGATCCGTATGACGACACCGAAAACGGCTTCGACGCGATCTTCGAAAACCCGGTCTTTGCCGGCGCGGACACCAGCTACTGGATCAGGCAGACCATCCCCTTTGCGGGCGGCGGGCGCGTCATCAGCATCAACGGGCGCAACGGCATCCTCAATTCGCTGCGATCGTCGAAGGAGCAAGGGCAGTCGAACTTCAATAATCCCGGCACCATGCTGGTGGGTACGGGCGCGGACTTCGATGTGACGCCGGAAATCCGGCTCTCGACCAACGCCAATCATCTCTGGTTTGAAAACACCGCGACGCTGCAAGCGCTGCGGGTCGAGGGCAGCATTCCGAAATCGATTGGCTGGGACTTGTCCACCGCCGCGATCTGGCGGCCAAAGGCGACGCAAAACATCGTGCTCCGTCTGTCTGCCGCGGCCTTGCTGCCCGGCAAGGGCTTCAGGGACCTTTTCGATAACCGCGACAGCCACCGGAATTATTATTCGGTGCTCGCCAATCTGATTGTCAGCTATTGATGCGCGGCTTGCTTCCCCTCCTCTCTCGGATGAAAGCATGGGCGCTGCTCCTGCTCGCCGCGCTGCTGATACCCGTCGCCATCGTTCAGGCGAGCGACGACGAGAAGCCGGTAAAGCGCAATTATGTCGTCGCGCCCGCCGCACCGATGAGCCAAACCGCCGAGCAAGTCGCGGCGAAATCCGACGGTTGTTATAGCTGCCACACCAAGACCGACGAGCCTTCGATGCACGCGACGCCCGCAGTGATGCTGGGCTGCACCGACTGCCATGGCGGCAATGCCAGCGTGCGCGGCAACCCCGCATTGGGCTTCGAAGCCCCTGAATATGCCGCCGCGCGCGACAAGGCGCATGTGCTGCCGACCTATCCCGAAAGCTGGCATTACCCGTCGTCGGCAAACCCCAAGCGGACCTATACACTGCTGAACAAGGAAGCGCCGGAGTTCGTGCGCTTCGTCAACCCGTCCGATTACCGCGTGGCACGCGAGGCGTGCGGCTCCTGCCATCTTGCCACCATCGAGGCCGCAGAGCGGTCGATCATGGCATCCGGTGCAATGTTGTGGGGCGGCGCCGCCTACAATAATGGGCTGGTGCCGTTCAAGAACTACATCTTTGGCGAAGCATATACGCGCGACGGCAAGCCCGCAAAGATCGTGACACCCGGCAATCCTCCCGGCCAGTTGACCGAGGCCGAGAAGAAGCGTGGCGCGCTTGCGGAATTATACCCGCTGCCCACGTGGCAGGTTATTCCGCCGGGCGACGTGTTCCGCGTGTTCGAACGCGGCGGCCGCAATATCCAGACGCAATTCGCCGAGATCGGCCTGCCCAATCCCACTGGCTCCATCCAGCGGCTGGAGGAGCCCGGCCGTCCCGACCTCAAGCAGTCAAGCCGCGGCCCCGGCACGGGCCTGCGCGTTGCGATCCCCGCGCTCAACATCCACAAGACGCGCCTCAACGACCCCTTCATGTGGTTCATGGGCACCAACGACCAGCCGGGCGACTATCGCCATTCGGGCTGCTCGGGCTGCCATGTCGTCTATGCCAACGACCGCGAGCCGCGCCACAGCCTGATCTACGCGCAATATGGCCGCGATGGGGAGAGCGCGACCATCGATCCAACGATCGCCGCCAAGGTGGAACATGCGGAAGTCGGCCATGGCGGCCTCAAAGGCCCGCATGGAGAAACAGTCGCCCCCGGTCATGACGCCACCACGCCAGAGCACCCCATCGCCGCCGCCAAGGAAAGCGGGCATCCGATCCGCCACGCCTTCACGCGCGCAATTCCGACCGCGCAGTGCATGAACTGCCACATGCATCAGCCGAATATCTTCCTGAACAGCTATCTCGGCTACACCATGTGGGACTATGAGTCCGACGCGCCATTGATGTGGCCTAAGAAGCAGAAGTACCCGACTGCTGCCGAGGTACATGAGGTGCTGGAGCGCAATCCGGAAGCGGCCGCCCCTAAGGGCAACTGGTCGGACGTGGATTTCCTGCGCAACGTCCATGACTTGAACGAAAAGGCGAAGGACACCCAGTTCGCCGACTATCACGGTCACGGCTGGAACTTCCGTGGCATCTTCAAGCGCGATCGCGAAGGCAATCTGCTCGACAAGGACGGCAAGATCGTCGCCAATGACGATCCGGAAAAGTGGCGCAAGAAGGGCGAGGACAAATTCGTCCAGCCAGGCACCAATCCCGGCAAGACCGTGCACATGATGGATATCCATGCCGAAAAGGGCCTGCAATGCGCCGACTGCCATTTCGGGCAGGACAGCCACGGCAATGGCTATATTTACGGCGAAGTTGCCAACGCCATCGAGATCGGCTGCAAGGACTGCCATGGCACGGCCGACGCCTGGCCGACTCTGCTCACCTCCGGCCCCGCCGCGCCACCGAACGGAACTAACCTCGCGCTGTTGCGGAACCCGGACGGCAAGCGGCGCTTCGAGTGGTTCTTCGATGCCAGCGGACGGCGCAAGCTGATCCAGCGGTCGATCGTCGATCCGAATCTCGAATGGGAAGTCAGCCTCGTCAAGAACTCGGTCGACCCGGCCAACCCGCACTTCAACGCCCGGGCGGCACGCGCCAAGTTGATGAGCAAAAGCGGGGCGGAGGACGGCAGCTTCGGCTTCGGGCCGGGCATCGCGAAGGCGGATCGCGCGCATGGTGACGACCAGATGGCGTGCTTCACATGCCATTTGAGTTGGACGACAAGTTGCGGCGGTTGCCACTTACCCATCGAGGCGAACTGGAAGACCAAGAGCCATCATTTCGACGGCGAGGAAACGCGCAACTTCGCGACATACAACCCACAGGTGGCGCGCGACGATATGTTCCAACTTGGCCGCCATATGACGACCAAAGGCAACGAGATCACGCCGGTGCGTTCGACAAGTGCGCTGGTGCTGTCCTCGACCAATCTTAATCGCGAGCGGATTTATATCCAGCAGCCGCCGATCTCCGGCATCGGCTTCTCCTCACAAGCCTTCGCGCCGCATTTCCCACATACCGTCCGCACGACCGAGACCAAGACCTGCTCGGATTGCCACCTGTCGGCGAAGGACGACAATAACGCGATCATGTCTCAGTTGATGTTGCTAGGCACCAATTTCGTCAATTTCGTCGGGCTGAATGCCTGGACCGGCCTTGAGGGCGGGTTCGAGGCCGTCCGCGTCACCGAATGGGACGAACCGCAGGCCGTTATCGGCAGCTACCTGCAACAATATGCCTACCCCGATTATTGGCGGATGCACGTTGAGGACAATAAGCGCGAACTGAAGGACTGGGTGCGCGGCAAGGCATTCGATGCCAACGCTTCGGGCGAGACGCATCCGCTGGAGGAATTCAAGAACATCGTCCAGGGCACCACCGATCGCGTCGGATGCCTGCAACTGCGCGGCGAATATATGTTCGTGGCGGAGGGCAAGGGCGGCTTCCACGTCTATGACGTCGCCTCGATCGCCAACAAGGGCTTCTCCGAACGGATCGTCAGCGCGCCCTTCTCGAAGCTGGGGCAGAACACGCGCGTAAAGACGACGAACGCGACCTGCATGGCAATCGCCACCAACCAGCCGATCAATCCGCTGCGCAACACGCCGGAACTGCGGAAGATCAATCAGGAGCAGGCATTCCTGCCGATCTATTCCTACGCCGCCGTCACGGACAGCGTTGAGGGCCTTATCATGGTCAACATCGAGACGATGGCCGATGGTGAGTTCCGCAACAACTTCCTCAAACGGGCCGTGACCTGGAACCCGGATAACGTACTGAAAGGCGCACGCCACATCATTTTGGCGGGCCAGGTCGCCTACATCACAGCTGATGTCGGTTTGGTGGTCGTCGATCTTTCCGATCCACTGAAGCCACGCCTCGCCGCCGTCCGTCCGCTGAAGGATGCACGCGCGAGCGCGATCCAGTTCCGTTATCTCTGGGTGACGGATGCCGACGGCCTGAAACTGTTCGATGTGACACAGCTTCTGAATCCGGTTGCAATTCCCTCTGGCACCGTGCCGCTCGCCGACGCGCGGCACGTCTATCTGGCGCGGACATACGCCTATGTCGCGGGCAAGGCCGAGGGTCTGGTGATCGTCAACATCACCAATCCGACGCGGCCGCTTGTCTATGCCAAGGAGACGTTTGGCGGAACGATGAACGACGTCGAGGATGTCATCGTCGGCACCACCAACGCGTCGCTCTTCGCCTACGTCGCCGATGGCCGGAATGGGTTGAAGGTCGTGCAGTTGACCAGCCCCGCCAGCCAGCCCAATTTCTATGGCTTCTCGCCAGCGCCAAAGCCCGAGATGATCGCATGGGCAAGGACGCCCTCTCCCGCTCTTGCCCTGTCCAAGGGGCTTGATCGCGATCGTGCCGTTGACGAAACCGGCGGACAGATCGCGGTGTTCGGTCGCTTGGGGTCGCGGCCCTTCACGCGAAGCGAAATGGAGCGGCTGTTCCTCTCGTCGAAGGGCATTCCGTACAAGGTCAGCGATGAAGCCGACATGCGCGACTGGCGTCCGCCCCTTAAGGCGCCTCGCTAAAACTATCGCTAAGACGTTAGTATATAGATGCAATTTGGAATCAGTGAGTTATACCTAGGTATTACCGCGACAATGTCGTCGTAGTACCCGGGGGGACAAGAATGCTCACAGTGCGCAATGACAAATCCATTCGCGCGCTCGTCGCAGGCTTTGTCTTTCTCGCATTAGCTATCGGTGGGAGCATCTGGCTTTCGGCACGGCAACAGCAATCCCTGCAACTCATCAAACATACTTTGGAAGTGCAGAATCGCTTGGCGAACGTGCTCTCGCGGCTTCAGGACGCGGAGACAGGGCAACGCGGATTTCTGCTGACTGGCCGCGAAAACTTTCTGGAGCCTTACGTCGCGGCAGGGCAGCATTTGCCTTCCGAGTTCGCCAATTTGACTGCTCTGCTCACCGACAATCCGAAGCAGACCAGGACATTGCAGACCCTCATGGCCATCTCGTCGGAGAGGCAAAAGTATCTGCGTTCAGCAATCGCCAGGTTCCGACAGGGTGCCCCAGCGAACCTGGAGGAACTGCAACGCGGGAAAGCGACCATGGATCGCGCCCGTAAGATCATCGCCAATATGCTGCAAGCAGAGCAACATGTGCTTGAACAGAGGCAAGCGACGGCGAAAATTCAGCGCATAGGAATCAGTCTGGCGCTCGCCCTGAGCGGCCTCACCGTCATGATACTCGGTATGTTCGCCGTACGCCACGCCCGCGTCCGGATCGCGCAGGTGATCGCCAATGGTGAGGCGCTGGCGCGCAGTAACATGCAATTGCGCAATGAGGCAGTGAGTCGGGCGGCGGCCGAAGCGCAGTTGCGTCAAATCCAGAAAATGGAGGCAGTGGGGCAGCTTACGGGCGGCATTGCGCATGACTTCAACAATATGCTGGCCGTCATCGTCGGCTCGCTCGATATGGCGCAGCGTCGCCTGCACAGCGGCATCGATGCGCGCCTCATCCAGAATATCGACAACGCGATGGAAGGCGCACAGCGCGCCACGCAGCTTACATCGCACCTGCTCGCCTTTTCCCGGCAGCAGCCGCTGGAACCGCGCGCGCTGGATGCCAACCGGCTGGTGCGCGACATGTCCGAGTTGCTCCGCCGGACGATCGGCGACGACATGCGGATCGAGACCGTATTCGCCGGTGGACTTTGGGCCAGCATCGTCGATCCGCACCAACTCGAGAACGCGATACTGAACCTGTGCGTCAATGCCCGCGACGCGATGCCCGGCGGCGGCAAGCTTACGATAGAGACCAGCAACGCCCATCTGGACGATACCTATGCCGCTGCGCATGAGGAAGTGCGCGCGGGACAATATGTGATGATATCGGTCAGCGACACCGGCACGGGCATGCCCCCCGAAGTCATAGACCGCGCCTTCGAGCCATTCTTCACGACCAAGGGCGTGGGCAAGGGTACAGGTCTGGGCCTCAGTCAGGTGTTCGGCTTCATCAAGCAGTCCAATGGCCATATGAAGATCTATTCGGAGCCGGGCCAGGGAACCACGGTCAAGCTGTATCTCCCGCGCTTCTTCGGATCGACCGACGAGTTGCAGGACAAGGCGGAAGTGACAGAGCGGTCCGATCTTCCCGCCGCCATGGATGGGGAGATTGTGCTGGTGGTGGAGGACGAAGAACGCGTCCGGCATGTCTCCGTCGATGGGCTGCGCGATCTGGGCTATACAGTCGTACAGGCGTCGGACGCGGCGCAGGCGCTCCAGTTGCTCTCGACCGAGCAGCGCGTCGACCTGCTGTTCACGGATGTTGTCATGCCGGACATGAATGGCCGCAAGCTTGTGGATCAGGCTTTGGTGGGCCGCCCCGATCTCAAGGTGCTCTACACGACCGGCTACACGCGCAATGCCATCGTCCACAACGGGATGCTGGATGCGGGGGTCGCTTTGTTGTCCAAGCCCTTCACGCTGACACAACTGGCGCGCAAGGTGCGACAGGTTCTTGACGCTGAAGTAGAGGCATGATTCTCATGTAATCGACGTCGGCGACAGTCACTGCTGCCCAAGGAACATGCGTCAATTTCATCATCTTCTTAGCATCGCCGACATACGCAAAAGGGGCCGCCCGGCATAACCGGGCGACCCCTTTTGCTTTAAGCTTCGGCTTTAGGAGCCTGAGCGATCAGTCCTGCGTCAGGAAGTCAGGCAGGCCACCGGCATCGCCGTCATCCTTGGACTTGTCGCCGCCTTCGCTGCGGGGACCACGATCGCCACCACCGCGACCGCCACGGTCACGACGGTTGCGGTCGCCGCCCTCACGGCGCGGGCCACGATCACCGCGGTCGCCACGATCGCCGCGCGGCTCGCGGGGTTCACGTGCCGGGCGGGTGTCTTCCAGCTCGGCGCCGGTTTCCTGATCGACGACGCGCATGGACAGGCGAACCTTGCCACGCGGATCGATTTCGAGAACCTTGACCTTTACTTCCTGACCTTCCTTGAGGACGTCAGCGACCTTCTCCACCCGGTCGTTCCGGATTTCGGAAACATGGACGAGACCGTCCTTGCCGCCCATGAAGTTCACGAACGCGCCGAAATCAACGAGGTTGACGACCTTGCCGTCATAGACCTTGCCGACTTCCGCTTCCTGCGTGATGCCAAGGATCCACTTACGCGCCGCTTCGATCTGGTTGATGTCGGAGGAGCTGATCTTGATAAGACCCTCGTCGTCGATATCAACCTTCGCGCCGGTCTCCGCAACGATTTCACGGATGACCTTGCCGCCGGTGCCGATAACTTCGCGGATCTTCGACTTGTCGATCTGCAGCGTCTCGATGCGGGGAGCATGCGCCGAAAGCTCGGTGCGGGTACTGTCGAGTGCCTTGGCCATCTCGCCCAGGATGTGCGCGCGGCCTTCCTTGGCCTGTTCCAGAGCCTTGCGCATGATCTCCTCGGTAATGCCGGCGATCTTGATGTCCATCTGCATCGTGGTGATGCCTTCGGACGTGCCGGCAACCTTGAAGTCCATGTCACCCAGATGATCTTCGTCACCCAGGATGTCGGACAGGACGGCGAAGTCCTTGCCTTCCAGGATCAGACCCATCGCGATGCCCGACACCGGACGCTTCAGCGGAACGCCCGCGTCCATCATCGAGAGCGAACCGCCGCACACCGTAGCCATCGACGAGGAGCCATTGGATTCGGTGATGTCGGAAAGAACGCGGATCGTGTAGGGGAACTCGTCCTTGCTCGGCAGCACGGGGTGCAGCGCACGCCATGCGAGCTTACCATGACCCACTTCACGACGACCGGGTGCGCCGAAGCGGCCGACTTCACCAACCGAGTAGGGCGGGAAGTTATAGTGCAGCATGAAGTTTTCGTAGGACAGGCCAGTCAGGCCGTCGATCATCTGCTCGGCGTCCTTGGTGCCCAGCGTGGTGGTGCAGATCGACTGCGTCTCGCCACGCGTGAACAGCGCCGAACCATGGGTACGGGGCAGGAAGCCGACGATGGCTTCGATAGGACGAATCTGCGTGGTGGAACGACCGTCGATACGCGTGCCATCCTTCAGGATCGCGCCGCGAACGATTTCCGCTTCCAGCTTCTTGACCAGCTTCTGTGCGGCCATCTGATCCTGCGGCGCGGCGTCGGAGAAACCTTCCTTCGCCTTGGCGCGGGCTTCGTTCAGCGCGTTGGAGCGCGCCGACTTGTCGGTCAGCTTGTAGGCTGCGGCAATGTCCTTGCCGATCAGCTTCTTCAGCTTGTCCTTGGCAGCGGAAAGGTCAGCCTGAGCAGCCATTTCCCAAGGGTCCTTGGCGGCCTTCTCGGCGAGCTTGATGATCGCGCCGATAACCTTGCGGCACGCATCATGCGCGAACGAAACGGCGCCGAGCATGACGTCCTCGGAAAGCTCCTTGGCTTCCGATTCCACCATCATGACGGCATCGTTCGTCGCTGCAACAACCAGGTCGAGTTCACCGGCCTTCACATCGTCCATCGACGGGTTCAGGCTGTATTCGCCATCCTTGTAACCGACGCGCGCCGCGCCAATCGGACCCATGAAGGGCACGCCCGATATGGTGAGCGCCGCCGAAGCCGCGATCATCGCGACGATATCGGGCTCGCTTTCGCCATCGAACGAGAGCACTTGGCAGATCACGTTGATTTCGTTGTAGAAACCTTCCGGGAACAGCGGACGCAACGGACGGTCGATCAGGCGGCTGGTCAGCGTTTCCTTCTCGGTCGCGCCGCGCTCACGCTTGAAGAAGCCCCCGGGAATGCGGCCGGCTGCGGAGAATTTTTCCTGATAGTGAACGGTGAGCGGGAAGAAGTCTTGGCCCTCTTTCACCGACTTGGCGGCGGTCACGGCGCACAGCACCACGGTTTCGCCATAGGTTGCCAGCACAGCGCCATCAGCCTGACGCGCAATACGGCCCGTTTCGAGCGTGAGGGTCTTGCCGCCCAGCTCGATTTCTACTTTCTTTACGTCGAACATATTTTATTTCCTTCGCCCGCGATGCCCTATTGCATGGCGGGGCCTTTGGTGGGTCCAAACGACCCATGGGTGGAGAGCCTTGGCTCTCCTTAGCCGTCCCTAACGGAACGGTGCGGGGGACGTTCCCCCGGTTTCACACCGCCGCACCGAATTGCGCAACGACATGTCTCAGAATCAGAAACGGCCCCGCGCAGGGGCCGCTCCTTCGTTTCGGCTTACTTGCGCAGGCCGAGCTTTGCGATCAGGTCGGTATAACGCGCCTGATCTTTCTTCTTCAGATAATCCAGCAGGCTGCGACGCTTGTTGACCAGCATCAGCAAGCCACGACGGCTGTGATTATCCTTGTGATGAGACTTGAAATGTTCGGTCAGGTTGGTGATCCGTTCCGTCAGGATCGAAACCTGGACTTCAGGAGAACCCGTATCGCCTTCGGCGCGAGCATGTTCCTTGATAAGCGCTTCCTTGCGCTCGGCAGTGATCGTCATCTGTCTTCTTCCTTCGACATCAGGTTAAAGCCACGCACCACCCTGATCTCACGATCGTCGGCCTCGACCAATGCGACGGGTATGTCACCCAATATCGCCAGATGGAGTCCGGGGGTTGCGGCTGTCCCGATCAGCGTTCGGCCTTGTTGAAGGGCAGCAGCCTGATCGGCGGTAACAGCGAAAGCCGGGATGTCGTCCAGCCCTGCTGTCAACGGCAGCATATGCTGCGCGATGGAGCGCTCCCTAGCAGCATCGGTCAGATTGTCCAGCGAAATCGCGGTGGCGAGGGTGAACGGGCCGGCTTTGGTCCGGCGGAGCATCGTGACATGACCGACCGTGCCGAGCGCCAACGCGATGTCGCGGGCGAGGGAGCGGATGTAGGTGCCCTTCGAAACGTGGGCGGTGAGAGTGATCGAATCCAGCGGCCCCTCCCCCGTTGGGAGGGTAACGAGTGAATGGATGGTCACGCTCCGCGTCTTCATCTCCACCGCCTCGCCCGCACGCGCCAAATCGTACGCCCGCTTGCCATCGATCAGGATCGCGGAATACGCAGGCGGGATTTGTTCGATGGGGCCGGTGAATTGCGGGAGGACGGCCTCCACCTCGGCAAAAGTGGGGCGAACTTCGCTCTCCGCAACAACCACGCCCTCCATATCAAGTGTATCGGTCTGTACGCCAAAGCCAATGGTGAACTCATATATCTTCGACGCGTCGAGCATCCGTCCAGCCAGCTTCGTGGCCTCGCCCAGCGCAATCGGCAACACGCCCTCTGCCAGCGGATCGAGCGTGCCACCATGGCCGACCTTGGTCTTGGGCTCGCCCGCCTGCCGCAGCGCGCGCTTCACCGCCGACACCGCTTGCGTCGAACCAAGACCCCGCGGCTTGTCGAGGATCAGCCAGCCGTGCAGCATCAGCCCTGCCATTCCTCGCGCAGGATCGACAGCACGACCGTATCGCGGAAATGCCCGGTCCACGTCCGACGCTGCCGCCGCATGAGACCCTCGCGAACTGCGCCGAGTTTCTCGACCGCGCGGAGCGAGCGGGTGTTGCGGGCGTCGATGCGGAACTCGATGCGCTGCACGCCGCTCGCGAATGCCCGCCCAAGCAGCAGCGGCTTGATCCGGCCATTGAGACCCGTGCCCCGTGCGGCGGGCGTCATATAGGTGCCGCCGATTTCCGCGACGCCGCTGGCTGCGTCGATGTTGAGGTAACCCGATATCCCCGCCAGCGCACCGTCCACCCGGATGGCAAATGGTTGCCGCGCGGGGTTGTTCAGGATCGCGCTGAATTCGCGATCGAAATCTTCGCCCGACAAGTGGATTGGATAGATTTCCCACACCGCGTCATCGTCCGGACAGATGGCGCGCAAATCTTCACGGTCGCTTTCAACAAGCTGCGTCAAGGCGATGTCGCCCGCCACGATCGGCGCAAGCAAGGCGTCCATGTCGATCATCCGTCAGCCTTCCCGCAGCCGCGCCATGAAATGTCGGCGGCACAGCGCGATATAGCTGTCATTGCCGCCGATCTGCGTCTGCGCACCGTCGCGTACGGCCCTGCCCGCACTGTCTACCCTCAGGTTCATTGTCGCCTTGCGCCCGCATTCGCACACGGCCTTGATCTCGCTCAAGGAGTCCGCAATTCCGAGCAGCAGCGCGCTTCCCGCGAATAATGCCCCGCGAAAATCAGTGCGCAGGCCATAGCATAGCACCGGAATGTCGCTCTCGTCGCATATGCGCGCGAGTTGCAGAACTTGGGCAGGCGTCAGAAACTGCGCCTCGTCGACCAGCACACAGGCAATCGGTTCGTGCGCATGTTGCTTCAGGATCGCGGTGTGGAGGTCGGTCTCGCGCGCGAAGACATGCGCCTCCTCCTTCAGGCCGATGCGCGACGTGATGTGCCCGGCATCATAGCGGTCGTCTATCGCGGCGGTCCACAGCATCGTCGCCATGCCCCGCTCGCGGTAATTGAAGCTGGACTGAAGCAGCGTCGTCGATTTCCCCGCATTCATCGAGGAATAGTAGAAATAAAGCTTAGCCATGACGTCAGGGAATGGACGGCGAGATGCTGTCGAGCCAGCGGACGAGCACATCAGCCAGGGCGATGCGATGGTCGGAGAAGCTATGGTCAGTCGGCATCACCTGCACTTGCGCGGCGGGCCAGACCGATTGCGCAGCCCCGCCGATCCTGCGCGCCGTCGCCCCTATCCCGCGCTCCGCACCGACTATGCTGAACGGGCGTTGGCCAAAGGCGATCACGCGCGCACTGAGGTCGAAGCGGGCGGCGTTGGCGGTCATCTCCTGCGACAGCGCATCGACACTCGTGCCCGCAAGTGGCGGCAGATCGCCCGTCGCCTCCGCCAGCCATGCGGCCTGCCCTTCCTTCGTGGCAAGCGATGCGGCCGTCTCTGAGATATCCCAGGGATCGATCAGAAAGAGGCCCGCAATCGCTGGATCATCCGCCGCCGCATCGGCCGCCATGAAACCGCCCATGCTATGCCCGGCGACCGCGATCGCTTTTGGATCGATGCGGTATTTCGCCTGCGTGGCGGGATCGTGAAGGAAAGTAAGCGCCGTATGCGCATCCTGCGCAGCGTTGGTCAGCGAGAAGCGACCGGGGCTGCCCCAGCTACCGCGATAATGCAGCGTCAGCACATTCCACCCGTCCCGCCGCGCCGCCTGCGCGAGATCGAGATTCTGTTCGTTGCCCGGAAAGCCGTGCAGCAAGAGCAGCGTCGGATGCGGCCCGCGTCCCGATGCGGTGTACATCACTGCGTTCATCGCGCCGTCGCCGGCGGGCAGCACAAAGGCGCTCATATCGGCGGGAATGCTCTTGTCCACCACCGGATCGGAAATGACGGCGCGGTGCACCGTCTCCTTCGCCTGCGCAGCCGATAGGGTCAGCAGAACCGCCGCCAATGCCGTCATCTTACGCATGGAATCTCCGCCCGCTGACCGTTGCCGCATCTTTGAACCGGGCATCGAAGAAGCGCAACAGAGCGCAGCAGTCTTATTCCGCCTCGTCATCCGTCAAATCCTGCGCGACCTTCGGATCGCGCAGCAGCTTGTCGATATGGCTGCCCTCATCGAAGCTCTCATCGGCCAGGAATTTGATCTTCGCGGCATATTTAAGCTTCGTCCGGCTCGCCACTTCGCGCTGAAGATAAGCGGTATTCGTGCGCAGGGCTTTGAGCACCGCCTCCTCATCCTTGCCCAGCAGCGGCTTGATGAAGGCGGTAGCGTGACGCAGGTCGGGGGACATGCGCACTTCCGTGACGCTGACGACATGCTTCGCCAGCACATCGTCATGCACATCCCCCCGCGCAAGGATTTCCGAGAGGATATGGCGCACTTGCTCGCCCACGCGAAGCACGCGGACGGAGGGGCCTTCAGTTGGGGTCACAGCCATATACATGTCCACCTCATCCCGACATCAGCCGGGATGAGGCATTTCCTTGCCGTCATAATGTGCGTGCGCGTTCCTCGACCTCGAAGGTTTCGAGGTAATCGCCTGCCTTGAGGTCAGTGAAGTTCTGCGTGAATGTCACGCCGCACTCCAGACCGGCGCGCACTTCGGACACATCGTCCTTGAAGCGACGGAGCGACGCGATTTCGCCCTGATAGGTGATGACGTCGTCGCGCGTGATGCGTGCCTTGAGCGACTTGCGAATGACGCCATCGACCACCAGCAGACCGGCGGCCTTGCCGTGCTTGCCTGCGGAGAAGACATCGCGAATTTCCGCACGACCGACGATCGTTTCGATACGCTCCGGCGCCAACTGCCCCGCCATTTCGTTCTTCACTTCCTCGATGAGGTCGTAAATCACGTCATAATAGCGCAGCGACACCTTGTCCCGCTCGGCCAGAACGCGCGCCTTGGCGTTGGGACGCACGTTGAAGCCGATCAGCGGTGCACGCGAAGCGGCGGCCAGCGTAACGTCGCTTTCCGTGATCGCACCCACGCCGCTTTGCAGCACGCGGACCTTGATCTCGTCCGTCGAAGCACGATTCAGCGAATTGACGATCGCTTCGACCGAACCCTGCACGTCGCCCTTTACCACCACCGGATATTCGATGACGGTCGTGTTCAATGCAGAGAACATATGTTCGAAGCTGGTCGGCGCCGAGGTCGTCCGCTTGCGCGTCTTCTGTTCGGCACGATACGCCGCGACTTCGCGGGCACGCGCTTCATTTTCGACGACGGAAAGCTGATCGCCTGCCATCGGGACACCCGAAAGCCCGAGAATTTCGACCGGACTGGACGGCCCCGCAACCTTCACGTTCTGGCCCTTGTCATTGACAAGCGCACGAACCTTGCCGCTTTCCGCACCGACGACGAACGTGTCGCCGACCTTGAGCGTACCCTTGCGCACGAGCACCGTCGCAACCGGACCACGGCCCTTGTCCAGCTTCGCCTCGATCACATTGCCTTCGGCAGCACGATCGGGGTTGGCGGTCAGTTCGAGCAATTCGGCCTGCAACAGGATCTTCTCGATGAGTTCGTCGAGACCCGTCTTCTTGGTCGCGGAGACGAGAACGTCCTGAACGTCGCCGCCCATATCCTCGACCACCACGTCCTCGCTCAGCAGGCGCTCGCGCACCTTCTGCGGATTGGCTTCAGGCTTGTCGACCTTGTTGATCGCAACGATCATCGGCACGCCAGCCGCCTTGGTGTGGTTGATGGCTTCGACCGTCTGCGGCATCAGGCCATCGTCCGCCGCCACCACCAGGATGACGATGTCGGTGACGTTCGCCCCACGGGCACGCATTTCGCTGAACGCTTCGTGACCCGGCGTGTCGAGGAAGGTGATGAGATCGCCGCCCTTGGTCTTCACCTGATAGGCGCCGATATGCTGGGTGATACCGCCGCTTTCGCCGGCGACCACATCGGTGCCGCGCAGGGCGTCGAGCAGCGACGTCTTGCCGTGATCGACGTGGCCCATGATAGTCACGACCGGTGGACGCGTTTGCAGTGTTTCGGGTGCATCGGTATCGCCCTCGATACCGATTTCGACGTCGGATTCGGAAACGCGCTGGATGCGGTGGCCGAATTCTTCCACCAGCAGTTCGGCGGTATCCTGGTCGATCACTTCATTGATCGTGACAGGCGTACCCATCTTGAACAGCGCCTTCACCAGATCCGCGCCCTTTTCGGCCATACGGTTGGCGAGTTCCTGAATCGTGATGCTCTCTGGCACGACAACGTCGCGGCTCTGCTTCTCACGCGGCTGCTGGCGGCCACCGCCATGGGCGCGACGTTCCTTTTCACGGGCACGCTTCAGCGCAGCAAGGCTGCGGGCGCGGGCGCTATCGTCTTCCGCCAGAGCCTTGGTGACCGTCAATTTACCGGATTGGCGGCGATCATCGACGCCGCGCTTCGTCTTGTCGACCTTGGCTGGCTCGGGACGCTTGATCGGAGACACGGGCGTAAAGCGACGCGGCGGCGGAACAGTCGTCGCAGTAGCGGCAGGCGCTTCCGGTTCGGCAGCAGCCGGGGCTGGCGCTTGAGCCGTTTCGGTCGGAGCAGCCACTGCTTCCGGCGCAACGGGAGCAGCCGCAGCAGGCGCTTCCGGAGCAGCGGCGGCAGGCGCCGGTTCACTCGGAGCGGGCGCAGCAGCGGGCTGTTCGGCGCGGCGCTTCTCTTCCTCGATGGCGGCGAGGCGCGCGGCTTCGGCGCGACGGCGCGCGTCTTCCTGCGCCTGCATACGCGCTTCCTCGGCTTCACGCAGCAGCTTGGCCTGCAATTCCTGACGCGACATCAGGCTGTTGGCTGGGTTCTGACGCGGCGGCGGTGGCGGGGCTGCGGGCGCTGGGGCCGGGCGCGGCGCCTGCGCGACCGGAGCGGGCGCAGCCACGACTTCGGGTTCGGGCGTCGGCGCAGCGGCCTCGCCCGGTTTGCCAATGAGGCGGCGGCGCTTCACTTCGACCACGACCGTATTCTTGCGGCCATGGCTGAAGCTCTGCTGCACCTGGCCGGACTCGACCGTCCGCTTGATACCAAGCGGCTTACGGCCCAAAGTCGGCTTGTCTTCCTTGCTGTCACTCATTGACTAAACTTAACCCTTCACTTGCGTCATCTGGGCGCGCGAACCATCCGGTTCGCAGGCCAATTCCTGATTCTGATCGGCCGGAACGCCCAACGCGGCGGCGACTCCGTCCTCCTGGGGCGGGGCAGCGCGCGAAGGCGCCGCATTAGCGCATCCGAGATAGATTTGCCAGCGGCCAAGGGCGCTTTGCAGACGCGCGGCGGCCTTCTGGTTCGTTACGGCGATATGGACGACGTTCTCACGCCCCATGGCCTTAGATAATGCGTCGCGGCCCACAGGCAAGACAATGCCTGCCATATCAGTGCCTTCCGCCTCTTGGCCCACCCGCAAAGCCTGATCCAGCTTGCGGCTGCCATCGGGTCGCGCATCGGCGGCATGATAGAGTTGCACGACATTGCCGCGCCGCGCCGCATCCTCGATCTTCGCAGAGCCAGTAAGCAGCATGGACGCCTTTGCCTCCAGCCCCAGCCGGTCGAGCAATGCGTCGCGCAAAGCCGCGTCGATGCGCTCTGCCAAGTCGTCCGGAATCACGATGTCGCTGGTCTTGAAGGCGCGGATCAGCGCACCTTTCAGCTTGCTGGTGGCAAGCGCCTTTTCCAGCACGGGACGTGCCACGCCGATCCAGGCCCCACGGCCCGGAGCCTTGGCGCGCGGATCGACCGCGACCTGCCCGTCCGGCCCGAGCGCGAGACGCACGAGACCTTCCGGATCAGCCCGGTCACCCGACAGGATGCACCGTCGTTCGGTCATTGCGGCCTCCCCAAAAAGCGGGAAGGCCGGTCCGCCTCAAACCCTAGCGTGTCATTGGGGAGTTTCCGCAACAGCGTCCTCCCCAACATCCGTGGCTTCGTCTTCGAACCAGTGCGCGCGCGCGGCCATGATGGTTTCGTTGCCCTGCTCTTCGCTCAGGCCATATTCGGCGAGGATACCACCCTTGTCCTCGGTCGTTTCCTTGGCGCGGCGGCGCGTGTCCACGCGCTTCTTGGCGACCAGTTCGTCAGTGGCGAGATCGGCGAGATCGTCCAGCGTCTTGATGCCCGCCTTACCCAGCGTGACAAGCATCGCTTCCGTAAGGTGCGGCATGTCGGCCAGTGCATCCTCGACGCCCAGAGCGCGACGCTCTTCACGCGCAGCAGCTTCACGACGCTCAAGCGCTTCGGTGGCGCGGCTCTGCAGTTCTTCGGCCAGATCTTCGTCGAAGCCTTCGATGCCGGCGAGTTCTTCGATCGAGATATAGGCGACTTCTTCCAGTTCGCCGAAGCCTTCCGCGACCAGAAGCTGCGACAGCGTCTCGTCCACGTCCAGTTCGTTCTGGAACAGTTCGGAGCGCGTCACGAATTCCTTCTGGCGCTTCTCGCTGGCGTCCGCTTCGGTCATGATGTCGATGGCCGACCCGGTAAGCTGCGACGCAAGCCGGACGTTCTGGCCGCGGCGACCGATGGCGAGCGACAACTGATCGTCGGGCACGACGACTTCGATGCGGCTTTCATCCTCGTCGATGACGACGCGGCTGACGGTCGCAGGCTGCAATGCGTTGACCACGAAAGTCGCTGTATCTTCCGACCAGGGAATGATGTCGATCTTCTCGCCCTGCATTTCCTGCACGACGGCCTGCACGCGGCTGCCCTTCATGCCGACGCACGCGCCGACCGGATCGATGCTCGAATCGCGGCTGATGACGCCGATCTTGGCGCGGCTGCCCGGATCGCGTGCAGCGGCCTTGATCTCGATGATGCCGTCGTAGATTTCGGGCACTTCCTGCGCGAACAGCTTCTTCATGAAATCGGGATGTGCGCGGCTCAGGAAAATTTGTGGCCCACGGTTTTCGCGGCGGACGTTCAGGATGATCGAGCGGATGCGATCGCCGACGCGGACGACTTCACGCGGGATCTGCTGGTCGCGGCGGATGACGCCTTCTGCGCGGCCCAGGTTCACGACGACATGGCCGAACTCGACTGACTTCACGACGCCGGTGATGATTTCACCCACGCGATCCTTGAACTCTTCATGCTGGCGCTCACGCTCTGCGTCGCGGACCTTCTGGAAGATAACCTGCTTGGCGGACTGCGCGTCGATACGGCCAAGATCGATGGCGGGCAGCGGATCGACAATGAAGTCGCCTACGGCGGCACCGGGCTGCAACTTCTGCCCAGCCTTCAGATCGACTTGCTTGAAATAATCCTCGACGGTCTCGACCACTTCGACGACGCGCCACAGACGAAGATCACCGGTATCCTGATCCAGCTTCGCGCGGATGTCGTTCTCGGCACCGTAACGCGCGCGGGCGGCGCGCTGGATCGCGTCCTCCATCGCTTCGATCACGATGGCCTTGTCGATCATCTTTTCCGATGCCACCGAATTGGCGATGGCGATCAACTCGGCCCTGTTGGCGGAAATGGCGTTTGCCATGTGGGGACTTATCCTTCCGTTTCGATTTCGTCCGCTCCGTCCGAAGACAGCGGCATTGTAGCAGATATGAGTGCGTCAGTCAGCACCAGCTTTGCGCTGGTGATATTGGAGAAAGGCACCTCGACCCTGCCGACCTTTGCATCGACCAGGTGAATGACATCGCCTTCATGACCTTTCAGGATACCCTTCAAGGTCTTACGGCCTTCCACGGCTTCTTCGACGGTTATGCGGGTCTCATGCCCCTTCCAGTCGTCGAAATCATGCAGGCGCGTCAGCGGACGGTCGATGCCGGGCGAGCTGACTTCTAGGCGATAGGCGTCCTCGATCGGATCGGTCTCGTCGAGCAGATCGGACAGGCGGCGAGAGATCGCGGCGCAATCCTCGATCACAAGCTGGCGCGTATCGCGGCGCTCGGCCATGATCTGGAGCGTGCGTTCATCGCCCGCGCCGAACAGCTTCACGCGCACGAGGTCGAAGCCCAGGGCCTTCACCTCCGGCTCGATCAACTGTGTCAGTGCAGCAATGTCCGCCATTCAAACCCTTCAGAATATATACAGGCGCTTGTTGCCGCCGGCCCCGTGGGAGCCGACCCTTGCATGTATGACGATGTAAGGAAGCAATCGCGATATAGGCAGGCATCGACCACAAGGCAACCTTATTTGCACAGGATCATTTGCGTAGTAGCTTCATCACCAAGATCGTGCCTTGAGAGGATTTTGCATGCGCTATTCGCCGCTCGCTATCGCCCTTCCGCTCGTGCTTATCGCCTGCTCGGGGAGCGGTCCGGCCAACGGCCAGCCGGCCGCCGACGCCGGGAAGCCTTTCAAAACGTCGACTATCGCGGACCTCGACGCACCGTGGGCGATGACGTTCCTTCCGGACGGGCGAATGCTGGTGACGGAAAAAGCCGGAACGCTGCTCCTCTTCGATCCCAAGAACGGCACGAAGATTCCCGTCAGCGGCGTTCCTGCGGTGGACAGCGCCGGTCAGGGTGCATTGATGGACGTGGTCCTGCATCCCCAGTTCGCGACCAACAAGCAGGTCTACATCAGTTTTTCCGAGGCTGGTCCGGGTGGCAAGGGCGTGGCGCTAATTACCGGCACCTTTGCGCAAGCCAGCGATGGGACCGCGACGCTTTCGAACGTAAAGAAGATTTTCCAGGCGACGCCCTATGTCGAAGGCAATGGCCATTATTCCGGGCGCATCGCCTTCTCCCCTGATGGCAAATATCTGTTCTTCACCAATGGTGAGCGGCAGAAATTCACGCCCGCACAAGACCCAAAGGCTACGTTGGGTAAGGTGTTGCGCCTGAACCTCGATGGCACCCCTGCCGCAGGCAACCCGCTGGCCGCGAAGGGCTTCCATCCGGCTGTCTGGTCCTACGGCCACCGCAATCTCTTGGGAATCGCATTTGATGATAAAGGGCAGCTTTGGGAACAGGAAATGGGTCCCAAGGGCGGGGACGAAGTGAACCTGATTAAGCCGGGTCTGAATTATGGCTACCCCTTGGCTTCGAACGGTAGCCACTATGACGGCCGCGATATTCCCGACCATAAGCCGGGCGATGGCTTCGAGGCCCCGAAGGTAAGCTGGAATCCGGTGATCTCGCCCGCCGGCCTCGCCTTCTACAATGCCGATCTGTTTCCGGCCTGGAAGGGATCGCTGTTCATTGGCGGCCTGTCCAGCAAGGCGCTCGTCCGCGTAAAGATCGACGGCAGCAATGCGAGCAAGGCCGACCAGTGGGACATGGGCGCCCGCATCCGCGACGTCGAGCAAGGCCCGGATGGCGCACTGTGGGTACTGGAGGACGAAGATGACGGTTCGCAGGGTCGCCTGCTGAAACTGACGCCCGCCTAGCGACAGGCCCGCCAGCCCATCGCGCCCCGCTCCGCCTGATCGAGGTGAAGATGGTCGGCATGGGCGGCGTTATAGTCGGGGGATAATACGGTCGAGAAAAGCCCGCAGGCGCCATCGCGAACTTCGTGAAGGAACTGTGCGTCCTTGCCCTGCCCCTTCCAGTCCCGGAGCACCCGCACGCGCCTGCCATCCGCCAGCACGAAGCCGGATATGTCGATCGCGTCGGCAGTCGCGTGTTCGCTAAAGTCACCACGTGACCGCCCGTACATTCGACGGCAACTGAAGCTGCCAAAATGTTCGATCCGCTTCACTTGAGAGCGGAACAGGCGCTGCGCGGCGGGTTGCACGACATTCCATTCCCACAGCTTGAGCGCCGCCACGACAGGGCATGACGGCGCCGACGAAGGCGACAGCGCAACCGCGCCTGCCACTGCCTTCAACCGCACCGTATCGTTATGCACGCACTGCCCGCTGCCTTGCGGGCCGAGCGCCGTATAGGCGATCCCGGCACGGTCCAGTAAAGCGCGACATTGTTCCGGTTGCTGCGTCAATGCCGCTAGCTTCCGCCCCGTGAACAGGCCCGGCGGCTGCGCAAGGTCGAGCGGCGTCCAAGGCAAGTCCTGTGGACGCCCGCGCATCAACGCATAGGCGGCCAACACGGCGACTCCGATGAAGAGCAACCAGACCAGCCGCCGCAACCATCGGTAGACGTGTCGCACCGTTAGGTCCGAAAGGCCGTCTCCAGCCGCTCGAAGCAGACCGGATAGCCGAGGTGGTCAGGAATGCAGAGATATCTGTCCTCCGCCCGCTCTTCGATCCAAGGCACGATCTTCTCCACCGCGAACGCACACGCATGCCGCTCTAATGCATCTATCGTTGAAAACTGCGCGAGTCGTTCAAGGTTGCGCCGTGTCGGGAAAATCACACGGCCCTGCCCGGCGTCGCATCGGCCAAGGACACCCGCCGCACTGTCCCAGAACAGGCTGAGATTCTCTGTCTCGTCCGCCACCGGCTCCGGCCCTTCCGAATCATAGCGCGCAAGATAGAATCGCGTGTCGAATACGCGGCGGACCCTTTCGCCCGCATTCGGATGCCATCGGGCAAAGGGAATGAGCGCATCGATATTGAGCGTAAGGCCATTTCCCGCGACCAGAGTGGAAAACGGAATGCCTCGGCTCAGATCGCGCCGAAGTTCGGCCAGCACCGCATCGTCGCTTGTGCCCAGGCCCGGCGCTATGCCGCTTTCCTCCAATGTCTCGCGTATCGCCCCGATGCGGGAAGCAGCCTCATCAACGGGCAGATCGGTGCCAAGCCTTTCGGCCAGAGCTACATCGTCGGCATCCGTTGCACCGCCCGGAAATACCAATGCGCCCGGAGCGAACGCCATCGTCGCGGCCCGCTCCATCATCAAAAGCTGCGGCGGACCGGAAAGACTTTCGCGCAACACGATCAATGTGGACGCAGGACGCGAGGCGAGGTTTGCAGGTTGGACCATGCCCTGCTTTAGGTATGCGGGGCCGCCAGTGGAAGTACCCATTTCGTGCCCACGAACAGGTCGCGCTGCAACAAGAAGGTTCATATGAAGCTTTGGTGGAGCCTAGCGGGATCGAACCGCTGACCTCCTGCATGCCATGCAGGCGCTCTCCCAGCTGAGCTAAGGCCCCATTCCATAGATGCGCCGCCTTGGGTCGCGGCCGCATTTCGCCATGGCAAATCGCGTTTCCAACGCAGATTCGCTTGCGAGGCGCTGCCTTTAGGCGAGCAGCGCCTCGCTTTGCAAGAGCTTAATTGTCGTCGCCGTCGTCGTCGCCAGCCGCTTCAAGGCCAAGATCGTCGTCCCCGCCAAGGTCGACGTCATTGTCCGGCGAGTCGTCGTCCTCATCAATGTCCAGATCGACGTCCAGATCGTCATCCACAGCCTCGACAGCGCCGTCGGCGGTTTCGACAACCTTCTTGGGCACGACTTCCTCATAGGGAAGCGGCTGCTTGGACTTCAGGACAGGCTCTGGATCCCACGGATTGTTGCAGTTGATGCAGACAACCGGATTATCCTTGCCAAGATCGTAGAAGCGCGTCGCGCATTTCGGGCAAGTCCGTTTCGTGCCCCATTCAGGCTTCACCATGTGCCGCCGTCCATCCTTGATAAAATTAAATAGGTAAAAGCGCGCGACAGCAGGGCTGCGCGCGAAGCGACGGGGGCATTGCCATAGCAGGACCGCGCTGTCAAAAGCCGGGGCGCTTTTTTTGACCCTTTGATGACGTTCGGACTCACATGCCCCATGAACCGGGCGCGCACAGCAGCGCGCCAACCCCCAAAACCTTCACCGCCGCACCCGCGCTGACGGGCACGGTCACGGTGCCGGGCGACAAGAGCATATCCCACCGCGCCCTGATGCTGTCGGCACTGGCCGTGGGGGAAAGCCGAGTCGAGGGGCTACTGGAGGGGGAGGATGTACTGGCCACGGCGGCGGCGATGCGAGCGATGGGCGCGGACATCGTGCGCGACGACGATGGCGTATGGCACATCCATGGCGTCGGCGTCGGGGGTTTGCTCCAGCCGGAAGTCGCGCTCGACATGGGCAACAGCGGCACGTCCACGCGGCTGCTGATGGGGCTGCTCGCCAGCCACGATCTGACGGCAACCTTCATCGGCGACGCATCCCTGAGCAAACGGCCGATGGGGCGCGTGATCGACCCGCTGTCCACTATGGGCGCGGAGTTCACATCCGCTCCGGGCGGTCGGCTGCCGCTGACGCTACGGGGCATCTGCCCGGCGGTGCCGATCGAGTATCGCCTGCCCGTTGCCTCAGCGCAGGTGAAGTCGGCGGTTCTACTGGCCGGACTGAATACGCCAGGCATCACCCGCGTGGTCGAACCCATAGCCACACGCGATCACAGCGAGAGGATGCTGCGCGGCTTCGGCGCTGAACTGACGGTGGAAATCGACAGCGACGGCGCCCGCGTCATCAGCCTCGTCGGCGAGGCGGAATTGCAGCCGCAGCATATCGTGGTGCCGGGCGATCCATCGTCCGCAGCTTTCCCGATGGTCGCAGCGCTGCTGGTGCCGGGATCGCGCGTCACGATCCGCAACGTCGGACTTAATCCGACACGTGCGGGACTGATCGATCTGCTGCGCGAAATGGGCGGATCGATCGAGATTGCGAACCCCCGAGAGGTTGGCGGCGAGCCTGTCGGCGATCTGGTCGTGTCGGCATCAACGCTGACGGGCGTGGAACCCGATCCCGACCGCGCGCCCAGTATGATCGACGAATATCCGATTGCGTTCGTCGCCGCAGCGCTGGCGCAGGGGCACAGCGTCTTCCGTGGTCTTGAGGAACTGCGCGTCAAGGAATCGGATCGCCTGACCACCATGGCAACGGGCTTGCGGCTGATCGGCGCGCAAGTGGAGGAACTGGAAGACGGCCTCATCATCGACGGCACGGGTGGCGAACCGCTGGCGGGCGGCGGGCCGGTCGCAACGTTACTCGATCACCGGATCGCGATGAGCTTCGCTGTCGCCGGACTCGTATCGCGTGACGGCGTGACGGTGGATGACATGCGCCCCGTCGCCACGAGCTTTCCGGGCTTCCTGGACCTGCTCCGCACGATGGGCGCGACCGTGTGACGGACATTCTTTCACCAGTCGCCGCCAATATCGTCGGCCTGATCGGCAGCGGACTGATGGTCATCGCATACGCTTATTCCAACATGGCGGCGAAGATCAATTTCCTGTTCTTCAACCTGCTCAACCTGGTCGGATCGTTGATGCTGATCGCATCGCTTACAGTGCATTTCAACATCGCGTCGATGGCGCTGGAGATCGTCTGGGCCATCATCGCGATCCTCGGCCTCGCCAAGGTGCTGCGAGGCGGAAAGTCGTGATTATCGCCGTCGATGGCCCCGCTGCGTCGGGAAAGGGCAGCATCGCGCGGGCGCTTGCCGCGCATTATGGACTGCCGCATCTCGATACGGGTCTTCTTTATCGCGCCGTTGGCCTCAGTGTCGCGCGTGCGGGTGGCAATGCCGATGACCCGCATGATGCCGTCGCGGCATGCGACTTCCCTGAGTCACTGCTCATGGACACGGAATTGCGCAACGAGGCCAGCGGCGCCTTGGCCTCCCGCGTGTCTATCCACCCTCAGGTGCGCGCAGCACTGATCCAGCGCCAGCGCGACTTCGCCATGCAACCGGGCGGTGCGGTGCTTGACGGACGCGACATCGGCACCGTCATCGCGCCGGGCGCCAGCGCAAAGCTGTTCGTCATCGCCAGCCCCGAAGTCCGCGCGGACCGCCGCCTGAACGAAATGCACCGCAACGGCATGGAGGCAGACCGCGACGCCATCATCGCCGACATCCGCGCGCGCGACGATCGCGACATGAACCGCGACCATGCGCCATTGAAGCAGGCCGAGGGTGCAGACTTGCTAGATACCAGTAACTTGACTATAGACGCGGCCGTCCGACAGGCGATTTCGCTGGTGGACGCACAACTGGACCGTCGCTCCAAGGAGTGACGCGCGCGGCGCAGGGGCATCCCCCAGCGCCTTTTTCGCTTTCTCCCGATGTGTGTCCGCGCTGCTTAGCCGCGTGCCGGATGCTTGCATAAACACCCGGTTTTGCAGGCGTTTTGGCCAAAGACCGCCGGAGACAACCGGCCGGCCAGCAACGTACGAAGAAGGACTACCACATGGCCTCTACGGCATTTCCGTCGCGCGACGATTTCGCAGCGATGCTCAATGATTCTCTCGGTGGCGAAGACGGCGGCTTTGAAGGCCGCGTCGTCAAGGGCACCGTTACCGCCATCGAAAACGACCTCGCCGTCATCGACGTGGGCCTCAAGAGCGAAGGCCGCGTGCCTTTGCGTGAGTTCGCGATGCCCGGCCAGAAGGCTGACATCAAGGTTGGCGACGAAGTCGAAGTCTATGTCGACCGCGTCGAAAACGCCCATGGCGACGCCATGCTCTCTCGCGACCGCGCCCGCCGCGAAGCCGCATGGGACAAGCTGGAAGCTGAATTCACCGAGAACACCCGCGTCGAAGGCGTCATCTTCGGTCGCGTCAAGGGCGGCTTCACTGTCGACCTCGACGGCGCCGTAGCGTTCCTTCCCGGTTCGCAGGTCGATATTCGCCCCGTGCGCGACGTCACTCCGCTGATGGACATTCCGCAGCCTTTCCAGATCCTGAAGATGGATCGTCGCCGCGGCAACATCGTCGTCTCGCGCCGCGCCATCTTGGAAGAGACTCGCGCCGAACAGCGCACCGGCCTCATCCAGACGCTGGCCGAAGGTCAGATCATCGAAGGCGTGGTCAAGAACATCACCGATTACGGTGCGTTCGTTGATCTCGGCGGCATTGACGGCCTGCTGCACGTCACCGACCTCAGCTACAAGCGCATCAACCACCCCAGCGAAATGATAAACATCGGCGATACCGTCCGCGTGCAGATCATCCGCATCAACCGCGACACGCAGCGCATCTCGCTCGGCATGAAGCAGCTTGAGAGCGATCCTTGGGAAGGCGCAATGGCCAAGTATCCGATCGGCGCCAAGCTGTCGGGCCGCGTGACCAACATCACCGAATATGGTGCGTTCGTCGAACTGGAGCCAGGCATCGAAGGCCTTGTCCATGTCAGCGAAATGAGCTGGACAAAGAAGAACGTCCACCCTGGCAAGATCGTTTCGACCAGCCAGGAAGTCGAAGTTCTCGTCCTCGAAGTCGACAGCGAAAAGCGTCGCATTTCGCTTGGCCTCAAGCAGGCGCAGAGCAATCCATGGGATGCCTTTGCAGACAAGCACCCGGTCGGCTCCGTCGTCGAAGGCGAAGTCAAGAACGCGACCGAATTCGGTCTGTTCATCGGCCTGGATGGCGACGTCGACGGCATGGTCCACATGTCCGACATCGCATGGGGCATCTCGGGCGAAGACGCACTGGCGCTCCATCGCAAGGGCGAAGCCGTGTCGGCGATCGTTCTCGACATCGACGTCGAGAAGGAGCGCATCTCGCTTGGCATGAAGCAGCTTGAGAAGGGCGCACCTGCCGTCGGCAGCGCTGGCACTTCTTCTTCGGGTGCGGGCCTCAACAAGAATGCGATCGTCACCGTTACCGTTCTGGAAGTACGCGACGGTGGTCTGGAAGTGCAGACTGGCGAAGACGGCGCGACCGGCTTCATCAAGCGCAGCGACCTTGGCCGCGACCGCGACGAGCAGCGCCCCGAGCGTTACCAGCCCGGTCAGAAGTTCGATGCGATGGTCATCGGCTTCGACCGTGCGAAGAAACCCAACTTCTCCGTCAAGGCGATGCAGATCGCCGAAGAGAAGCAGGCCGTCGCACAATATGGTTCGTCGGACAGTGGTGCATCGCTGGGCGACATCCTGGGCGAAGCGCTCAAGGCGAAGAACGAAGGTTGATCAATGCTTTGCAGGTTGCCGCTACGGCAACCTGCCTTGCCTGAAAAACGTTAGAACGGCGCGACGCGATGTTGCGCCGTTTTTTTTGTGTCCATCATGACAGCTATTGCAACATACTGCCCGAATTTGGCACAGGTGCTTGATTCTGCACGAGACTCTCTCACCCTCCTTCCATTGTCAGCGCCTTAGCTTTTGATTAAGGCTAAACCCGTGGCATGTGGGGTGCCACATTGGTGGGGATACGGGATGATCCGTTCGGAATTGATTCAGAAGCTCGCTGACGAAAACCAGGAACTTACGCTGCAGGAGGTTGAGCGGATCGTAGATCTGTTCTTCCGCGAGATCACCGAGCGCCTCGCCGCTGGCGGACGCGTCGAATTGCGCGGCTTTGGCGCCTTCACGACGCGAGAGCGAGATGCGCGCACCGGTCGTAATCCACGGACAGGAGAAACGGTCCCTGTGACCGCCAAGCGCGTACCTTACTTCAAGCCTGGCAAGGAAATGCGCGAGCGCCTCAACACAAAATAACGCGCCAAGCAGAACACGCCTGGGGAGCAGGTTCTGGTTTGCGGCGCATTATTTTTCTGCAGATCGAGCGGTAGTTGGCGTTTTCAATCCGTTGAATTGCCGATAAGGCACGAGCGCAACCGTTGCAGCGCGACGGTTATCATCGCGCGTGCGGACGTGGCGAAACCGGTAGACGCGGCAGACTTAAAATCTGCTTTCTATGAAGTGCGGGTTCGAGTCCCGCCGTCCGCACCAGCATCGGCGTCAGGCCTGTTTGCGCCGCCTCGTCTCCCATCCCTTTTTGGCTGCTGCCGACCGGTCCGATGCAGATCGCTTGGCCGAAGCAACGCCGCCGCGATTGCCGCCGCGCTTTGAGGAGACGTGTGTGTCGGGCTTTCCACGTCCGGAACCTGACTTGTTGCCGCCGCCCGACTCCTTGTTGACGGTGGCCCATGCCCGGCGTTCGGCTTCGTCTTTGGGCACGCCGCGATCCTCATAGCCTTCCTCGATATGCGCGGCCTTTCGCTTCTGTTTGTCGGTATAGCTGCTCTTGTCGCCTTGGGGCATGATGCATCCTTTCGCCGTTCGCGTGCCGCTCGCCTCCATTCAACGCGGGAGAGCGGTCCGGTTTCCACGGCAGGACGGCCTTGCATTGCAGGCACAGTCCGGGCATCGGCAATTCAGGCTCACCAACGGGAACCCAACACATCATGCCATCGGGATTGATCGCGCTGCTCGACGATGTGGCGGGCATAGCGAAACTCGCCGCTTCGTCGCTGGACGATGTTACCGCCGCTGCCGGTAAGGCGGGGGCAAAGGCGGCGGGCGTCGTCATAGACGATGCCGCCGTGACGCCCCGCTATGTCGTGGGCCTGACACCCGACCGGGAGCTGCCGATCATATGGAAGATCGCGCTTGGTTCCTTGCGCAACAAGCTGCTGTTTCTCCTTCCTGCCGCCTTGGCGATCAGCGCGCTGGCGCCATGGGCGCTGACGCCGCTGCTGATGGTGGGCGGCGCATATCTCTGCTTCGAAGCGTCGGAGAAGCTGTTCGAGGCGATGCATGGCGGTTCCGAGCATCCGATTGAAGAAATTGCGGAGGAGACCGATCCCAAGGCTCTGGAGGATCGTCAGGTCTCCGGCGCGATCCGCACCGATTTCATCCTGTCGGGCGAAATTATGGCGATCGCGTTGGCGACGGTTGCGGACGTGCCCTTGTGGGAGCAGGCGATTGTCCTTGCGGCAGTGTCGCTGTTCATCACGGCGGGCGTCTATGGCGTCGTCGCGCTGATCGTGAAGATGGACGACATCGGCCTGCACATGGCGACAAAGCCGTCCGCCGCATCGCAAACCGTCGGCAGGCTGCTGGTCAACACCATGCCGGTGCTGATGCGCGCACTCTCGGTTATCGGCACGGCGGCGATGCTGTGGGTCGGCGGCGGCATCCTTGTTCATGGCCTAGAGAGCTTCGGCCTCCACACCATTCCTGAGACGCTGCATCATGTCGCCGTCGCGGCTGGGGAAGCCACCGGGCCGCTGCACGCCGTCACCGAATGGGCGGTTACGGCACTGGGTTCCGGCATAGCGGGACTGATCGTCGGCGGCATCATCGTCGCGGTACTGCATAAGTTCAAACATTAGGGCGACGCGGCTTGGCGCAGGCCGCGGCAGAGGATAGACCGTCCTACCGGCAATCGCCCTTCTGGAGCCAATTCGCTTATGCCCCGCCTGTTCCTCTCCATGGGTGCCGCGCTCGCTGCGGCGGCGATGGCGGGCCTGACGGCATGTTCGGAAAAGCAGCAGGGACCGGTCGTCGTCAGCGTCATCGGTACGCCCCAGCAACTCGCCCAGCCGCTCCGCGACGTTCTCAGCCCCGCGTCCAAGCTCATCCTTGAGTCGACGGCGCAAGGGCTGGTGGCCTTCGATGCGCAGGGCGACGTGCTTCCTGCGCTGGCGCAGCGCTGGATCGTGCAGGATGACGGGCGCAGCTATATCTTCCGCCTGCGCCGCATTCGTTGGCCCAATGGCGCGCCGATCAAGGCAGACGACGTCGCCTTCCTCCTGAAGAACCGCATTGCCGCCAATCTGGCGCTGGACATCACCGGCGACCTGGCGGCGATTGAGGATGTCACGGCGATGACGGGCGAAGTTCTGGAAATCCGCCTGTCCACGCCGCGTCCCTATCTGTTGCAGATGCTGGCCCAGCCGCAGATGGCCATCACCCGGCGCGATGGCGGCACCGGACCCTATCGCAAGGAGAAGCGGCCGGAGGCTTGGTTCCTGCGGCCCATCGTGGAGGACGATGGCAGCGAGGACACGCCGATCCCCCCCTGGGAGAATCGCGTAGTTCGCGCCGAGCGTGCGTCGATGGCGATCGTGCGGTTCCGCGCGGGTCTTGCCGCTCTCGTGCTCGGCGGGCGCTACAGCGATTTGCCCCTGCTGAAGCTGGCAGACCTTGACAATCGCGTAGTGCGTATCGATCCCGCGCAAGGGCTGTTCGGGCTGGCAGTCGTCGCCAGCGATCCGTTCCTCAATGACGACGGCGTGCGCAGCGCGATCAACATGGCGATCGATCGCGATCAGCTTCCCGCGGCCTTCGCGCTCGGCGGATGGGCCGCGACTGACCGCCTCCTGACGCAGCAACTCGATCTGCCGCGCGCTCCGATACCACCGGCATGGGCCGATGCGACAATCGACGACCGCCGCGCCGCCGCGCGCAATGCCATCGCGCAGTGGAGCAGCGCCAATGGTGCGGTGCCGGTACTTCGGATCGCCCTGCCCAAGGGATCGGGATCGAAATTGCTGTACACGCTGATCGCCGCCGATCTCAGCCGCATAGGCGTGCCCAGCCGGCAAGTCGATCTGAATGCCGACGCCGACCTGCGCCTGGTCGATGAAGTCGCCGCCTATGACAGCGCATTATGGTATCTCGGCCGCGTCGGTTGCGCACGGAAAGTGCATTGCGACCCCGTGTCGCAGGAGCGCTTGCAGGAAGCGGGCCTGGCGACGACCACTGCTGACATGCAGGCGCGCCTTGCCGAAGCGGAGCAACTTACGGTGGCGCATAATGGCTATATCGCGCTGGGTGCGCCGGTCCGCTGGTCGCTGGTTGCGCGCAGGCTGACGGGCTTTGCTCCCTCTGCCCGCGCACGTCACCCATTGAACCAGTTGTTCCGCACCACCAATTAGAGTGAAAGGAGTGAAGGCTTTGGCGATTTCGCAGGACCAGTTCGATCGCATCGCGCGCGATCTACCCGGCTTTGGTAGCGATCCCGCGTCGGTGCGCCGCCGGATCGAGGCGATGGAGAAGATGCTGGAGGGCATGTTCGTTCTCCCCGGCACAAATCGCCGCGTAGGGCTGGACAGCATTGTAGGCTTCATCCCGGTCGTCGGCGACATCGCGACAGCGGCAATGGGCGCCTGGATGGTGTGGGAGGCGCGCAACCTTGGCATGTCGAAGTGGCAATTGACGCGCATGGCAGCGAATGTCGGCTTCGACACGGTGCTGGGCGCTGTGCCTCTGGTGGGCGACGTGTTCGACTTTTTCTACAAGTCCAATACCAAGAACCTGAAGCTGATCCGAAGGCATTTGGACAAGCATCACCCGAGCACGGTGACGATCACGCAGTAGCGCCCGCCGCTTTCGTCAGTTATCGAGCGCGGATACGCAGGGTCTCGGCGGGCTTCAATCCGCCCTGATGCGCCGGGCACCGGGCATAGCGAAGCCTCTTGTCCAGACACAGCCACACTTCGTCCAGCCAGCCATCGCGCGTCGCCGTGACGCGCATCATATCGGCGCGCAGACCCCGATTGGCTTGCGCGAAGGCAGTGGCAAACGCGCCAGCCGTCATCGTGCCCCGCTGCGCAAGCGCCGCCATGTCGGGAAATTGCAGCTTGCCGTACATCGTCTGCGATTTTTCGAAATAGCTGCGCGGGCTGATCGGCTGCCCGTTGGACCGCATACACGTGCCGTGCTTCGCCCATTCATGCTGGATCAACTGCGCCGACGGCGTGACGCACAGGTTCTGCGCAATTGTCGCACGCGGCAGGATCGACGTCGCGCGGCAATATTGCGGCCAGTCCTTACCTTCGCCATCGGGCCACAGGCCATGCAGCGTGAAGCCGAATCGCGCCGTAGGGTTCGCACACTGGAATGCGTCACGCGTCACGGTCTTCCCGCTGCAATATTGCGGCGACCACGTGATCGCCAGCGTGTAGCCGCCAATCGGCAGCACGCGCTTTGGCTGGCTCTCGGACGGAAGATCGGGGTGCGGGCGGGGAATGTCACGCGGAATGCTGCACTGTTCCGCCTGCGCCAGCGCAACGCCGGGAGTCAGCATCAGCGCGGCGGTCAACAGTGTCTTATACATGCGCGAAATCCAGTCCGACATCCGCGGCAGGCGCAGATTGGGTCAGCCGCCCGACGCTCACATAGGTCACGCCCGTCTTGGCGATGGCATTGATCGTGTCCAGCCGCACGCCGCCCGACGCTTCGGTGGGCACCCGTCCGCCGACGAGCGTCACTGCGCCTCGCAGCGTAGCCGGGTCCATATTGTCGAGCAGCAAATGCGTCGCGCCTGCCTCCAGCGCAGGTTCGATCTGGTCGACGCGGTCGACTTCCACGATGATGTTGGCAATGCCCGCCGCCACCGCCCGCCGCGCGGCTTCGCCCACCGATCCGGCCACCGCAACGTGGTTGTCCTTTATCATCGCCGCGTCCCACAGCCCCATGCGGTGATTGGTCGCGCCACCCATCCGCGTCGCATATTTCTCCAGCCGCCGAAGCCCCGGAACGGTCTTGCGCGTATCGAGCAACGTCGCGCCTGTCCCCATGATCGCGTCGACATAGGTGCTCGTCATGGTCGCGATGCCCGTCAAATGCTGCACCGTATTCAGCGCCGATCGCTCCGCCGTCAGCATCGCCCGCGCCTTGCCCTTCAGCCGCATCAGGTCGGTGCCCGCCGCCACCTGCTGCCCGTCCTCGACCAGCATCTCGATCTCCACATCAGGATCAAGCGCGCGGAAGAACGCCGCCGCTACGGGCAAGCCCGCGACCGTCACGGCATCGCGACTATCCATCACGCCGGAGAACATCGCATCGGCCGGGATCACGGCAGCGGACGTGATGTCACCGCCCTCGCCCAAATCCTCCGCCAGTGTGGACGCCACGAACGCATCCAGATCGAAGCCCGCCAGAACGAATGTCATCGCGCGCCTAGATCCCCCTGCCCCACGGTGCCGCTCGCCATTTCCAGCATCCGGTCGAGCGACTTGCGCGCCTGCAAGCGCAGCGTCTCGTCCATCTCGATCCGCGGCTGCAAATCGCGCAGTGCGACGTACAGCTTCTCCATCGTATTGAGCGCCATGTAGGGGCAGATGTTGCAGTTGCAGTTGCCGTCAGCACCGGGCGCACCGATGAAGGTCTTCTCCGGCACCGCACGCTCCATCTGGTGAATGATGTGCGGCTCGGTCGCGACGATCAGCGTATCGCCCGGCATCGACTTGGCGAACTCCAATATGCCGCTGGTCGACCCGATATAATCGGCATGGTCGACGATCGCCGGCGGACATTCGGGATGCGCGGCAATCGGCGCGCCGGGATATTGCGCCTGCAACTTCAGCAACTCAGTTTCGCTGAACGCCTCATGCACGATGCACACACCCGGCCACAGCAACATCTCACGCCTCAGCTTGCGCGCCAGATAGCCGCCAAGATGCTTGTCCGGGCCGAAGATGATCTTCTGCTCCTTGGGGATCTGGCTCAGGATTTTCTCGGCGGAGCTGCTAGTGACGATGATGTCGGACAGTGCCTTCACTTCGGCCGAGCAATTAATGTAGCTTAAGGCGATGTGATCGGGATGCGCCTCACGAAACGCCTTGAACTGCGCAGGCGGGCAACTGTCCTCCAGTGAACAGCCTGCGTCCATGTCCGGCAGGATCACGATCTTCTCCGGCGAGAGAATCTTGGCCGTCTCCGCCATAAAGCGCACACCGCAGAACGCGATGACCTCGGCGTCCGTCTCCGCCGCCTTGCGCGACAATTCCAGCGAATCGCCAACGAAATCGGACAAATCCTGAATTTCCGGCTTCTGGTAATAATGGCCCAGGATCACCGCGTTGCGCTCCTTGCGCAGCCGGTCGATCTCCGCGCGAAGGTCCAGCCCCTTCAGGCTCCCGCCAATTCCACCTCTGGCATCCATGTGCTTGGTCTTTCCATTTGGCCACGTGCTTCGCGGCCCGCTTTATTAGGGATCAACACGCCCGCATAGTAAAACCGCGCGTGGCTGTTCGATCACGCGGCAATAGCTTCCCACTGCCCGTCCTGCTCACGCGCAAGTCCCCGCGCCTGCAAGTCGAGCAGATGCGCCAACACCGATCGCCCGGCCGCCGAATAGAGCCGCGGATCGACACCTTTGTACATCTCGCTCACCATGTCGGGGATCGCCGAAGCGCCGCCCGCTTGGAGGAAGCGGATGATCTGCCCCTCGCGGTGCCTGCGGTGCCCCATCATCGACCGGGCGAGCCGCTGTGGCTTGTCGACCGGATCACCATGCGCGGGATAATAGATCACGTCCTCGCGATCGATCAGCCGCTGCATCGACTGCATATATGCCGCCATATCGCCATCGGGCGGCGACACGACCGTAGTCGACCAGCCCATGATGTGATCGCCGGTAAACAGCGCCTGCTCCTCCACTAGCGCGAAGCATAGGTGGTTGGACGTATGCCCTGGCGTCGCCACTGCCTCCAGCGTCCAGTCTTTGCCTCTCACCGTGTCGCCATCGGCCAGCACATGATCGGGGGCATAGTCCGGATCGAACGCCGCATCGGCACGCGGCCCATCATCGTCCAGCGTCAGCGGTGCGCAGCCGATGATCGGCGCGCCAGTTGCCTGCGCTAGCACCTTGGCGGCAGGGCTATGATCGCGATGCGTGTGGGTGCACAGGATCGCCGTTACGGGCCGCCCCGCTATCGCCGACTGTAACGCCGCGATGTGATCGGGCTCGGCGGGGCCGGGATCGATCACCGCCACTTCCTCCCGCCCCACGATGTAGCTTTGCGTGCCGGTGTAGGTGAAGGGCGAGGGATTGGGGGCCAGCACCCGCGCCACCAACGGCGAGAGCGACATGGCGACACCGGTGGGCAAGGTGGTCAAATCGAAGGGAGCATCCATGGCTCCCATGTGCCACTTCGCGCGCCTAATTCAAGGACTCTCGTGTTCGACGCGCAACGCTGCTTCAGTCGACCTCCGCCTGCGCGCGCGCCATCTCGCGCCGCATTTCCGCGCGGGCACGCACCAACTCAGCGCGCGCCTCCGCCATTTCCGCTCTGGCTTCTGCCTGCGCCTGTGCCCGGTCCTGCGCAGCCTCCCTGCGCGCTTCCGCTGCCGCAAGCTGCGCTTCTGCCATCCCGGCCCGCGCGTCCGCCATCGCCTGACGCCGAATCGCGGCAGTGCAGACGGCGATCCGCACATGCCGCTTGCCGCTGGCGTCCACATATTCGTGGGAGCTTCCCGGCTGGCCCGCGCAGTTGGTGTCCACGCGGATGTCCGGCACCATCCTCGCGATTTCCGCTCGCGAAGGGACAGCGTGATAATGGTCGTTCACGACAGGAGCACGCGGCGCGGCTGGCGCGGGAGGAGGCAGCGGCGCAGCAGGCTCGAATGGCGCCGACGGTGCGGTGGGCGCCGTCGGCGTTACGGCCACCACCGGAGTCGTGGGGGTCGTCGGAGTCTCAGGGGTCTCTGGCGTCACAGGAGCCGCAACATCGCGCACCTCCTCCGGCATGAACGCGGCAAGCTTCGTCAGCTTTGCCTCACTGAGGCGACTGGACACGCTCGCCATTTCGCGCGCCGCTCCGCTACCCGAAGCGGTGAGCGCCAGTCCGGCAACGGTCACGACGGCTATCGCGGCCATGCTCCAGCTAATGTGATGCAAGGACGCTGTGTGATTAGAAAGCATTTTCAACCTCCCCTTCAGGGTATCGACACTGTTGAGATGACATATGTTGAAGCGGTTCCCCGCCGAAAGTGGCGTCGCAGTTGCCGCCTTCAGAATAGCGCGCCCATAGGTCTGCGCCTGATCCGCGCCATGCCGGGCGAGCACCTGCGCATCGCAGGCAAGCTCCTGATCGGCGCGAAATGCGCGGTAGGCGATCCACGCGATTGGATTGCACCAATGCAGCGTCAGCAGCATCAGGGCCGCTAAGTTGGCGATGAGGTCGCCGCGACGGTGGTGCGTCAGTTCATGCGCCAGCGCCAGCGCTTGCTCCTCCCGCGAATAGCGATCTGCGAAGTCGATCGGCACCACTACCCGCCGATGCAGAATGCCGAATGCCAGCGGCCCGGTCACATGGACACTTTCCAGCACGGCGACATTCCCGTCCCGGCCGATCTCGGCGCCGTCGGACAGGATCAGTCGCCGGAAGCGCGCATAGGCAATGGCCTGCACCAGCAGGAACAGCACCGCGCCACTCATCCAGATTACCAGCCCTGCCTCGACCCACGGAAATTGTGCGGCAGGCACCTGGACGGCTTCGCGGACATGGCTGATGGAAACTAGGTGACTGTCCAAGGGCAGCATCGCGACCGGACTGGCGGCGCTGGGCAGCGGGGGCAGTAGCAAGCGCAACACCGGCAGCGCCCAAAGCGCATAGGCCGCCCGCGCGCCGAGATATTGCGCGACCGGGCGACGCAGCAGCATCACCAGCGCGATCAGCAGGGCGGAGGCCAGCAATGCCTCCACCAGCCAGCGCGTGAAATCGGGGCCGCTCATGATTTCAGCGCCTTCAGCAGCGCTTCAAGCTCGGCGATATCCTGCGATGAAAGTTGATCCTGCTCGGCCAGGTGCGCGACCAGCGGCGCGGCGCGACCGCCGAACAGGCGATCCACTAACCGCCGCGATTCTCCAGTGACATAATCATCGCGCTCGACCAGCGGGCGATAGAGAAACCGGCGGCCATCCTGTTCAGCCGCTACGATGTCCTTGGCGAGCAGGCGGGAGAGCAAAGTCTTGACGGTCTGGATGCTCCATCCGCGCGCGTCACGCACACGATCCGCAACATCGGCGGCAGTCAGCGGCGCGGTTTCCCACAGCGCTTCCATAACGGCATGTTCTGCGTCGCTGATCTTCTCGGTCATGCAGCCACCCTTTCACCGACTCTGCGACCACAAACGTCGTCGTTACGACTACATATGTAAACGATCGGCTGAACGCAAGATGAATGTCGGATGGCTTTACAATATAGCCGTTTACCATCAGACTGTTAACCATCGAAAGCCGCTGAAAACTACCTAAGCACTCGACTGGCACAGGCTGTGCGATACTGAAAGCATATGTGTCTTCCCTGACATGGGGGATGCGTGCGGATTGGTCTCCGCCCTCGCATCCCCCGATATATCCGTCATACAAACGACAAAGGGCCGCAGCGCCCTCGCGCCACGACCCACGATCGTAGTCGAAGAAAGGTGCGGTCTAGCTTGCGGCTTTGGCGACGCCCTGCTCGTCCATCAACTGCTGCAATTCACCTGCCTCGAACATCTCCATCATGATGTCGCTGCCGCCGACGAATTCGCCCTTCACATAAAGCTGCGGAATGGTCGGCCAGTCGGAAAATTCCTTGATGCCCTGCCGCACTTCCTGGTCCTGAAGCACGTCGACGCTGTCGTAATCGACGCCCAGATGTTCGAGGATGGCAATCGCGCGGCTGGAAAAGCCGCATTGCGGGAACAGCGGCGTGCCCTTCATGAACAGCACCACGTCGTTGCTCTTCACGATGCCCGCAAGGCGCTCTTGGGTGGCTTCAGTCATAACTCGGGGTTCCATATATGTCAGCGAATGTGGCAGCTAATTGGGGACGGCGGTCGTCAGTTGCAAGGCGTGGAGCACGCCGCCCATCTTCCCGCCCAGCGCCGCATAGACGGCCTGATGCTGCTTCACACGGCTGACACCCCGAAAGCTTTCGGACACGACCCGCGCGGAATAATGGTCGCCATCCCCGGCCAGATCGGTAATCTCGACCTGCGCATCGGGAATCGCGCTGCGGATCATCGCGGAGATGTCGTCTGCGGCCATGGGCATCGGGCTGGTCCTATTTCACTTCGATAAGCTGGCGGCGGGCGATGACGGCCTGTTCTTCCATGGCGGCGCGCACCGTCGGCTCGTCCGTATCGACCCCTGCCGAGGTCAGATCGCCGACCAGCTTGCGGATCACGTCCTCGTCGCCCGCTTCCTCGAACTCCGCCTGTACCGTCGCCTTGGCATAGGCGTCCGTCTCTTCTGGCGTCAGGCCCATCTTCGCTGCTGCCCATTCTCCGAGCAGGCGATTGCGTCGGGCAATAATGCGAAAGAGCATTTCCTGATCGTGCGCGAACATATTTTCAAAAGCGCGTTCGCGGTCGTCGAAGGTCGTCATGGACGAAGAGCCTCACTGGCAAAGGACAGGTACATCCTCCAGATAGGGCGCGTTGGGGATTTAGGCAACGACCTAAGCCGCGACCGGAACGATCCCCCCTGGAACGATCCAAGGCTCCGCACCTGTCCGGCGTGCTTCGTAGGATGCGATCGCATCGCCTCGCGCCATCGTCAGCCCCACTTCGTCAAGGCCGCCCATCAGGCAGTGCTTGCGGAACGGATCGATTTCGAAATGCAGCCGGTCCTGAAACGGCGTGGTAACCGTCTGATGCTCCAGATCGATGTGGATTGGATCGGTCTTGGCGACTTCCATCAGCCGGTCGATCGATTCCTGCGGCAGTACCACCGTCAATATGCCGTTCTTGAATGCGTTGCTGGAAAAGATATCGGAGAAGCTGGGCGCGATCACAGCCTTCACGCCCATGTCGTTCAATGCCCAGGCGGCATGTTCGCGGCTGGACCCGCATCCGAAATTGTCGCCCGCGATCAGGATCGGGCTTCCCACATAGGCTGGATCATCGAACACATTGTCCCGATCGGAGCGCAACGCCTCGAAAGCGCCCTTGCCAAGACCCGCGCGGCTTATCGTCTTCAGCCACTTGGCCGCGATAATCATGTCGGTGTCGACATTCTTTACACCGAACGGATAGGCGCGTCCGTCGACTGTGTTGACTGGCTTCATCAGCGACCGTCCTTCACCGGTTCTTTAAGCGTGCGGCTTTCCGAAGCAGTCTCTTCCGCCCGACCGATGCTGGCCGCCATCACGGCGCTGGCCAACGCGCCAAGCGCCAGCAGCCAAAATGCCTTTTTCACTGATCCGCCCCTAACTTGCGTTAACCATCAATGGCTTGTGGTCAGTTCGCGCACATCCGTCAACCGTCCTGTGACTGCCGCCGCCGCCGCCATAGCCGGCGAAACCAGATGCGTGCGCGCGCCCGGACCCTGCCGCCCCATGAAGTTGCGGTTGGAGGTCGATGCGCAGCTTTCGCCCGCAGGCACCTTGTCCGGGTTCATGCCGAGGCATGCCGAGCATCCCGGCTCCCGCCATTCGAAGCCCGCCGCGAGGAAAATCCGGTCCAGCCCTTCAGCCTCGGCCTGCCGCTTGACCAGGCCCGATCCCGGAACCACCAGCGCCTGCTTGATGCCGCTCGCGATATGCCGTCCGTCCAGCACCGCCGCCGCAGCGCGCAGATCCTCGATCCGGCTATTGGTGCAGCTCCCGATGAAGATATGTTGCACGCTCACGTCCTGCATCCGCTGTCCGCTGGTGAGGCCCATATAATCCAGCGCCGCACGCGCCGCCGCACGCTTGGACGCATCCTCGAAGCTGTCGGGATCGGGCACGGTTCCGGTAATCGGCACCACGTCTTCCGGGCTGGTGCCCCAGGTCACATTAGGAACGATCTCCGCTGCATCGAGGTACACGCTCTTATCGAACGTCGCGCCTTCGTCCGTGCGCAGCGTCCGCCAATAGGCGACGGCGGCATCCCAGTCCGCACCCTTCGGCGCCATCGGGCGGCCCTCGATATAGGCGAAGGTCGCCTCGTCCGGCGCGAACAGCCCCGCGCGCGCGCCGCCCTCGATCGACATGTTGGAGACAGTCAGCCGCCCCTCGACACTCATCGCGTCGAACGTGGAGCCGCGATATTCGATCACATAGCCCGTCCCGCCCGCCGTACCGATCTTGCCGATGATCGCCAGGATCACGTCCTTCGGCGTCACGCCATGGCCCAGCGTCCCCTCGACGCGCACTTCCATCGACTTCGACTTTTTCAGCAACAGCGTCTGCGTCGCCAGCACATGCTCGACTTCGCTGGTGCCGATCCCGAACGCCAGCGCCCCCAGCGCGCCATGCGCCGCCGTGTGGCTGTCCCCGCATACCAACGTCATGCCGGGCAGCGTAAAGCCCTGCTCCGGCCCAATGACATGCACGATGCCCTGTTCGGGATCGGTCGCGCCGATGTAGCGGATGCCGAATTCCGGCGCATTGCGCTCCAGCGCCGCAAGCTGCTGCGCACTCTCCACGTCGGCGATAGGGATGCGCTTCCCCGCCGCATCGACACGCGCCGTGGTCGGCAAATTGTGATCGGGCACGGCCAGCGTCAGATCGGGGCGGCGCACCTTGCGCCCGGCAAGCCGCAGTGCCTCAAAGGCCTGCGGGCTAGTCACTTCATGGACGAGGTGCCGATCGATATAGATGAGGCAGGTGCCGTCATCCTGACGCTCGACGACATGCGCGTCCCAGATCTTGTCGTATAAAGTGCGAGCGGAAGTTTCAGGCTGTGTCATGGCCGCCCCTTAACGCTATCTTTGCGATTGTTAAAGAGCGAGGCCGTTTAAGCGAAACAAAATGTCAGGGCAGATCACCCTGTTCGATAATCGGCCGTGATCGTCCCGCAGGCTGCAAGCTCTGCCTCATGTCCCGCCTCGCGCCAGCTTTCCGCCAGCGCTTCGGCTTCCCATTGCTGCATGGCCGGATGCGCGATGACGTGATCTGCCCAAGCCTGCCCGACCGTTCCGACATCCAGCCCATAGGTCCGAACGCGGAACGCCACAGGCGCAAAGAACGCGTCCGCTATAGAAAAGGCCGATCCACCGAGCCACGGCCCGCCAAAACGCGACACCCCTTCCGCCCATAGCTCCGCAATCCGGGCGACATCCTTCCTGAGCGCCGCCGACATCGGCTTGGGCGAAACCCGGACGCCCACATTCATCGTGCAATCATTACGTAGCGCCGAAAAGCCGCTGTGCATCTCGCTCACCGCCGATTGGGCCCATGCGCGCGCGGCCTCGTCCGCAGGCCAGACACCCTCATGCCGATCCGCCAGATACAGTGCGATGCCGAGCGAGTCCCACACCGTCCGGTCGCCATCGATAAGGCATGGCACCGTTCCCGTCGGCGAAAAGGCCCGGAACGCCTCATAATTGCTGTCCGTCGTGAACGGCTCGACTCGATCGGTAAAAGGAATATCCAGCGCCTTCATCAGCAGCCAGGGCCGCAGTGACCAGCTCGAGTAATTACGGTTGGCGGTAATCAGCGTGTAAGTCATGTGACGTCCCCTTCCCGCGCCGGTTAGCGAGAAGCCGGGTTGCTACCAAATAAAATTGCGCAACCATTCACAAGCCATGCTTATGACGTGTGCGTAGAAATACTTAAGCGCTGAATCTAACACTATTTTGTATCATCTTTCCTTGGGCAGGCTTATCATCCTCTTACCGCCGGCACGACGATCGGGCTCCCGGCGGCTGGGGTGTCTCGTGCCCCGCTCGCTGAGGGGGGATCCTCATGCCGAAAAACGGAATCGACCGCGTCGCGGCCGAACAGGAACAATTTCTTCATCTCAGGGCGAACTTGAAGGAGTTGCTCGCCCGATCGCGATGGCTACGCGCGCAAAGCGCCGAGTTGATAGCGAAGAGTTCAATGCTGCGGACGCCGCCCCGCTAGGGCAGCCTGCCCCACCATGGAATTGCTCTTGGAACGATAGTGGGCCGCGTGGCTTCTATTCGGGAACAGAGGAGATTTGCCGTGGAAGATCAACGCATTTGGGATTTCGAAAAGAGCCTGTGGGTGGGTGACGCCGAACATTATCATGAACTGATCGACGACGAGTGCGTGATGGTGCTGCCGGAGAAACCCTTCGTACTGACCGGCGCACAGGCCATCGAAGCCGTATCCCACACGCCGCGCTGGTCCGAAGTGGCGTTCGACCAGCAGCAGGTGATGCGCCCGCAGGAAGGGCTGATCGTCATCGCCTATCACGCCAGCGCCAGCCGTGAAGGCGCGGCGCCCTACAAAACGCATTGCACCACGACGATGCGGCGTCTCTCTCATGAAGAATGCGCGTCGTCCAGCATCAGCAGACGCCGGAGCTTGTCACCAAGGCCAGTTAGCGCGGCCGCGTCCAGAGGCCCTGACGGGGTACATCGCGCGGCCATTTCGCCGCGCGGCCCCGCGCCTGCGTGGCCGATTTGGCGACCCAGCCGATCTTGGCCGCCTTCGTCGTAATCACCCGGTCCTTCAGTGCCCGCGATCCGCGCGCCACGACTTCGCGGGCGATGTCGCCATAGATTCCTGCGGCAGACAGCACCGCCCACGCACTGCGGTAATCGAGCGAGCCGGTCCCATGCCGCGCGCTCGCCTCATACCCCGCCGCCATCTGCGCCAGTCGTTGTTGCAGCACGGCCAGACCTTCCGGCTTCGCCATTAGCGCATCAGGCGCGATCCCCTGCTCCGCCAGCCAGTCGCGCGGCAGATAACAGCGCCCCGCCTCCGCATCCTCCGCCACGTCGCGCGCGATATTCGCCAGTTGAAACGCCAGCCCCAGGTCGCACGCGCGATCCAGCGTCGCCTCATCCTGGGGATCGACGCCCATGACGACCGCCATCATCAGCCCCACGGCACCCGCGACGTGATAGCAATATTGCAGCAAGTCGTCCTGCGTCTGCGGCCGCCAGTCCGCCGCGTCCAGCGCGAACCCCTCAATCAAGTCATGCGCGAAGCAATGCGGTATCCGGCACTCCGCCGCGACCACGCCCAGCCCGTCGAACGCCGGGTCGCCTGTCGTTTCCCCGCGCAAAGCCTTGGCTGTCAGCCGCCGGATCGTCGCCAGCCGTTTCTGCGCATCCTCGACCGTCGCCATAGTGCCGCCATGGTCCTGCCCATCGGCCAAATCGTCGCACTCGCGGCACCACGCATAAAGCAGCCACGCTCGCTCGCGCGTCAGCGGCGCGAACAGCTTTGAGGCCATCGCAAACGACTTCGACCCTCGCGCTATGCTGGCAGCGGCATGGGCGACCAGCGCCGCCCTGTCGACGCTCACAAATCCTTCGCCTTCATGCGGAATATCGTCTCATGCGGTTGATAGGCGGCCATTGCATCCAGCAGCCCTTCGATCGTATCGCCATGCACTATGATCCCGGCATGGGCGGGGCGGATGAAGCCCACTTCTATCATATGCCGATTGAACGCAATCAGATGGTCGTAAAAGCCCGCCGCATTCAGCAACCCCACCGGCTTTTCATGATAGCCCAATTGCGCCCAGCTTACTGCTTCCCACAATTCGTCCATTGTGCCGACGCCACCGGGGATTGTCACGAAGCCATCAGACAATTGCGTGAACAGCGCCTTGCGCTCGTGCATATTCGCGACGACGCGCAATTCGGTGCAGCCGCGATGTGCGACCTCCGCCCCGACCAGTGCCTCAGGGATCACGCCGATCACTTCGCCGCCAGCCTCCAGCGCTGCGTCCGCCACCGCGCCCATAAGGCCCAGCCGCCCGCCGCCGTACACGACGCCGATCCCCCGCGCCGCCAAAGTACGACCCACTTCGCGCGCAGTCTCGATATATACAGGATCGGCAGGCGTGGCAGAGCCGCAATAGACAGCAAGGCGTTTCATGGTCATGCGCCCCCATATGCGTATTGCGGTTAGATTCGCAAATCATCCAGCATCAGCGCCGCCGTCGCTTTGGCGCTCCCTACCACGCCCGGAATTCCCGCACCCGGATGCGTACCCGCACCCACCAGATACAGGTTCGGAATCACATCGTCGCGATTATGCGCCCGGAACCACGCGCTCTGCGTCAATAAGGGCTCCAGGCTGAACGCGCTACCCATATGCGCATTGAGATCGCGCCCGAAATCGTCCGGTGCATAATGGAACTGCGTGACGATCCGGCTGCGAATATCCGGGATCAGCCGCTTCTCGATCTCGCCCAAGATGCGATCCGCATAAACCGGCCCCATCTGCTCCCAGTCGATCGGCAGCTTGCCCATGTGGGGCACAGGCGAGAGCGCATAGAAGCTGGAGCAGCCCTCCGGCGCCATCGACGGATCGGTGACGGTCGGATGATGGAGGTACAGCGAGAAGTCCTGCGACAGCACGCCATGCTGATAGATATCGGTCAGCAGCCCCTCGTAACGCGGGCCGAACAGGATCATGTGGTGCGGGATGCCCGGCCACGTCCCCTTGATCCCGAAATGCACCACGAACAGCGACGGCGACCACTTCTTGCGCGTCAACTTCTCCGCCTGCTTTGCCCCGCGCGGATGATTGCTCAGCAAACTGCGGTAGCTGTGCATCAGGTCGGCATTGCTTGCCACCGCGTCCGCCTCGCCGCGCCAGCCGCTCGCCGTGCGGACCGCCGTCGCGCGATCGCCGACCGTCTCGATCTCGACCACCGGATCGCCCAGCCGCATCGTGCCGCCCAGCCGCTCGAAATGCGTCACCATGCCCGCGACCAGCCGATTGGTGCCGCCCTTCGCGAACCAGACTCCGCCGTCCTTCTCCAGCTTGTGGATCAGCGCATAGATCGCGCTGGTGTTCATCGGATTGCCACCGACCAGCAACGTGTGGAACGACAAAGCCTCGCGCAGTTTCTCGCTCTTCACGAAACTCGACACCATCGAATAGACCGACCGCCAAGCCTGATATTTCGCCAGCGCCGGCGCGGCCTTTATCATCGACGCGAAATCCAGGAACGCGACCGATCCCAGCTTTTCATAGCCTTCCTTGAACACGCCCGCGCTGTAATCGAGGAACCGCTCGTATCCGGCAATGTCTTCCGGATCGAGCTTGGCGATTTCCTTGCGCAGCGACACTTCGTCATTCGAATAATCGAAGTTGGTCCCGTCGGGCCAGTTCAGCCGATAAAAGGGCGACACCGGCATCAGCGTCACGTCCTGCGCCATGTCGTGCCCCGACAGCCGCCACAATTCCTGTAGGCAATTCGGATCGGTAATGACCGTCGGCCCGGCGTCGAACGTAAATCCGTCCTTCTCCCAATAATAGGCCCGCCCGCCCGGACGATCGCGCCCTTCCACCAGCACCGTCTCGATCCCCGCCGACTGCAATCGGATGGCGAGCGCAAGGCCGCCGAATCCGGCGCCGACGACGATAGCTTTCTTGTTCATCATCATCCTCGGGTCAGCAGTGTCTTGAGAGCACTGCTTATGGGGACCGGCGGACGCCCGCACAAGATGCGCGCCTTGTCACACGCCGTCGATCGGCCCGCATAGAAGCGTTGGATCAGCGCGGGCGAGAGCCGGTAGAATCGCTCGAATATCCGGTAGCGGGCCGCAGGTTCGGCCGCGCGGAACAGCATCTTCCCCAGCATCCGGTAATAGCCGCCGCTCGCCCAATGCGCGTTCGCCCAGCGGCGGTTTTCGATGGCGAGGCTCGCCCCGTCGAGCGGCCACTTGTCCGCGATGTGCAGCGCGAACGCTACGGCATCGGGCAGCGAGTATCCCGTCATCGGATGAAACAGCCCGCCGCGCACCCCTGCCCGCGCGACGGGATCGGTGTTTGGCCAGAACGCATCGAACGCGCCGCCATGCACCACCGGCAGCACGCCGGTCTCCTCATGCACGACCTGTTCGACGCGCCAGCCCTGCGTCTTTGCATAGTCCGCAATGCGCGACCGGATCGCGTCGACCGGCAAATCCGAGCCATTGCTGTAATAGGTATCCTCGACAAATATTTCATCTGCGCTCACCGGCAGCAGATAAACGAAGCGATAGCCGTCAATCTGCTCGACGCTCGCATCCATGATGACGGGACGCGCGAGACCGTGCGGCGCGGACAGGCGCAAAGTCTGTCCCACGAACTTCTGCCACCCACATTGCAGTACCGACAGGTCGCCCCCGCCCCGAGCATCAATCACTGACGCAGCCGCAATCTCCCGCCCATCCGCAAGTTTCACTGCGCCCGGCGACAACGCGACAGCCTCCCCCTGCACGACCCGGTCGCCCAGCACATCGCGCAAATGTGCGTCGAACTTCGCTGAGGTGATGCTGTTATACGGAGTATGAAGTGTACGGTTGAAACTGGGGAAGCGCACATCGTGCCCGCCTTCCCAGCGATACGCGACCACCGGATCGACCAGCCAGCGATCCGCTTGCCTCACGTCCCCGTCGAAGAACGACCAGACATGATTGCCGCCCATGCTCGCCTCGCGCTCCACCAGCAGGAGGCGCGCGTCGGGATGCGCCTTCAGCACCGCGAGCGCTATCAACCCGCCCGCCAGTCCCCCGCCGACAATGGCAAGGTCGCAAGACAGGCTGTTGGACGGGGAAGGCATCATCCTGCCCTAGCCGCAGAGTGCGGGCGGGGAAAGGGAGCAACGACTGCGCTCCCCTTTCCTGCTCTACCACTTCCCGCGCAATGCGCCGTCCCCCCTCCCGTTCGCCCTGAGCCTGTCGAAGCCAGCCTGAGCGAAGACGAAGGCACTTCACTGCGTTCAGTGGAACCCTTCGACAAGCTCAGGGCGAACGGATCTTGGGAATTGCAATGTCGCGCAATTGACCCCCTCGCCCCGCACGTTACGACCATCCTCATGGCCGACACCGAAGACGAACATTATTTCGACCACATCTACCTCGCGTCGGGTCACGACAGGAACGCGAAGAAGACGCTGTGGGTCGTCTGGTTGACCGCCGTCACGATGGTGGTGGAGATCGCGGCCGGGTACGTCACCGGATCGATGGCGCTACTGGCCGATGGCTTCCACATGGCCACGCACGCAGGCGCGCTCGGCGTCGCGGCACTCGCCTATCGCTATGCCCGCATCCACGCCCGCAATCCGCGCTTTACCTTCGGCACCGGAAAGGTCGGAGACCTCGCCGGGTTCGCCTCCGCCCTGTTCCTCGCGCTCGTTTCGATCGGGATCGCGGTCGAATCGGGGTTGCGGCTGTTTGAACCGATCCACGTCAACTTCGGCGAAGCGACGCTGATCGCCTGCTTCGGCCTTGCCATCAACATCCTGAGCGCCTTCATGCTGGCCGAAGATCACAGCCATCACGGGCATAGCCACGGGAACGGGCACGCGCATGGCGACACCCCCGATCACGACCACGACCACGACCACGACCACCACGTCCAGACCGGCAACCATCGCGACAACAACCTGCGCGCGGCCTATATCCACGTCCTTGCCGACGCACTGACTTCCGTCCTCGCCATTGCCGCTTTACTTGCGGGCCGCTATCTCGGCTGGGTGTGGCTCGATCCGGTGATCGGCATCATGGGCGCCATCGTCATCGCGCGCTGGGCATGGGGCCTGATGCGTGACACCGCCGCGATCCTGCTCGACACCGCGGAGCCGCAACTCACGGCCCGCATTCGCACCCTCGTTGAGGCGCAGGGCGCGACCATTGCCGACCTCCACGTCTGGCGCATCGGTCCCCATGCCCATGCCGCGATCATCAGTCTCGCCAGTACCGCCGACAGCACTGCCATCCGCACGAAAACCCTTGCGCTACCGGGCATGGAGCATGTGACGGTGGAGTGCCTCGCCTGAGAACACAGGCCATTTTTGCGGCAAACCGTTTAACAGGGTTTCCGCTTTGTTAACCGAATTTGGTCTACTTCGTGGCCTAACACCCGGCGAAGATATCGACGCATCACCGTATCGATCGGCCGGGAGCTACAGGATGAGATGTGGGCAAGCGGATGGCTGGCATGGACAGCGACAGTATGGCGAGCGCGTGGGAGGCTATCGGCCTGTCACATGCGATCATCGAGTTCGATATCGACGGCAATATCCTTTGGGCTAACGGCACTTTCCTTTCGCTGATGGGCTACAGCATGTCCGAACTCGTCGGACGGCATCACCGCATCCTCTGCGAGCCGACGCATGTCGCGTCATCGGTATATGCCGAGTTCTGGGCAAAGCTCGCGTCCAACAAATTCGACTCCGGCGAATATAAAAGGCTGGCGCGCGACGGACGGGAAGTCTGGCTGCAGGCGACATACAACCCGGTTCTCGGTCCCAACGGGAAGCCGGTGAAGGTCGTCAAACTTGCCACGGACATCACGGAAGCCAAGGCCCGGACTGCCGAAGCCACGGGCAAACTTACCGCAATCGACCGATCGCAAGCGGTGATCGAATTCGACCTTCAAGGAAATATCCTGTCCGTAAACGACAATTTCCTCCGCATTTTCGGCTACAGCGCCGCAGAGTTGGTGGGCCGCCATCATCGGGTGTTGTGTGACCCCGCCTTTGCCCAGTCGCTGGAATATCGCGATTTCTGGAAGCGGCTTGGCAGCGGCAGTTTCAATGCGGGCCGCTATTGCCGTCGCGACCGCAACGGGAACAGCGTCTGGATTCAGGCGACTTACAACCCGATCCTGAATGCCGACGGCCTGCCCTGGAAGATATTGAAGATCGCCAGCGATGTCAGCCATCAGGTAATGCTGGAGGGCCAGGTCCACGATCGGCTGGAGGAAGGTATCCGCCTTCAACAGGCGCTGGAGGACCGCCGCGCAGATCTCGAACGAAAGATCGCGCAGATTTCCGAAATCGTCGGCTCGATCGGCCAGATCGCGCAGCAAACGAACATGCTGGCGCTCAATGCAGCCATCGAAGCAGCGCGTGCGGGCGAAGTAGGCCGCGGCTTCGCCATCGTTGCGAGCGAAGTGAAGAAACTGGCCATCGATACCCGCGAAGCGACTGACCGCGCCGCCGCAATGATGCGATAGCGCACGTCGCACTCCCCGCGTGACGCATCACGCCGGTTGCTTTATACTGCACCGCAATGTCGATCGCCGTCCCCATCCTGCTATCCGCTCTCGCGATGAGCGCCATCGTCGCGCTTCGCTATCTGCTGGCGAGCGGCGGTTTCGCACTTGCCACCCGCGCGCGGCACCGGGGGCTGTATGCGGGGCTGGACCTGCAAATCAGGCGGGAGATCGGCTGGTCGCTGGCATCCGCGCTGATCTACGGCTTCCCCGCAGGCATCGTCGCCTGGGGATGGCAGGCGCATGGCTGGACTCGAATCTATACCGACGTACAAGCCTTCCCGCTCTGGTACGTGCCCCTCTCGATCCTCGCCTACCTCTTTGCGCACGACACATGGTTCTACTGGACGCACCGCTGGATGCACCGCCCGAACCTGTTCCGCGTCGCGCACGCCGTCCATCATGCCAGCCGCCCGCCTACCGCATGGGCGGCGATGAGCTTTCACCCCTGGGAAGCCCTGACCGGCGCGATCGTCATTCCGGCCCTCGTTTTTCTCATTCCCATTCATGTTGCGGCATTGGGCGCGGTGCTAACGATCATGACCATAATGGGCGTCAGCAATCATATGGGATGGGAGATGTTCCCGCGCTGGCTGGTTCGCGGACCGGCGGGCGACTGGCTCATCACCGCCACGCATCATCAGCGGCATCACGACCAGTATAATTGCAACTACGGGCTGTATTTCCGGATTTGGGACCGGCTATGTGGCACCGACAGGGGCTTGGGGAAGTTCGCAAACACATGAAAAACATCCGGAAAATCGCTGCGCTGGCGGCGCTCTGGACCGCCGCCAGCGCAGCCGCGCCTGTCGACCTTGTGCAGACCCTTTCGGTCGATGTCAGCGCCCTGCGCTCGGCAAAGGGCAACCTCATCATCTGCGTCACGCGCCTGCCCGACCATTTCCCCGATTGCACCGGCGATCCGGATCGCCGCCACTATACCGTCAATGCAGCGCAGACACAGGCGAAGGGCATGACGATTACTGATCTGCCGCCCGGCACATACGCCATTGCGCTGATTCATGACGAGAACGGCAATCATAAGCTCGACACCTTCGCCGGTATTCCGCGCGAGGGAGTGGCGTTCAGCCGCAATCCTCCCATCCGTTTCGGCGCACCGACCTTCAACTCGGCACGCTTTTCGGTTGCGGGCGCGCCCGTCGAGCAGGATTTGAAGATGAAATATTTTCTGTAGCTTTACGGCAACGGTCTGACGTTTTCTGCACTGCGGCATGGAACCGCAGGAACCGTAACCCCTGCGAAACATTTCAGGAGCCATACACCAAGCAGGGAATTCCCACTCAATGACCGTTTCGCGCTTTTCGGCTGTCGTCGCCGCCACGCTTCTCGCCACCTCCGCCACCACTGCTTTCGCCCAGGATGCTGATGCCGATCACAGCCGCCTGACCATCGGCGTAGGCGCGGCCATGGTGCCAAGCTATGAAGGCTCGGACGATTATGTCGTCACCCCCGCAGCGGCGGTGAACGGCAAGGTACATGATTTCGCCTTCTGGTCACGCGGCACCGCACTTTATGTCGACGCCATTCCGAACACCAATCCCAATGGCTGGGACTTTCAGCTTGGCCCCTATGCCAGCGTCAATCTGGACCGCACCGGCCGGATCAAGGATCGTCGCGTCAAGGCGCTGGGCGAACTGGACACCGCCATCGAACTCGGCGGCTTTGCGGGCATCGGCAAGACTGGCGTCATCACCAGCGCTTATGACACGCTGAACTTCACCGTTGCCTATGGCAAGGACGTGGCGGACGCGCATGACAGCTATGTTATCACGCCGACGCTGCAATATTTTACGCCGCTGTCCACGAAGGCGTTCGTCACCACCGGCGTATCGGCGGAATATGTCGGCAAGGGCTATGGCCGTTATTATTTCGACATCACGCCTGCTGCCAGCGCCAGCACTGGCGGCCTCCTTCCGGCCTATAGCCGCGCAGGGCAGGATTCGGGCTTCAAGAATCTGACATTCAACCTCGGCACGGGTTATTCGCTGTCGGGCGACCTGCGCCGGGGTTGGACTGTATTCGCGCTTGGCGCCTACACGAAAATGCTGGGCGACTATAAACGCTCCCCCGTTGTCAGCATTGCGGGCGATAGCGATCAGTGGGTTGCCGCAGTGGGGATAGGATACACCTTCTAAGCTGTTGAGCGGGAGTGCGGGGCACGCCGAGCGTGGCCCTCATTCTCGCTTGAATCTGCCGCCGGATCGCAGTCAGTAACCGGACAACAAAAAGCGTGTATCCTTATCAGCGCGTTGCCTTAATAATACCTGATAGTCCTTATTGTAACTCCCTTAGCATGATACCGTTACCACACTAGAACGACTCGAGTCGTCTGGGTTTGAGGGGGCGGGGCATGAGCGATCTTGCGGCTTTCTATCAGGCTAGAATCGCGCACTGCCGGAAAATGGCGGATGCCGCTGAGAACGAACGTGTCAGAGATATCCATGAGGAACTCATCGCCTTCTACCGGGGGCGGCTGGCCGCTATGACATTCGCGGCGCAAAATGCGATGAATTCGAAAAGTGGCCTGTCGTCCGCACCTCCTTTTTCCTTTCCTGGTTTCGATACCAAGCCTCCCAGAAAGGCGGACTAACCTCCTACACGCCTTTCGTGCTGGACCTGAGTGCCGATGCCCATTATCGTCGCGCCATTCCCCGGGGAGCCATCAAGGCTGAGAGGTGCGGTGCAAATCCGTGCGACCCGCTGAACCTGATCCAGTTGACACTGGCGTAGGGAGGGCACGGCGTTTCCGGTCATGGAACCCCCTCTCCCCCGCCAACAGGAGAGCATGACGATGGCTGATATCCCCGCAAAAACCGAAATCGGCGTCACCACCGGCCCCATTCGTGGCAGCAAGAAGATCCACGTCGTCGCGCCCAGCGTGCAGGCCGGGGAAATCCGCGTCGCCATGCGCGAAATCCACCTGGAGCCCGGCTGCGGCGAACCGCCACTCCGCGTCTACGACACCTCCGGCGCGTATAGCGATCCCAAGGCGCTGATCGACATCCGCGCGGGCCTCACCCAACTCCGCCGCGACTGGATCGTCGGCCGCGGCGATGTCGAGGAGTATGACGCCCGCGCCCTCAAGCCCGAAGACAACGGCCAGCTCGGCCCCGACCGCTCCGGCGGCGTCGCCCCCTTCCCCCACGTCGTCCAGCGCCCCCTCCGCGCCAAGGCGGGCATGAACGTCAGCCAGATGCACTACGCCCGCAAAGGCATCATCACGCCCGAGATGGAATATGTCGCCGTCCGCGAAAATATGGGCCGCGCGGCCGCCAAGGAAAAGCTGATCCGCGACGGGCAGGATTGGGGCGCGTCCATCCCCGATTACGTCACCCCCGAATTCGTCCGCGATGAAGTCGCCCGTGGCCGCGCGATCATCCCCAACAACATCAACCATCCCGAATCCGAGCCGATGGCCATTGGCCGCAACTTCCTGGTGAAGATCAACGCCAATATCGGCAACAGCGCGGTCGCCTCCGACGTCGCCAACGAAGTCGACAAGATGGTCTGGTCGATCCGCTGGGGCGCGGACACCGTCATGGACCTCTCCACCGGCCGCAACATTCACGACACGCGCGAATGGATCATCCGCAACTCGCCCGTCCCCATCGGCACCGTCCCCATCTATCAGGCGCTGGAGAAGGTCGGCGGCGTCGCCGAAGACCTGACGTGGGAAATCTTCCGCGATACCCTGATCGAGCAGGCCGAGCAGGGCGTCGATTACTTCACGATCCACGCGGGCGTGCGCCTCGCCTACATCCCGATGACTGCCAAGCGCGTCACCGGCATCGTCTCGCGCGGCGGATCGATCATGGCGAAATGGTGCCTGTCCCACCACAAGGAAAGCTTCCTCTACGAGCATTTCGACGACATCACCGAAATCTGCAAAGCATACGACATAGCCTATTCGCTGGGCGACGGTCTGCGCCCCGGCTCCATCGCGGACGCCAATGACGAGGCGCAGTTCAGCGAGCTCTACACGCTCGGCGAACTCACCAAGCGCGCCTGGGAACAGGACGTTCAGGTGATGATCGAAGGCCCCGGCCACGTGCCGATGCACAAGATCAAGGAGAATATGGACAAGCAGCTGCAGGCCTGCGGCGAAGCCCCGTTCTACACATTGGGGCCGCTAACCACCGATATCGCGCCGGGATATGACCATATCACAAGCGGCATCGGCGCGGCGATGATCGGCTGGTACGGTACGGCCATGCTCTGCTACGTCACGCCCAAGGAGCATCTGGGCCTGCCCGACCGCGACGACGTAAAGGTCGGCGTGGTGACCTACAAGCTCGCCGCCCACGCGGCCGATCTCGCCAAGGGCCACCCCGCATCCAAGATGCGCGACGACGCCCTGTCCCGCGCGCGTTTCGAATTCCGCTGGCGCGACCAGTTCAACCTGTCGCTGGACCCCGACACCGCCGAGCAATATCACGACCAAACCCTGCCCGCAGAAGGCGCAAAAACCGCCCATTTCTGCAGCATGTGCGGCCCCAAATTCTGCTCGATGAAAATCACCCAGGAAGTCCGCGACTTCGCCGCCAAGCAAAACCAGGAAGCGGATGCGTTTATAGCGGCGAGCGGCGATGGCGCGGACGCCGAGGCGGGGATGGCCGAGATGAGCGAAGTGTTTAAGGAAAAGGGCGGGGAGATTTATCTGCCGGCGGAGTGAAGATTTAAGAGGGGGGACTTACTTGGCTAGACCACGTATATTTGTCAGTAGCACTTATTTTGATTTGAAAAGTGTCCGTGCGGACCTTGAACACTTTATACGTGAGCGCGGCTTTGACCCTGTTCTTCATGAACGAGGAGCAGTGCCTTATGGTAGTAGCGAAGCGTTAGAGAGATACTGCTACAAAGAAATCGAGACTTGCGACATCCTTATCTCGATCGTTGGAGGGCGATATGGCAGCCAGTCCGATGACACAAATTACTCTGTTTCTCAGATGGAATTGCGTGTTGCTTTAGAACAAAACAAACAAGTTTATATATTTGTCGAGCGTGAAGTTTATCACGAATACAGAACATTTGAACGCAATAAAGATGCGAAAATAAAGTGGGCATCGGTGGACAACCCTAGGATTTATGAGTTTCTAGGAGAAATTTATGCTTTAAAGAATAACAATCCTGTGCAACCCTTTGAGACTTCTTTTGATATAATTGAGATTCTCAAAGAACAGTGGGCCGGGTTATTTCAGAGACTTCTAACTCAGCAATCATTGGGAGTTCAAGCAAGCATTTTCCAAGACCTGAAGCAGTCACTTGAGACTGTTCGCTCTTTGGTAGATGTAGTCTCGTCACACGCTGATCGCCGCGATGATGTTGTTGCCGACCTAATTTTAATTAGCCATCCTCTATTCTCGAGCATCCGAAAATTAATGAATATTCCGTATCGATTTATTTTTGAGGATAAGCAGGAGTTTTCAGCATGGATTAAAAATAGAGGCTACACTGAAGATCTATTCGATGGTGATGATGGACTGACTTGGTTCCGAAGCAATAAGTCTAATGGATCCACGGAAACAATAAAATTAAGTAGTGATTTATTCGATGAAAACCAACGTCTTAAGCCATTCTCCAGACAGGAATGGTCCGACGAGCTCGTAACTTTCGAAGTTCATAAAGCCAAAAAGGCCGTAACTTTCGATTTGGATGATGACGTGCCGTTCTAAATAGTCAAAAATGCCGCGCTGGGTCCATTGCCTTATGCAGCACACGAGCAACGGAAATCTTATCGACGTCCAACCGATAGTAAATGCGGTGTTCGCCCGCCGACAGGCTGCGCAATCCCTCCGCCAGATCGAACCGCGCTAAACCTAATTTCGGATGATCGACGAGCTGATTCAGCGCCGCACCGATCGTGAGAAGATAAGCTTCAGCAACATCCTCACCAAATTCGGCGATGCTGTAATCCAGTATATCTTCAAGATCGCGCCGGGCTTTGGTCCTGATGCGCAGCTTCACGCGCGGCGGCGCCTTGCACGGCTGTCGGCTATGATGCTCTCTATCGTCGCATCCGTTTCCGGCGACGCCAGCCCCTCCTCGATCATCGCGCGAAGGTTCCGCAACTTCTCCTCCGCCTCCTGATCGCGCCGCATCAGATCGCGCACATAGTCGCTGGTGCTGCTGTAACGGCCCTCGGCCACACGCGTTTCCGCCCAGTTTTTCAGGCCGTCGGGAAGGGATACATTCATCTGTGCCATGCGCGCACCTATACAATTTCGCGCTAACTTTGGCAACGCGCCTACGTCACTTTCCTAGGCCACCCCACCGAAGTCCAATCCCCCTGTCCTACAACTAACCAAATGGGCTACATTACCGCCCATGACGAAACCTACTCGCCCCGCAAAGAAGTCCCGGCCGGACATCCCCTACAACCCTGTGCCGCTGCGCGAGCGGCATGATGGTTGGACAGCCGATCGCCAGACAGACTTCATCGATGCGCTGGCGGCAACAGGGTGCGTCACGGATGCGGCGCGTGCGGTGGGCTTGTCCGTCCGCAGCGCCTATCGACTGCGCGCAAATCCCGGGGCGGGGAGCTTTCGGCTGGCCTGGGACAATGCGCTTGAATATGCGATTCTGCGATTGGAGGATGCGGTGACGTCCCGCGCGATAAAGGGCGTGCCGATCCCGCATTATTATCAGGGCAAGAAAGTGGGTGAGCATCGCCGCTATGATGAGCGGCTGGCCCAGTTCCTGCTGCGCGTGCGTCGGCCCGCATTCTATGGCCGCCCCGCCGAAGAGGTCGACTTTGCCATTCCCAGTGACCTCTATGCCGTCGCGCTGGAGCGAGCGATTTCGCGGCTCCAGCCGGGCGTAGCGGCACGCCATGCCCACCGCCCGCACCCAAGCTGGCTACAGGGCGTGACGCCCGATGCGATGGAACCGCCGCCGCCTCCCCCGAACATGTCCCAAGCGGAAATGACGGCATACTATAGGAAAGACCTGGAAAAATTCCTGGCTGCGGAGCGTGAGAAAGAGCGCATCCTTAAAGCGAAGGCGGAGGAACGCGACGGTCTTCAAGGTTCGGATTGGCTCGACCCCAATTTGCCTGAAGGAGAGGCAAGCGGGGGGTGACGTAGCGTGACTTTCGTGACCTTCCGGCATTTTTCCGGGCGCGCGCGGCGGCTCTGCCGACACCGGACATTAACTCTCCTGCGCTAAGATGGCCGCCATGTTCGGTCCCCGTTACGCCCGCCTGTTCAAAAGCCGCTGGGCCGCGCTCCTTTGGGCCGCGGGTATCCTCTTCACCGCATGGTCCTTCGCCAGCGAGCAGCCCGGCGCGGATGGCGATGCCAACGCGCAAGCCGCCAGCGACACGCAGGTCGCGGCGCTGGTGAACGCCTTCTAACGCGCAGGTCGCTCCGCCGCACACCCCTGTTGCCAGCCGCAGCGCCCGCCGCTAGACAGCCCGCTTCAATTCTCAGTATATGTCAGGAGCAGGCCGTGGCCGGCCATAGTAAATTCAAGAACATCATGCACCGCAAGGGCGCGCAGGATAAGAAGCGCTCCGCCACATTCTCTAAGCTCTCGCGCGAAATCACCGTCGCGGCGAAGATGGGCATGCCGGATCCGGACATGAACCCGCGCCTCCGCCTCGCGGTCAACGCGGCCAAGGCGCAGTCGATGCCCAAGGACAATATCCAGCGCGCGATCGACAAGGCCACGCAGGCGGGCGGCGAGGATTACGAGGAAATCCGCTATGAGGGTTACGGCCCCGGCGGCGTCGCGATCATCGTGGAAGCGCTGACCGACAATCGCAACCGCACCGCGACCAACGTGCGCACGGCGTTCAGCAAGAACGGCGGCAATCTGGGCGCGAGCGGCGCAGTGTCGCATGGCTTCGACCGGATGGGCCTCATCACCTATCCCGCCGGTGCTGGCGATGCCGACAGCATCTTCGAAGCGGCCCTGGAAGCAGGCGCGGAGGATGTAGCCTCGAACGAGGACGAGCACGAGATCTGGACCGCGATGGACGCGCTGCACGAAGTCGCCAAGGCGCTGGAGACCAAGCTGGGAGAGGCTGATAGCGCCAAGCTCGCATGGAAGCCGCAGACCACCGTCGAAGTGGACGAGAACAACGCCGCCTCGCTCCTGAAGCTGGTCGATGCGCTGGAAGACGATGACGACGTGCAGACCGTCTGGGGCAATTACGAAGTGTCCGAAGACGTGCTGGAGAAGCTCGGCTGATCCTGCTCGGGCTTGACCCCGGCCTTAGCACGACCGGCTGGGGGCTGATCGCGGTGGACGGCAATCGCCTCAGCCACATCGCCAATGGGCAGATCAAGACGGACACGAAGGCCGCACTCGCCGCGCGATTGCTGGCGCTGGACGCGGCGCTGACAGACCTGATCTTGCAACATCGGCCTAGCGCCGCGGCAGTGGAGGAAGTGTTCGTCAACGCCAATCCGCAATCGACGCTGAAACTGGGGCAGGCGCGCGGCATCTGCCTGCTGAACGCAGCGAAATCGGGGATCGAGGTCGGCGAATATGCAGCGAGGCTGGTCAAGAAATCGGTCGTCGGGGTCGGCAATGCCAGCAAGGATCAGGTGCACGCGATGATCGCCCGCCTCCTCCCCGGCGCCGTCATCGCAGGGCCGGATGCGGCGGACGCACTGGCGGTCGCGATCACCCATGCCCATCACAATGCGACGGCTCGCCGGATCGGGCGCTAACACTTCCCAATTGCACCGCCGCGCGAAATGACGCTAAAGAACATAACATGATCGCGAAACTATCAGGCCGCCTCGACAGCACCGGCATCGACCATGCGGTCATCGACGTGGGAGGCGTTGGCTATCTGGTCGGTGCGTCCTCGCGCACCCTATCGGCGCTCGGGGTCGTTGGGGAAGCCGTGACCATCCACACCGAGATGCTGGTCAGCGAAGACGCGATCCGCCTGATGGGCTTTGCGAGCGCAGAGGAGCGTGATTGGTTCCGCCTGCTGACCGGCGTGCAGGGCGTGGGCGCACGCGTGGCGCTGGCGATCCTCTCCGCGCTGGAACCCGCCGAAGTCCACCGCGCCATCGCGATGGGCGACAAGGCAATGGTCGCGCGCGCGAACGGCGTGGGGCCGAAACTCGCCATGCGCATCGTCAACGAGTTGAAGGACAAGATCGGCGTGGCGCCTGCGGGCGCTGCAATGGCGGCGGGAATGGTTGCGCTGCCGACCGGAAGCCACGGCACAGACGCCGTATCGGCGCTGCAGAACCTGGGCTTCAGGCCGGGTGAGGCCAGCGCGGCAGTCGCGGCGGCCGAAGCGGACCTCGGCGACGGCGCATCGCTGGATGCGCTGGTGCGGCTGGCGCTGCGGAAAGCGGCGAAGTGAGCGGTAGATGACCGACACCGACCGAATCATCACCCCCGCCCGCCGTGCGGAAGATGTCGACGCCGCACTCCGGCCCAAGACGCTCGACGAGTTCGTCGGTCAAAAGGCGGCGCGGGAGAACCTGCGCATCTTCATTCAGGCCGCGCGGCAGCGGGGCGAAGCGCTCGACCATGTGCTGTTCTTCGGACCGCCGGGTCTGGGCAAGACCACGCTGGCGCAGATCGTCGCCAAGGAAATGGGCGTCGGCTTTCGCGCCACCTCCGGCCCCGTCATCGCCAAGTCGGGCGATCTGGCCGCGCTGCTGACGAACCTCGACGAGGGCGACGTACTGTTCGTGGACGAAATCCACCGCCTCGCGCCGGCCGTCGAGGAAATCCTCTACCCCGCGATGGAGGATCGCGCGCTCGACCTGATGATCGGCGAAGGACCATCGGCCCGCTCCGTCAGGATCGACTTGCCCCGCTTCACGCTGGTGGGCGCGACGACGCGGCAGGGGCTGCTGACAACACCACTCCGCGACCGCTTCGGCATCCCGGTGCGACTGCAATTCTACACTGTGCAGGAGCTCGAACTGGTGGTGCGCCGCGCCGCCGGGCTGTTGGGGCTCACGCTCACCGACGACGGTTCCACCGAAATTGCACGCCGCTCACGAGGCACTCCGCGCATATCCGGACGGCTGCTGCGGCGCGTGCGCGATTTCGCCAATGTCGCGGGCCATGAGGTGGTGGACGCAAAGATCGCGGACGCCGCGCTGTTGCGGCTGGACGTCGATCATCTCGGCCTAGACCAAATGGACCGGCGCTACCTGATGATGATCGCAGATATATACCGCGGCGGGCCGGTCGGCGTGGAAACGCTTGCCGCCGGTCTGTCCGAACCGCGCGATACGATCGAGGAAGTGATCGAGCCCTATCTCATCCAGCTCGGACTGATAGCCCGTACCGCACGCGGTCGGTGCCTGAACGCCGGCGGATGGAAGCATCTCGGCCTCAATCCGCCGGAGGGCGCACAGGAGGGGCTATTCGACTAAAGCCAGCCCGCCTCACGCGAATATGTCGCGGTCCTTGTTCTCTTGGATCGGCTGCGGAACGGGTAGTTGGCTATGGTCCATCTCCGCAGATTCCCACCCATCCGGCTTCGTGGCCCGCAGAAACGGCGCGAACCAGGCCTCGGCGATCTTGTAGGGCATCGCCCATAAGGCAAACAGAGGATTGGCGGCCGCCAAGCGGTCCATGGCTGTCGTTCCGGTGAAGTCCATAGTCTCAATCCTTCAGACGCAAAAAAGGGCGAGGCGCTGACCGCACCTCGACATGCAAAATATCAGTAGCCCAGACCGTAATAACCAAAGACCGTCGAACCATAGGCTTTGTCATAGGCAGGTTCTTGCCCGCTTTCGTAGGAAGGAGCGCCCTGCAGCCGCTCCTTGTCCATATCCACGACATAGCCCTTCAGGTCTGTGTCGTAGGTCAGCACATCCCACGGCAAGGGATGATATCTCTCACCCACGCCAAGGAATCCGCCGAAACTCATCACGGCATAGCTCACCTTGCCGCTTCGCTTGCCAACCATGAAGTGATGCACGCTGCCCAGCTTCTCGCCATCGGGATTATAGACGCTGGTGCCCTCGACCCTGTCCGACGCAATCAAGTTATGCGCCTCGTCTCTTTCAAGAACTCCGCTATCCATGTCATATGCCATGATACGTCTCCTTTTTGAGGGGGTTCGCTATCAACCGGGCTAACCTGCGATAGTTCCCGTCTTTCCGCGCCAATGGCTACAGCTGAAAGCGTATCGGCAGCATAACCGACCAAACGCCCCGTCGCGCCGACCAGTTGCTGGCAGCTCCGCTATTTTACGCCTTTGCCCCTCAAGCCGATCATGGTTAAACGGCGCGCATGAGCCTTGCGCCCCTAGCCCTTCCCGATCCGCCAGCGGACATGCGTCCAGCGGCCGGACAATTCGTCAGAGGCGTCCATTATTTCCCAGTGCGCGTTTACTTCGAGGACACCGATCTTTCAGGTGTCGTCTATCATGCCAACTATTTACGCTACATGGAGCGCGCGCGTTCCGATATGCTGCGTTTGGCCGGGATCGACCAACGCGAACATCATGAAGGTGGGGACGGCGTCTATGCCGTGGCCGATGTCGCCATAGCCTATCGCCGCCCCGCTCGGCTGGACGACGACCTCCTTATCCGCAGCCACGTCACCGCAATTGGCGCGGCAACCTGTTCCATTCATCAGACGGTCATGCGAGACGGGGAAATAGTGACCGACGGGGACGTAACCGCCGCATATCTAACGCCACAGGGCCGCCCGCAACGGCAGCCAAAGCCCTGGATCGACATTTTCAAGCGCCTTGCCCAAGGGGAAGATCCTTCTTCATGACCATGCCCGCCCTGACCCTCGCCACAGACGCCGCGACCATTTCGCCGCTCGCGCTGTTCCTTCAGGCCGATATCGTAGTGAAGGCCGTGATGCTCGGCCTGTTGCTCGCCAGCATCTGGACATGGGCGATCATCATTGGCTTTGGCTTTACCCTTCGCCGCACGCGCAAGGCGTCGGCGACCTTCGAGAGCGACTTCTGGCAAACTGAGGACATCGACCGCTTCTACGAGACACGCGCGAAGGCTGACCTGCCGAGCGCAAAGGTAATGGCGGCCGGCGTGTCCGAATGGCGGCGGTCGACAGCTTCCAAGACAATCGACCGGGAAGGTACGCGCGATCGCCTGTCCACCGCAATGAGCAGCGCGTCGGCGGCGGAGGTGGACCGGCTGTCCGACCGGCTGAACATCCTCGCCACGATCGGTAGCGTCGCGCCATTCGTCGGCCTGTTCGGCACCGTGTGGGGCATCATGCGCGCATTCACGTCAATCGCGGCGGAGCAGAACAGCAGCCTTGCGGTGGTCGCGCCGGGCATCGCGGAGGCACTGTTCGCGACTGCCATCGGCCTGTTCGCTGCCATCCCCGCCGTTATCGCCTACAACCGCTTCAGCCACGCCATCAACCGCCTTGAAGCGGGCATGCACCGCTTCGCTGACGCCTTTTACGCGACGCTCAGCCGCGAACTGGAAAGCCAGCGCTAATGTCAATGAGCGGACCACCTTCCACACGCCGCGGCGGGCGCCGCGCGCCGATGGCTGACATCAACGTCACACCGCTGGTCGACGTGATGCTGGTGCTGCTCATCATCTTCATGGTGACCGCGCCGCTGCTGGTGACAGGCGTTCCGGTGAACCTGCCCGATAGTAAGGCCAAGGGGCTGGATCAGGATCAGAAGCCTACCCTTGTGTCGCTCGACCGAAATGGCGGGCTATTCGTGGATGACACCGAGATCAGCATGGGTGACTTGCCGGGGCGGCTGGCCGAAATCCGCGCCGCCAATGCGGGCATGGAGCCGCCGCAGATCTTCCTGCGTGCTGACACGGCGCTCGATTACGGCCGGGTGATGGACGTGATGGGCGAGTTGAGCGCCGCGGGCCTCAACAAAGTCGCGCTCGTCAGCACCAGCGCCAGCGAAGGCGCGCCCGCCACTCGTTCCACTACCCAGCTCTAAGCCCATACTCACGATGGAACGCACGGAGAAAATCGGATTTGGGATCGCGACGGCGGCGCATGTGCTACTGTTCGGTATCCTCTCGACCGGGTTCCTGTCGACACCCAATCCGATGAAACTCAATTCACCGCCGATGGACGTGAGCCTGGTGGATGAAGTCGCGCTGCAATCTGCCGCACCGCAAATCTCACGCCAACCGCCGCCTCCCAGCGTCGCACCCGAAGTGGGAGAAACCGCCGAGCCTGCGCCCGCCGAACCCGTGCCCAGCCCGCCGGAACCCACGCCACCTGAGCCGACACCGCCGCCGCCGCGCCCGGTTCCGAGGCCTACCCCTAAACCCGCACCGACTACGCGCCCGGCGGAAAAAGCCAAGCCTAAGCCGGCCGCGCCCAAGCCCACGCCGGAAAAGGCTAAACCCGCAAAGCCCACGCCGCCCGTTGAGCGCGCCAAGCCAGCGCCTGCGAAGGCAAAACCTGCTGCCGCCAAGCCCGTTCCGGCAAAGGCAACTGCCAAGAAGCCCACTGCCGCCAAACCCGCAGCGGCAACCGGCAAGGGCAAGACCGATAGGCCGAAAGGATCTCAACTCGGCCCCGACTTCCTGAAGGGCATTCAGGGAGAAGCGCCGCGTAGCCCTGCCCCGGCTGCGCCCGCCGCAAACGTCATTGGCGCGAAGCAGAAGGCAGCGCTCGATTCCGAAATCCGGCGGCAGTTGAAACCGCATTGGAAGGCTCCGACCGGCGCGGACGCCGAGCAGTTGCGCACGATCGTTGCGGTCGAGTTGACGCCGAACGGGGCCATCTCCGGTTCACCCGAAGTCGTGGATACGACAGGCATCACTGCAAGCAATCGCGCGCAGGTGAAGCTGCATCAGGAACTCGCGGTGAAGGCCATCCGGCTGGCGGCACCGTTCAAATTGCCGCCGGACCTGTATGACGGCTGGAAATCCCTCCGCATCGCATTCGACAAGAGGCTATCGCAATGACCCCTAGCAAGACATTCGCGCTCAAGCGGTTCGCCGCAACTGCCGCCCTCGCCATCGGCCTCCTCGCCGCACCCGTACACGCACAGTTGAGCGTCGACGTAACGGACGAAAGCGCGTCCAACCTCAAGATCGCCGTGCCGACGCTGCCGACGCAACAGTCGGTCCAGACCCCCGCTGGAACCACCGAGGAACTTGGCCGCAAGGTCGCCGAAGTCATCGCTGCAGACTTGCGTGGATCAGGTCTGTTCGAGCCATCCGGCCCCAGCGGCCTTCCCGGCGTTACAGTCCCGGAAGTGACCTTCCCTACTTATGACAAGTGGGGTAGCTTCGAGGCTCTCGTGCAGGGCTTCGTCCGCTCGACTGGTGGTAACGCGGACATCACGGTCGGCTGCTACCTCTATGACGTCGCGTTGAAATCAGAACTGACGCGGCAAGGCTATGTGGTCGCGCCGGGCGATTGGCGCCGTGCCGCACATAAATGCGCCGACGCCATCTATGCGCGGTTGTCGGGAGAAAGCCCGTTCTTCGACAGCCGCATCGCCTACATCGCCGAGAGCGGCCCCAAGGACAAACGCGTCAAGCGGCTGGCGATCATGGACAGCGATGGCGCGAACCACCGCTTCATCACCAACGGGCAGAGCATTGCGCTGACCCCCCGCTTCTCGCCCGATTACAAGTCGATCGTCTATGTGAGCTACCTCAACAATCGCGTCCGCATCTTCGTATACGACATAGGCACAGGCAAGCAGCGCCTTGTCACCGAAAGCAGCAACGCGACCTTCGCACCGCGCTGGTCGCCTGATGGCCGCAACATCCTCTTCTCGATGGCAGTGGGCGGCAACACGGACATTTATCGCGTATCCTCAAGCGGTGGCTCGCCGCAGCGCCTTACTACATCTCCTGCTATCGACGTTGGCGGCAGCTACTCACCCGACGGAAGCAAAATCGTGTTCGAGAGTGACCGCTCGGGCGGGCAACAGCTCTACGTCATGAATGCGGACGGTTCCGGCCAGCAGCGGATCAGCCATGGTGGCGGGCGCTACGCAACGCCGGAATGGTCGCCGCGCGGCGATCTCATCGCCTTCACGAAGATCAGCGGCGACTTCAAGGTCGCGGTGATGACGCCCACCGGCGGCAACGAGCGCATCCTGACCAACGGCTGGCAGGACGAACAGCCAAGCTGGTCGCCCAACGGTCGTGTCCTGCAATTCTTCCGCACCAGCGCAGGACGGACGGGCGCGAGTCAAGTCTGGCAAGTTGACCTCACCGGCGTGAATGAGCGTCGCATTCCGACCCCGCTGAACGGCTCCGATCCGGCGTGGGGACCATTGCTTCCATGATCGCGCCAAGGAACCGTTTTCGCCGGAAGTCGTTGACGAGGTGAAACATAGTCGTACTGTAATCGTAACGATTTATCCACGAGCGTAAGCAGGCCGGTACTTTTCCATCCCCCAAAGGAGAACATCATGAACGCACTGTCCAAAAGCCTGCTGATGGCCACCGCTGTCGTATCGCTCGCAGCTTGTTCCAAGAAGGCGCCGCAGGAACTTCCGCCCGCGCCGGTTGATAACAGCACCCCCGCTGATACTGGTGCAGGCACCGGTGGTCCTGTTAAGGGCAGCCAGGAAGACTTCATCGCGAGCGTCGCTGCCGACCGCATCCTGTTCGGTACGGACGAGTTCGAAATAGACTCTCAGGATCAGAGCATCCTGCAGAGCCAGGCACAGTGGTTGCAGGCGAACCCCAATGTCCGCGTCACGATCGAAGGCCATGCCGACGAGCGCGGCACCCGCGATTACAATCTAGCCTTGGGTGAAAAGCGCGCCAATTCAGCCAAGAATTATCTGGCATCCCTTGGCATTGCGCCCACCCGGATCACAACGATCAGTTACGGTAAGGAGCGCCCCGCCGCGACAGGTTCCGACGAAAGCGCATGGGCACAGAACCGTCGTGCCGTCACGGTGACCGTGCAATATTGATGCACTTCTAAAACTGCAAAGAGCCCGCTGGCCGCGAAATCCAGCGGGCTTTTCTTTGGCCGCTGCACGACGGAGCCTCGCTGGCTCATTAGCTATGCTCTTCATTCAATTTGATTTTTGCGACGAGCCGTGAAGATGGCTATCAGGATTTTAACCCTCTCGCCTTAAGCCGGATCAGGTGCAGCGCCGTAGGTGCTGACCAGCCCCATCGCTAATCCGTGAGAACTCCATGCGCCCTCCCCTCCTGCTTCTTGGTACGCTATTCATCGCCACTACGGCGACGCCCGCCCTTGCAAAGGACGAAGCCCGTGTGACCGTCGCCGTCACCGGCGGCTCCCTGGGCGTCGGCCCCGAAGTCGCCTACCGCGCGACGAAAAAGATCGGTCTGCGCGGCAACGCCACCTTCCTCTCCTTCAGCCAAAGCTTCGGTTCAAACGACCTGGATTATGACGGTAAGGTCAAACTGCGTTCGGGCGGCGTGATGGTCGACATCTATCCGTTCGACGGCGGCTTCCGCATCTCGGCAGGCGGGCGCAGCAACGGCAACAAGGGTCGGGTCGTCGCCACTCCCAACGGCCCAGTCACCATCAACGGCACGATCTACACGCCGGCTCAGGTCGGCACGCTAAGCGGAAAGGCTGGCCCCAAGAATTTCGCGCCTATGCTGACGGTCGGCTATGGCGGCGGCATCCGCCCTGGCCTTGCCTTCGGCGTCGACGCAGGCGCGATGTTCCAGGGAACCGTCCGCCTGCATGATTTCACCGCGAGCAACGCGATGATCCGGCCGCAAGATATCGAAGCGGAACGCCGCGATCTTCAGGACGACATCGACGGGTATAAAGTCTATCCCGTCCTGCAATTCTCGCTTGGTTATCGCTTCTGATCTAAACAAGAAAAGCCCGCCAGTCTTTGGACCGGCGGGCCTCTAAAATGACTTGAGGGAGCGTTCAGGCCCGTCGCTTGCCCGTCATCGCTGCCGAGCCGAAAGCGCCAAGCTGAACCGTGGCGGTCAGCGTGTCGCCCTCTACAATACCTTCGGCCTCCAGCGTCATCGGCATCGGCACCACCATATCCATCTTCCACGTCAGCCGGTTGCCGTCGACCTTGCCGTCCTTCACGTCCAGCGAACCAAGCGGTCCCGCGTTTGTACCGTGGAACGTGTCACCATTGCTGATGACGGTAAAGACGCTCGTTTGGTCACCCATCGGGGTCTTGGTTACGCAATCATAGGCGCCATCAACTGTTGCCATGTCATATCTCCTGCAATGTCATTGTCGCTTATTTGGCGGCTATGGCGGCGCTGTCAACGACCGTGATGGGAATGCCAAGCTTTTGAAGCTGCGGCATAACCACAGCCTTATCCCCTACTACGACCCAAGTGATCTTGTTCGGATCGATCATCTTGCGCGCCGTAGCGTCAAGCTGTGGCACAGTCAGCGCCTTGTAGCGATCTGCCAGGGTTTCGGCATAATCGAACGGCCGCATGAAAAGCACATCGCGTTGCATCTCACCCAACACATCCGCCGATGTCTCGAAGCTCCCTGCCAGTTCACGCGTACTGCCGTTGACCGTCCGCTGCAATTCCGCGGCAGTGACCCCCTTCGTCGTCAGGAAGTCGGTCATCTGCGCCTTGAGCGCCGCAATCGAAGGTCCAGTCTGATCCGCCTGCACCGGCGCTACGATGATATACGGCAACTGGTTCTCGAAGCGGTTGACGGTGGAGAACACGCCATAGGACCAGCCCTTCGTCTCACGCAGATCCATGTTGATGCGGCTGAGGAAACTGCCACCCAGCACATCGTTTGCCGACAGGAATGTCACTAGGTCGTCCGTGCCCTTCGCGTTCAGCAACGCACCACCGTAAATAACCGACTGCGGCGATTGCGGGCGATCCACCAGCACGATCCGCGATTGCGCGGGCGGCACCGGTACTTCGAAATTCTTCTTGCCCGGCAAGTCCCGCGTCATCCGCCATGTGCCAAAGCGCGCCTCCAGCATGGGCTTCAAGTCGCCGAGCGTCGTGTCACCCACCGCGAAGATTTCCGCATTGTCGCCGCGAATCCATTTGTTGTGGAAGCTCGCCAGGTCGTTCGGGGTCAGCGCCTTCACCACGGCCGGATCGCCCGTGCCGCTGGAAGGTACGCCATAGGGATGGTCCTTGCCATACAGAAGCGGCGGAAGTGTCCGGCTCGCCAGCGCCTGCGGCTGCGTCAATTCCTGCGCGATCCGCGAGAGTTGCTGCGCACGGACGCGCTCCAGTTCCTTAACGTCGAAGGCCGGGTTCTTGATGACGTCAGCCAGCAAATCGAGCGAAGGTGCAAGATTGGGCGTCAGCGCATAGAGCGAGACGCTGGTGCGATCCATGCTCGCGCCTACCGAGATTGCCGCGCCCAGCCGCTCCTGCTCCTCGGCGATCTGGATGCTGTTGCGAGTCCGGGTGCCTTCCTTCAGCATCGCAAGCGTCACTGCCTGCGTGCCCAGCATGTCATGCGGATCGGCAGCATTGCCTGCGTCGAATACGACCGAGAGCCGTAACGTCGGCACGGTTTCGCGCCGCGCGAAATGCACCTTGATCCCGTTAGATAGCGTCGTAGTTTCCACCGTCGGGAAGTCGAGGTTCGGGATCGACCCAACTTCAGGCAACTTACTGCGATCGACAGCGGTACGCGGCGCGGTTGTCGCGGGCACGTCCACCTTCACATTACCTGCGCCACCGTCGGCGGGCATCCGGTAATAGGCTGGCGTGCTGACGATGCCGGAACGTACCGAAGCCTTGCCGCCAGCGTTCTGATAGGCCGCCCGGTCACCCGGCTCGACCGTCAACGCGAAGACGGGACGCGTCAGCCACTTCTGCATCGCCGCCGTCACCTGCGCGGGCGTGGCTTCGGCCATTTCCTTCAACTGCTTGGCATAGAAGGACGGATCGTTGGAATATAGAGCGCCTTCGGCAAGCGTCACGGCTTTCCCCGAGAAACCACCCACAGACTCAAGGCCACCGATGGTGCCCGAGATATTGGATGTAGCGACCCGCGCGACTTCATCCGCCGTCGGCCCCTTGGCGATATAGTCCTTCAACAAGGCATCAAGCTGCTCGCCCGCCATCTTCGCGTCCACGCCCGGCTTCACGTCCATCGTGACTTCGAAGAAGGAGAGTTGCGCAAATTCCTGCAACTGCGCCGTGACGCCCACAGCAATCTGCTGCTTGCGCACTAATTCATTGTCGAGCCGCGAACTGGCAAGGCCGCCCAGCACGCTTGCGCCGATCTCCAGCGGCGTCTGGGCCGGATCGTTGAGACCCGGCACCGCCCACCAGCGATAAAGGCGCGTAGTCGCGACCCGATCCTTCATCACCTCGTCCTTGCGCGCCGCGAGTGAAGGGATGGGCACATCCAGTGGCTGCACCTTCTTGCCCGCCGGAATGTCGCCGAAATATTTCTCGACCAGCGGCTTTGCGCTCGCCACATCGATGTCGCCAGCCAGCACCAGCACGGCATTATTGGGGCCATAATGATCGGTGAACCAGCCTTTCACATCGGCAAGGCTGGCGGCATCCAGGTCCGCCATCGAACCGATCGTCGAATGGGCGTAGGGATGACCCGCAGGCAACAACCCTTCCAACTGCGCATATTCGACTAAGCCGTAGGGCTGGTTATCACCCTGCCGCTTCTCGTTCTGCACAACGCCGCGCTGATTATCGAGCTTCTCCTGCGTCACCGCGCCGAGCAAATGCCCCATGCGGTCGCTCTCCAGGAACAGCGCTACTTCCAGAGCCGACTTCGGCACCGTCTCAAAATAATTGGTGCGGTCGAACCATGTCGTTCCGTTGAAGTCGGTCGCGCCGACTTGTTGCAGCGGCTCGAAGAAATCACCGGGCGCATTTTCCGATCCGTTGAACATCAGATGCTCGAACAGATGCGCAAAGCCGGTCTTGCCCTTCGGCTCGTTCTTGGAACCGACGCCATACCAGATCGACGTCGCAACGATCGGTGCCTTGCGATCGGTGTGGACAATGACGCGCAGACCGTTCTTCAGCGTAAACTGCTCATAGGGGATCTTGACGGCAGCGACGAGGTCTTCGACCGGCGCTGGCTTTGCCGCAGCAGGGTTCTGCGCGAACGCAGGGACGTAGGAAGCAGCCAGCGCAAGTGGCGATGCGGCGAGCGCCAGCGCGAGACGGGGAGCGAAAGTGCGAGGCATGGGGTTCCTTCAACGAAGCGAAGCTGACGGCTGATACCCGTCATGATGCCGCGCAGAATAGCGAGCCGTTTTATCGGTGCAATACGGTTTCCGCTGGACAGTCACTTTAGGGGCGATACTTTTGGCTCAATTGGCTCAATTGGCTCAATTGGCTCAATTGGCTCAATTGGCTCAATTGGCTCAATTGGCTCAATTGGCTCAATTGGCTCAATTGGCGCTTTGCCTAAAGACCTTCCGGAGAGATTTTCCCCATGACACGTTCCATCTGCGCAGCCTTCATGCTCGCACTTCTTTCGACTTCGGCCTTGGCACAAAGCGGTAAGGACGAGCCAGCGTTCACGCCAGAAGGCGTCCGCGCGCACGTCGCGTTCCTTGCCGACGACATGCTGGAGGGGCGAGACACCGGCAGCCGGGGCCAGGAGATCGCCGCGCGCTACGTCGCTACTCGGTTCGACGCCCTGGGACTAAAACCGGCGGGCGAAAACGGAAGCTGGTATCAGACCGTCACTTTTCAGCAGACCGACCGCGGCGCCACGCCGGGCACAGTGACGATCAGCGGCGCAGGCGCAGAGAAAAGCTGGAAGCATGCGACCGAGGTGCTGATCGGCACCAACGCGAATGAGCCAAAGCTCGACATATCCGCGCCGTTGGTTTTCGTCGGCTATGGCATCGAAAGCGCGCCGCTAGGTATCGATGATTATGCCGGGCTGGACGTGAAGGGCAAGATCGTCGTCACCCTGCGCGGCTTCCCCAAGGGCATGCCGAGCGAGGAAGGCGCGCATGTCGGTGCAACCAAGGCGGAAGCCGCACAGCGCCATGGCGCGATCGGCATCATCAGCGTGGGCACCCTGCAGTCGATGAAGGCGCGGCCGTGGGAACGGATGCTGCAAACCGCCGACGCGTCGAGCTTCACCTGGGTCGGCAAAGATGGCAAGGCATTCGATGAAGCGCCCGGCATCCGCGCCTCCGCGTCGCTCAACGGTCCGGCTGCGGACGCGGTGTTCGCAGGCGCGGCCAAGTCGCTCGCCACGATCCGCAAGGAAGCGGACAAGGCTGGCAGTCGGCCTAAGGGCTTTGCGCTTAAGACTGGCATTCGCATCCAGAACGAGAGTACGAGCAAGCGGATCACCAGCTCCAATGTCGCGGCAATCCTGCCGGGGTCCGACCCCAAGCTTGCCAGCGAATATGTCGTACTGTCCGCGCATCTCGACCATATCGGCATCAGCAAGGCGAAGGCTGGCGAGCCGACGGGCACGGATCACATCAACAATGGCGCGCTCGATAATGCGGCGGGCATCGCAACGATGCTGGAAGTGGCGCGCGCCGCCGCCAGCGTTCCAACGAAGCCGCGCCGTTCGATCATCTTCCTCGCCTCCACGGCGGAAGAGCGCGGACTGCTGGGCGCGGATTACTTCGCGCGTCACCCGAGCGTTCCGGGTGACAGGATCGTCGGCAATGTCGATCTGGACATGCCGCTGCTGCTTTATCCCTTTACGGACGTGATCGCGTTCGGGGCGGATCACTCGACGCTCGGTCCCATAGTCGCCAAGGCCGTCGCACCGATGAACCTCAAGCTCGCGCCCGACCCGATGCCGCAGGAGAGCATTTTCGTGCGCTCCGACCATTATATGTTCGTGAAGCAAGGCGTCCCCGCCGTGTTCCTGGCGACCGGCTATGCCAATGGCGGGGCAAAGGCGTGGGAGACGTTCCTATCGGGCAATTACCACCATCCCGGCGACGACATGAACCAGAAGATCGACTGGGAAGCGGGCGCTCGCTTTGCCGAAGCAAATTACCGGATTACGAGGGCCATGGCGGACGGAGACGTAGCGCCGATGTGGTATGAGAAAGACTTCTTCGGTGATGTCTTCGCACCGGGGGCGAAGAAGGCCGCGAAATCTGGGCAATAGGAAGGGACACCGCCTTCCATGGGGCTGAGCGAAGTCGAAGGGTAAATGGGATTTGCGGTGCAGCGCGGACTAAGCAGGTTTTCAGCCCCGCCCCCTTGTGTGTCTTTTCAGCAACACCATATCCCACCCAAGACTAGGGTTTTAGGGTAAGCATATGAACCTCGAAAAATTCACCGACCGCGCCAAGGGCTTTCTCCAATCGGCGCAGACCGTCGCGATCCGGATGAACCATCAGCGGATCAGCCCGGAGCATCTCTTGAAGGCGCTGCTGGAAGACGAGCAGGGCATGGCGTCCGGATTGATCCGGGCCGCTGGCGGCGATCCGGCCACCGCAATGCGCGAAACGGATGCGGCGCTGGCGAAAGTGCCTGCGGTGTCGGGCAGTGGTGCGCAGCAGACGCCAGGCCTGGACAACGACTCCGTCCGCGTGCTGGATCAGGCGGAGCAAGTCGCGCAAAAAGCAGGCGATAGTTATGTGACGGTCGAGCGGCTGTTATTAGCTCTCGCCCTGTCGACCACCACGACCGCAGGGAAGGCATTGGCGGCGGCAGGCGTGAAGGCGGAGGCTCTGAACGGCGCGATCAACAGCCTGCGCGGCGGGCGAACCGCCGACACGGCGTCCGCAGAAGATCGCTACGACGCGCTCAAGAAATTCGCACGCGACTTGACGCAGGCAGCCCGTGACGGAAAGCTCGATCCCGTCATCGGCCGCGACGAGGAAATCCGCCGAACCGTGCAGATCCTCGCCCGCCGCACCAAAAACAATCCCGTGTTGATCGGCGAGCCCGGCGTCGGCAAGACCGCCATCGCGGAGGGCCTTGCCCTGCGCATCGCCAATGGCGACGTGCCCGACACGCTGAAAGACCGCACGCTGATGGCCCTCGACATGGGGTCGCTGATCGCAGGTGCCAAATATCGCGGCGAATTCGAGGAGCGGCTGAAGGGCGTGCTAGACGAAGTGAAGGGCGCGGAAGGCCAGATCGTCCTGTTCATAGACGAGATGCATACGCTGATCGGCGCGGGCAAGGGCGAAGGCGCGATGGACGCCTCCAACCTTTTGAAGCCTGCCCTTGCGCGCGGTGAACTACATTGCATCGGCGCAACCACGCTGGACGAATATCGCAAGCATGTGGAGAAAGACCCGGCGCTGCAACGGCGCTTTCAGCCGGTGTTCGTGGGCGAACCGACGGTCGAGGATACGGTATCGATCCTGCGCGGCCTGAAAGAAAAATACGAACTGCACCATGGCGTGCGGATCACCGACAGTGCTCTGGTGTCCGCCGCGACGCTCTCGCATCGTTATATCACGGACCGCTTTCTGCCCGACAAGGCCATCGACCTGATGGACGAAGCCGCGTCGCGGCTGCGCATGGAGGTGGAGAGCAAGCCTGAAGAGATCGAGAATCTCGACCGCCGCATCATCCAGTTGAAGATCGAGCGTGAGGCTCTGAAGAAAGAAACGGATCGCGCGTCCCAGGAGCGGTTGACCGCGCTGGAGGAAGACCTCGCCAATTTGGAGCAGCAATCGTCCGAACTGACGCAGCGCTGGCAGGCAGAAAAGGACAAGATTGCGGGCGAATCGAAGATCAAGGAGCAGCTAGAAGGCGCGCGTCTGGAATTGGAGCAGGCGCAGCGCGCGGGCGATCTCGCGAAAATGAGCGAACTGTCATACGGCACAATCCCGCAACTGGAGAAGCAGCTTGCCGCCGCCGCGACCGCGTCGGAAGGCGCGATGCTGCGCGAGGAAGTGACGGCGGAGGACATCGCCGGTGTCGTGGCCCGCTGGACCGGCATTCCCGTCGAGCGAATGATGGAGGGGGAGCGCGAGAAGCTGCTGGCCATGGAAACCGAGATTGGCAAGCGCGTCATCGGACAGGCGGACGCGGTAAAAGCCGTCTCCACCGCCGTCCGCCGCAGCCGCGCGGGGTTACAGGATCCGAACCGGCCTTTGGGCTCATTCCTGTTCCTCGGCCCTACGGGTGTCGGCAAGACCGAACTAACCAAGGCGCTGGCCGAATTCCTGTTCGACGACAGCAGCGCCATGGTGCGCATCGACATGAGCGAATTCATGGAGAAGCATTCGGTCGCACGGCTGATCGGTGCGCCTCCGGGCTATGTCGGCTATGAGGAAGGCGGCGTGCTGACCGAAGCGATCCGGCGACGGCCCTATCAGGTGATCCTGTTCGATGAAGTCGAAAAGGCGCATGGCGACGTGTTCAACATCCTGCTGCAAGTGCTGGATGACGGCCGCCTGACCGATGGGCAGGGCCGCACGGTGGACTTCACGAACAGCATCATTGTGCTGACATCAAACCTGGGCAGCCAATACCTGTCCAACATGACCGACGGGCAGAAGGTCGAGGATGTCGAGCCGCAAGTGATGGAGATTGTGCGCGGCCATTTTCGGCCCGAGTTCCTTAACCGGCTGGACGAGATCATCCTGTTCCACCGCCTCGCGGCAGAACACATGGGTCCCATCGTCGATATTCAGGTCGGCCGCGTACAGAAGTTGCTAAAAGACCGTAAGGTGACGCTGAACCTGACGGACGGCGCACGCGCATGGCTGGGTCGTGTGGGTTACGATCCGGTCTATGGCGCGCGTCCCTTGAAGCGCTCGGTGCAACGATATCTGCAAGATCCCCTGGCAGACCTGATCCTGCGCGGCGATGTGCATGACGGCGCAACGGTGCAGGTCGATGAGGGCGATGGAGCGCTGGTGTTGGAGGTTCAATAAAAGTTCGGCCATGCGGACGTATGTCCGCATGGCCGGTAACTAACAGAGTAACGCTATTAAAAGCGCAGGCCCGCCGTCACAGCAAAGCGGCGACCTAATGCGTCATATGTCGACGGATAGGTGTTACCGTTATTGTAGCTGGTGGAACCAATTGTCGCTCCGACGATCGGTGGTTTCTTATCAAAGACGTTCATCACAGATGCCGTAATGGTTATGACATCGGTCGGTGCAAAACGCGCAGTCAGGTCAAAATAGTCCATCGCTTTTATCCGACGATATTCATCAAGCGGAGCGACAGTGCCATCCGCATCAACCAATACTGGATCAGCATCATGAGCAAGATCGTCCGCCAGTTGCAACGGTTCGTATTTTTGGCTGCTCAGGTGACGCCAAAGCACGGAAATATCAAACTTCTCGAATGACAAGGTGGAACGGAAATTCCACTGGAATTCGGGCTGTATCGACGCGCAATTAACGCTGTAATAACCGACGCAATCGCGATTGACCGACGACGGCGTAGCCTTGAACTTGGATCGGCTTGTCCAGTTGCCGGAGAAATTAAGGCCCAAATTCGCAAAGCCGATGTCACGATCGTAATTAACCGTCAGATCGATGCCATCCGTCATCAATTCACCAAGGTTCGACAACGGCAGACCAATTCCGGGTGTCGAAGCGGCATCGCCACTCAAGGCACCCGTATTAGGGTTGCGCTGAATCGCAAGGCATGCAGGACTTTGAGCGCTGGCTGCTGTGATGTTGTTGAAGCATGCACCGATAACGTCGCCAACAGTCGGCGTGGTGATCGCATTCACAACCTTGATGTTATAGTAATCGACCGAGATATTTAGCCCACGTGCAAACACCGGCTCGAATACGCCGCCAATGGTATACGTCGTCGCCTTTTCGACGTCCAAATCGAGATTGCCGCCTGTCGAAACGTTGGGCTGGCCCGCGGACGGTTGTGGAATACTGCCGATCGACGGGGCGCCCTGCGCAAGACATATTGCACCAAGATTCGCGTTAAGCGTAGGTGCAGTACCAGCACAAGGATCATTCGCCAGGTTGTCGAGCCCTACGACCAACGGCTGATACAACTCGCTGATGTTGGGAGCACGGACAGCTTTTTGATAGTTCCCACGGAAACGGAGGCTGCTTATCGGAGCCCAGCTTCCGCCCGTCTTCCAAGTGAAGTTGCTGCCGGTCGTGGAGTAATCAGACTGACGAACACCGCCTTCAAAGGTCAAGCTTTGAATGAATGGGCGATTTTCAATCAGCGGGGCGACGATTTCCGCAAAAAATTCGTGGACATCATATGCGCCTGTGCTGTCGGGCGTCGCAGCGCCATTTCCCAAGACTTCGCTCGGAGTCTGGCTCGCCAAATCCGACGACGTAGACGCCTTATATTTCCGGTACTCACCCGCGATAGCAATATTGATGGGTCGCGATGCAAGCGGGCTCACAAGTCCGAAGTCACCGGAAATCTGTCCGTGAACTTGGCCCAGTGACGTCTTCACGCTGGAAGACACTGAAACATCCAAGAACCGGATCATGTCTGGCGTAATAGATCCATTATTACCGAAAAGATTGAGTGGCACGCAACCACCGGTAGGATCAACGCAGGTACTCGCGTCGACGGCCTGCAGCGCCTGCTTAACCCGCGAGTTCAAGCCGTTGCCGCTCTGGCGCTGGATGTTTTCGGACTCGCCATAGGAACCGTACACATCCCAAGCCAAATTGCTGATGAGGCCGCCGGTTGCGCCCATACGATAGTTGAACATCGTGGTCGTGTATTCGGAAAGGCGCGGCCCTGCCTCTACGAAGCGACGGCCGATAGAGGCTCCGAACGTGCGGTAAGCGGGGTTATTCGGATCAGTAATCGTAGCTGCCGCGGCACATTCTGCAGCACTGATGCCCCCCGCGTCACAGAATTGCGTACGCAAGGCATCTGTCAGGAACGGATTGCTGACCGGAATGTCATAATCGTTGAAGAACGTGCCGGATGACGCAGAAACTGTCGATACCTTGTTCTTCGAAAATAAGCCCTGAGCATAGACTTCCACCGCATCTGAAACTTCATAATGCGCTGCGCCGTACATATTGTATCTTTGGAACGGCGTCTGGTACAAGTTAACCGGATTATAGTTGTACGGTGCGAAGTAATCTTCATCGACAAGCCCCGTCGCCGGGTTAATCTGACCTACTACTGGAGCAAAGAAATAGGATGGAACAGTGGTGGCCGAACCACCTTGCGCTCCGGAAGTCTGGTCGATGGCGAAACGCGAGAAGCTGCGATCGCCTTGATAAACTGGCTTTGCTTTTTGGTAACCGATGCTGAACACCGCATTACCGCGACCGTCGTCAAAGTTGGCGCCAATCGTCAGGTCCGCTCGCAAGGTATACCCATCACCCTGCTCAGTAATCTGATTGCTGACCGTTGCATTCACACCAGCAAAGTCGCGCTTTGTAATGAAGTTGACCACGCCGGACACTGCGTCGGCACCATACGTCGTCGTGGCGCCGCCTGTAAGGACGTCGGTACGCTCTATAAGAGCAAGAGGAATGTTGTTAAGATCGACCGCGCCTGTCAAATCCGCAGGGACAATTCGCGTCCCATCCAAGAGCACAAGGTTTCGGTTAGATCCAAGACCGCGCAGATTGACAAAAGAGGCGCCCGTTTGGCCGTTGTTGACGGCACTACCTTGGTCCGCCACGATCCCAGGAATGCTGCGCAGAAATTCTTCTGCCACGTTGGACTGACGCAATTCCACTTCTTTGGACGTCACGCCGATCACGGGACTTGATCGTATGAGATTGGGATCACGGATCAATGATCCCGTAACGACGATGGCATCACCCGTATCGGCAGCATCAGAAGCCTGCGGTACGTCTTGCGCAAAAGCGACGGTCGCCATCAGTGATGCGCCGAGGATCGCCGGTGCGGCGCTAGTACGCAAAAGTGCTCTCTTAGAAAATGTATTCACTATCCAGTCCCTTGCTCTGGAGTTCCGACAGATTTTAACCTGCCTTTTTAATTGCTTACGTGCGAAAGACGAAGAAGCCCGACAGCAGAGCCTTTCGCACGGGCTGCTTAACCTTCTGCGCGGGCGTTCAACCTCTGTAAAGATACGGACCTGGATTGCCCGCGTTTTGGCTATTCTTGTAGTAAATTTGCAACACCTTTGATCCTGATGACACGGCCATTTGCATCATCTCATGGCGTCCGCCTAAAGTGTATCCTTGGGTGCGTATCGCTACCTTACTGGCGCGCGCAAAAAGTGAGAGAGTATGGCATGGAATGCCTTGTGAGGAACAAATATATGACAACACGGAAAGTCCGCGCTGGCATCGTTGGCGCAGGGATATTGCTGACAGGTTGGGCGACCTCCGGCTTACACGCCACTGCTCAGACGCAGCCCCGCGCGGAGGTATTTACCAAAGTGCTCGACTGCCGCGGTCTTTCCGACAGCATCGCACGTCTTGAGTGTTACGACCAACAGGTCAGTGCAATGGCTACCGCAGCCCAGCGGGACGAAGTGGTGGTGCTGGACAAGGAGGAACTGAAAAAAACTCGTAGGTCACTCTTCGGGTTCTCGCTCCCAAGACTTCCGTTCCTGAACGACGGAGGCGACAACCGTGGTCCGCAAGCCGCGGAATTCGCGAAAATCGAAACAACCATTAAGTCCGCCACAAATCTCGGCTACGGCAAATGGCAGTTTATGCTTGAAGACGGTGCGCAGTGGCAAACCACCGAACCCATCGCTAATCGTCTTCCCAAGGCAGGTCTGCCCATCGTCATCAAACGCGCCTCATTGGGCAGCTTCATGGGTAGCGTGAACGGCTGGACATCGGTCCGCATGAAACGCGTCGGGTAGATGTCACCTCACGGAGTAGGCATCGGCCCCGCGATCAGCATCGGATCGATCCGAGCGTCGTTCCATTTCATTGCCCAGTGAAGGTGCGGGCCAGTTGCGCGGCCCGTGCTGCCTACTGCGCCTATGATCTGACCACGTGTCACCTGTGCGCCTTGCGCTACATCAATCCGCGAGAGATGCAGGAAAGCGCTGTTCAATCCAGCGCCGTGGTCGATCATCAGGAGATCGCCTTCGAGCGTGAAGGGCTTTTCCGCCGCCAGTACGACGATGCCGTCGGCGGGTGCGCGGACCGGCGTGCCTGTAATTCCTGCGATGTCGACACCACCGTGGTAGGCGGCCGGTTCGCCACGATAGATGCGCTGCGCGCCAAACAGTCCGGAAATTCGTCCGGTTAGCGGCCATATTAAGCGCTGCCGCCAGCCACGGCTGTCACTGTGCGCCGCGCGAGCGGTAGCGATACGTTGCAACTCGGGTCGACGCAGCAGGAGGAACGCCTCAGTATCTTTGGTCGGGCGCATTGGCGCGTCGATCCGCTCGATCCGCCATTCGCGTCGCGCCACGATCAGCGTCCGCGTAATGGAGCGACCATCGCGCACGGTCGCTTTCAACGTAGCGAGCAGCGGAGCATCACGGTCGAAAGCAATGAGGAAGCGGCCTTCCGCATCGACGGAGACGCTCTGTCCGTTGAAGGAAAGTGCCACCGTGTCGGCAGGCGCAGTGCCGATCGCCAAGCCGCCCTGCATGATCGCGCCCTCCAGTGCAAAGTTTGCGGGCAGCGGCTCCTGCGTGATGCGTACTTCTGACGCGACAGTTGGAGGCCAGGGTGCAGATGCAACGGCTGTGCTATCTTTTACTGGCGCAACGCAGCCTGACGCTGCCCCGACAATCGCCAGCATTACGCCAGCACGGGCCAGCTTCATGCAATGACCCCGCGGGCCCTGCGATCCGCCAACTCCGCCTGCACCGAATATTCTGCGCTGGCATAAGGTTCCTGCCGCGCAATATTCCAGTAGCGTAGATCCTCCAGCGGGATCCGCTTACCCGACACCGCGCACAGCACATGATCGCCGGGGCTCAGCACCCGGTAGCTATAGGACATATAGTGCAGCCGGGCGGGCTGGTCGCGCTTGGACATCAACATCGTCTTACGTTCCGGTCAGGAGGAGAACAGATCCTGTTGCGTCGTTTCGCCGGCGCGCTTTTTCGGGCGGGCGGGTCGGGGCGCGGCAGGAGAGCTAGCCAATATATCCTGCTGCCGCGCTGGCTCAACCCCGGCGATGGTTGCGTCGATGGTGTCCTGAGGGCCGAAGGTAAGCGTGACGCGGCCAAGACGCTGCGCCTCGGCGGCACTGATCACGACATGGCCGCCCGAGGTGACAAGCGCGAAGCCGGGGCGTGGGGGTCGGCGTGGATCGAGCGACAGGGCTAGACGCGTTAGCCCATCCAGCGCCGTGGTCGCCATCGCAAGACGCCGGGTCAGAAGTTCAGGCACAAGCCGGACAGTTTCCACCCGATGCCGATCGCGCGCGATCCGCTGAAGCAGCAAGGCGGGACGCAAGGCACCCGCAGCGCCTGCCAGTTCGGCGCGGGCGTCGGTAACGCGGTGGCGCAGGCCCCGCCCCAACCGCTCGCCCATATCATCGGCGCGCTGGCGCTGCGTTGCCAGCAGCGCATCGGGCGCGGGGAGCAGGCGGACCTGCGTCTCCAACCGCTCGCGTGCTTGCGTGGCGTTGCGGCGGACGGCACGACCTGCGCGCAGACCCTGCTCGGTAAGCATCGCCATCAGGTCGGCGCGGACGGGTACGGCGATTTCCGCTGCCGCCGTGGGGGTCGGCGCGCGCACGTCGGCGGCGAAGTCGCAAAGGGTCGTGTCGGTCTCATGCCCCACGGCGCTGATGATCGGGATCGAGCAACCCGCGACCGCCCGGACGACAACTTCCTCGTTGAAGGACCACAGATCCTCGATCGATCCGCCGCCGCGCGCGACGATCACCAGATCGGGACGTGGCACCGGGCCGTCGAGGGGCATGGCGTCGAAGCCGCGCACGGCATTGGCAATCTGTGCGGCGGCCCCCTCCCCCTGCACCAGCACCGGCCAGACGAGGACATGCGTGGGGCAGCGATCCTCCAGCCTGTGCAAAATGTCGCGGATGACAGCGCCGGTGGGGGATGTGACTACGCCGATCACTTTGGGCAGGAATGGCAGCGGCTTCTTACGCTCCGCCGCAAACAATCCTTCGGCGGCGAGTTTCTGTTTTAGGCGTTCGAGCAACTGCATGAGCGCGCCTTCGCCCGCCAGTTCCATCTTCTCGATGACGATCTGATATTTCGAACGGCCGGGATAGGTGGTGAGCTTCCCCGTGGCGACGACTTCGATGCCATCGGCGGGGGCAAAGGCAAGCCGCCCTGCCCCGCCCTTCCACATTACGCCATCGATCACGGCGCTGTCGTCCTTCAGGCACAGATAGACGTGACCCGACGCCGCCTTTTTATAGCCGGAAATCTCCCCGCGCAGCTTTACATGGCCAAAGCGATCCTCGACCGTGCGCTTCAATCGCGACGCCAATTCGCTCACCGATAGCGGCGGCGCGTTGTCGCCCGGCGTATCCTCCGCTAACAGGCGGCCCGACGGATCATAGGCAGACTCAAATTCCGGGGACATAGTGGCGATGAACATCCTCTTGCTTGGCAGCGGCGGGCGCGAACATGCGCTGGCGTGGAAGCTGGCGCAATCACCGGCGTGCGACACGCTGTTCGCTGCGCCCGGCAATCCCGGCATAGCGCAACATAGCGTACTGGTCGACCTTGCCGCGACAGATCATGCGGCAGTTTTGGCATTTTGCGCGGACCAGCGCATCGGCCTTGTGGTGATCGGGCCGGAAGCGCCCCTGGTCGATGGGCTAGCGGATAGTCTTCGCGAAGCAGGCGTGCCGGTGTTCGGGCCGTCGCGGCTGGCAGCACAGCTGGAGGGATCGAAGGGCTTTACCAAGGATCTGTGTCGCCGGGCAAGTATTCCCACCGCCGGGTATGTGCGCGTTACCAGCAAGGCCGAGGGTATCGGCGCTCTTGCGCCCTTCGGCTTGCCCGTAGTCATTAAGGCAGACGGTCTCGCGGCGGGCAAGGGAGTCATCATCGCGATGACCCGTGCCGAAGCTGAAGCAGCGCTCGAAGATATGTTCTCCGGCAGCTTCGGCGATGCCGGGGCGGAGGTGGTGATCGAAGAATTCATGACGGGCGAGGAAGCCAGCTTCTTTGCGCTGACGGACGGCACCTCTATCCTGCCCTTCGGATCGGCACAGGATCACAAGCGCGTGGGCGATGGGGACACCGGCCCAAACACCGGCGGCATGGGCGCATATAGTCCCGCGCCCGTTCTTACCCCTGCGCTGGAGGCGCGGGTGATCGGGGAGATAATCAAGCCGACTGTCGCGACGATGGCGGCGGAGGGGATGCCTTATAGCGGCGTGCTCTACGCTGGCCTGATGCTGACCCCGACAGGGCCAAAGCTCATCGAATATAATGCGCGCTTTGGCGACCCGGAATGTCAGGTGCTGATGATGCGGTTGCAGGACGATCTCGTGACGCTGCTGCTCGCCGTAGCTCAGGGCAAGTTGGCACAGCATCCGACCGTCACCCTCTCCGCTGACTCAGCGCTCACGGTCGTAATGGCCGCCAATGGCTATCCCGGCACCCCAGAAAAAGGCGGCAGTATTACCGGCATCGAAACCGCTGAGGCCGCCGGCGCAAAGGTTTTCCATGCGGGTACGTCGCTCGTGAGCGACACTCTTGTCGCCAGTGGCGGCCGCGTGCTGAATGTGACCGCGACTGGCGCAACGGTGCGAGAGGCGCAAGCTAAGGCTTATGCCGCAGTGGACGCGATTGATTTTGCGACAGGCTTTTGCCGCCGCGACATAGGCTGGCGCGAAATCGAACGCGAAGCCGTGGCATGATCCGAGAACTTGTCCTAGGGTCGATGCGACACAGGAGGCTGAACCCATGAACGACTTCGTGACGACCTACGGCCTGTGGTTGGTAATTGCCCTGCTGGTGCTCATCGTAGTGCTTTATCTGCTGTTCGGCAGGAAAAGTAGTGAGGACGCGGTCGACTCTACTTCTGGAACGTCGTCTACGCCCACGATCACTTCGCCGCCCATCGCCGATCCAACCGCGCCACCGCTACCGACCGTCGATCCGATCCCGGTTAGCGCGCCGCCCCTACCCGAAGCCGTGATAGCAGACGCCGTTGTCCCTACCGTGATGGTTCCCATCACGCCTGCCGCGACGACCCAGCTCGATGGGTCGGACAATCTGCTGAAAATGAAGGGCGTAGGCCCCAAACTCGCTGCCTTGCTGGGAGAACTCGGCGTCACACGTTATGCGCAGATCGCAGAGTGGACCGACACAGATTTAGCCGCCATTGACGCGCGCCTGGGCAACTTCAAGGGCCGGCCAATCCGGGACCATTGGATCGATCAGGCAAAATATCTGGCAGCCGGGGATATCGCCGGATTTGAAGCGAAATACGGGAGACTGTAACTAGCGCGGGAACAGTCCCACCAGCTTGGCGAGCGCAGTCCGCAATGGCTTGCGCTCCGCACTGTCCGAGACGCCCAGCCGCACTACAGTCAGACGCTGAGCCGGTGAAACGAGGATGTACTGTCCGTTGTGTCCGACGCAGGCAAAAAGGCTGCGTGGGGCATCATCGGGAAACAACGGGCTGCGGTCGCTCGGCCGGTTCAGCCACAGGTGGCCGCCATAAGCGGGATTTTGCGAACTCGGCGTCTTCATGAACTGGACCCAGCGCTGTGAAAGGATCTGACGTCCATTAGCGCGGCCCTTGTTGCGGAGGAACTCGCCGAAGCTCGCGTAATCGCGTGCCGTCATGTGCATGATGCTGCCGCCGATCATAGTGCCGCGTGCGTCGAATTCCGGCGTCAGGCTTGCAAGGCCCACCGGTTGTTTCAAACGCCCTTCAATAAACTGCATCATAGCCGCGCGGCGCTTTTCGGGGTCGGTGCTACCGGTCAGCATCCGTGTCAGGATGTCGCTCAGGATAACAGTGGTTGCGGTGCTGTAGTTGAAGTGCGTGCCGGGGTGCTGCGCCATCGGCTTGGCTTCGGCATAGCCCGCCATGTCCGCAACGCCATCGGTGAAAAGCATTCGCGGCGTATCGGCATCAGCAATCGCGCCGCCCGCATCGTCCGCATCCTCGGCATGGGCGAGGCCGGAGGACATTGTGAGCAACTGCCGCAGGGTAATCCCGCTCCTCGGGTCGCCCGCCTGGCTCCATGCGGGCACGGGCGCGGGCGAATCGAGCGCGAGGCGACCATCTGAAACCATCAGGCCCACGAGAACCGCCGTCACTGTCTTTGCCATTGACCAGGAGAGTTGCTTCGTATCCGGTCCAAAACCAGATGCGTAACGCTCGGCAATAATCTTACCGTCATGCACGACGATCAAGGCGCGCGTATCGCCCATGTCCTCCGCATCGAAGATGCCGTCAATGGCGCCGCGTAACGCGCCTTCCGGAACAGCATCGTCGGCGTCGACGGTGTAGAGGCCCGACGATTTCTGCTGCCCGGAGACGACGCTTGCCAATAGCGCGAGCGGGAGCAGCGCGAGGCTTGCGCGGACTGCGGTTTTCGTCTTCATGGCGCGGCTCATAGCATGGCGTCGCGGAAAGGGGAGGCATGTCGAACAGTCGTCGCTGGCGTTTCGTCGCCCTTGTTCTTGCCATAGTGCTGATGGCGGCGCTCGCCTGGAACTGGCGTGTGTGGCAGGCCAAGGCGCAGGTCGGCGCAGGCTATGGGGCGCGGATGACCTGCTCGTGCCGCTATGTCGAGGGCCGCGACATGCAAAGCTGCAAGGGCGACACCGAGCCGGGCATGGAGATCGTGAGCCTCACCGATTCGCCGAGCGACAGATCCGTGACCGCACGCGTGCCACTGATGGCGAATCGGACCGCACGATATCGGGCGGGGTTTGGATGTTTGCTGGAATAAACTGTCGGGATTCGAGCGAAGCGAAGTCGCGGGGGGTATGCCGAGCCGGAGGTGAAGCACACTTCAATTCGTTCAGTACAAGGCTTCGACTTCGCTCAGCCCGAGTGGAATTTAAGCTACGCTAGGCGGCCACGTCCAGCATCGCCGCCTGCGTTTCAGCGATCCAGCCTCCCCCCAGCACGCGCTCGCCATTGTAGAAGACAGCAGCTTGCCCTGGTGCAACCCCCAACTCTGGCGTATCGAAAATCAACTTTCCGTCATCCAGCCGCGCAGGCACGGGCCGCGCCATCGACCGGACCTTGGCCGTCAGCGGCCCGGAAAAATCACGACCCAACCAGTTGATGTCGGTAAGCGATGCCGATGCAACGGCAAGCGCCGCCTTTGGACCCACCACCACGGCCTTGCGCGCCGGATCCAGGCGAACGACATACAGCGGCGCTGCCTGTCCGCCGATCTCCAGCCCTTTACGCTGGCCAACGGTGTAGTGGATCAGTCCGCGATGCTGACCCAGCTCCCGGCCATCGACATGCACTATCGGACCGCCTTCGTCAGCGTCGGGGCGGACGCTCCGTACGATTTTTGCATAGTCGCCATCGGGAACGAAGCAGATGTCCTGACTGTCCGGCTTCATCGCAACCGCAAGCCCCAGTTCCTCTGCAATCGCGCGGACTTGAGGTTTCGGCATGCCACCCAGCGGAAAGCGGAGATAATCAAGTTGCTCCGCAGTGGTTGCGAACAGAAAATAGCTCTGGTCACGTGCAGCATCGACGGCGCGATGGAGTTCCGGCCCGTGCGCGCCCATCACCCGGCGCACATAGTGACCAGTCGCAAGGCAATCCGCGCCCAGGTCGCGGGCAAGTGCAAACAAGTCGGTGAACTTGACGCTCATATTGCATTTCACGCAAGGGATCGGCGTACGGCCCACCATATATTCGTCGGCAAAGTCAGCGATCACAGAATCACGGAATTTGCTTTCATAATCAAATACATAGTGCGCGATGCCTAGGCGATCTGCAACGGCTCGGGCATCACGAATGTCCTGCCCCGCGCAGCAACTTCCCGTCCGCCCGGTTGCCGCGCCATGATCGTAAAGCTGAAGCGTGACCCCAATCGTTTCCGCGCCGGTGCGTGCCGCCAGCGCCGCAACCACGCTGGAATCCACGCCGCCCGACATGGCGACGACGATCCGCCGTGCCGAAAATGGCGGCTCCAGTTGAAAATCACCCTGCATGATGGCTCGCCCATAGCCTGAAAATACACGGCTTTCTACCCTTCTTAACGACGTCTTCAGACCCCCTAACAGGTGATGACCGGCCGATTTACCGGGCCTTATCCTTTCTCCTCTACAACGACTTTCATGGATTTGAGTTTTTCCAGGATGTTGGCCCTTAAGGCTACCGGCGCATTGCCACCGGGGGCTGTATGGACCGCCGATCTTGCCGTTCTGCTCGCCGCTTCGTCGGCGCAACAGGCAGGCAGCCCGACGGCACGCCGCATGGCATCTTTCCTGCGGGGGCAGGAGCGGCAGGACGATAAAATCCATGTCCTCGCCGGGATATTCGGCGCGGACACGAAAATGGGAACGAACGGCGTGATCGACGCCGCTTGTCTCGCGGGCAGCTTCAATCCGCTGGTCGCACAGAATCTGACGGTGGGGAGAGAGTAGTGAAGATGGCGTTTACCGTGGCGCTTTAGCCGATGTTCAGCGCTGTGTTGCACAAGTGACCGCATGTTCCGACCGGTGGAAATCCGGAAGAGCCGGAACCCGGTGCCGTTATTGAGGTGAGAATGTTCGAGAATCAGAAAATACGCCCCGCACAAGTTGTTGGCCCCCTGGGCGAACCGCTGACCCTCGACAGCCTGCCACCGGCCGGCACGACGCGCTGGGTCGTTCGCCGCAAGGCAGAGGTGGTTGCCGCAGTAAACGGTGGCCTGCTGACGGTCGACGAAGCCTGCGCCCGTTATTCGCTGACGCTGGAGGAATTTGCCGGGTGGCAGCGCGCTGTCGATCGATCGGGCATGCCGGGCCTGCGCGTGACACGCATCCAGCACTATAAGTCGCTGTACGAGCGCCAGCAGAAATTCTGATCCCAAGTCCGTGAGAGGATGAAGCCGGCCGCCTGCCCTGCGCAGGCGGCTATTTTTATTCGTATCGCGCCAATACTTTGCCGACCGAAATAATCTTTTGCCCGAAACATGGAACGCCCCGCCCCGTCCGCCGTTTAGCTCCTCAGATTAGCCGGGCTGGGGGATGCTTGGACGGAGGAGAACATCATGAACCTTATTATCTGGCTCGTAATTGGCGGCGTAATCGGTTGGCTGGCCAGCATTGTGATGCGCACGGATGCGCAGCAGGGCATTTTCCTGAACATCATCGTCGGGATCGTCGGCGCGTTTCTGGCAGGTCTGGTCCTCAGTGGCGGCACCATCAACAATAGCGACTTCAGCCTGTCGTCGCTGATCGCGTCATTCATCGGTGCAGTGGTATTGCTCGCTATCGTCAACCTGTTTCGTCGCGGCAGCGTGCGGTAACCGCACGCTCAGGCAAACCTTCTAAAAGGCTCGCCGATCGGCGGGCCTTTTTTTTGGGTCGTCTGCCGAACGAATCTCCTCATGGCACATCGAACTATGAGTGTGATCGTTCCGCAACAGTATCACTTCGATCGCTCACATTTGCCCCGTTATGGGTGCACCTGCGCTTGCAAATGATTGTAAACCGGATCAATCATCCTTGGGGCGCTGCATAGAACAACGATTATGATGATACCGTTTTCTTGCTTGAGAACGGTGCTATATTCAGATAATACAGCTTGCAGGATGCGGAGGCTCAGGTCGCTTGATTTGGCTGCCATGCAGAAGAGTGGACCAGCATGAATTACGAAACACATTTTGCGAGCGATGTCGACATGGAGCGTTTTGATCCCGAGACGCTTCGCGCCCGCAAGCGCCGTCGAATTTTTCTTGCGCTGATCGTAGCTGCAGTGGTCGTTATCGCTGCTACTCTCTTGTTTGGCCGGAACAGCGGTGCTGGGGATACCGGTAGTGCCGGAGCCACGGTCGTGGCGCCCGTCGTCACCGTGCTAAGTCCTGGGCAATCCGCCTTTCAAGGTACAGTGACAGCCACCGGGTCACTTAATGCACGGATCGATATGCCGGTTGGTGTTGTTGGAGAAGGCGGTGAAGTAGTCCGCGTGCTGGTTCAACCCGGCGATTGGGTGAAGGCTGGACAGTCGCTTGCCGTGATCGAGCGCTCGGTTCAATCTGAGCAGGCACGTTCGTTAGCGGCGCAAATAGGCGTTGCACGGGCGGATGCCAAGCTTGCCAAAACGCAGTTGGACCGCGCGCGTCAGCTCGTTGGACGTGGTTTTATTTCACAGGCGGACATCGATCAGCGCGAAGCAACGCTCGCCGCT